>NZ_JBBATF010000327.1:0-1021 GCF_040398885.1 Mycobacterium sp. | reverse complement strand
CGGTGGGCACCGTTCGCCCGACGGATGTCGAGCAAGCCACCGTCGGGCTGGTACACGGCGACAGTGTCGTCGTCGATCTGCCACTGCGGCCACCGGCGGCGCACCTCGTCGGCGTCGAGGTGCTCGCGTTCCACGTCGGCCGGCAATGTGGCGCCGTAGTTGTGCAGCTCGAGCTCACCCGGTGTGCCGCGCCGGGCCAGGTCGAGGCCGCCCGTGGTGGTGACCAGCTGTAGGCCGGACTCGGCCTCGACGTCGCGCCAGGCGCGGAACATCTCGTGGGTGAGCGCGGTGTAGACGGCCGAGTGGTAGGCGTGACGGATGATCCGCGAGTGGTCGTCCGAGCCGCCCCGGCCGTGCCCGAGGGCGAACTGCTCGATCGCCAGCACCCGACCAGCACCGGCACGCGCGAGCCGGTACGCCGTCGCGCTGCCCAGCGCACCGACACCCACCACGATGTGGTCGTAGGTGGTTGCACCCGGACTGACCTGCGCCACGAACGATCCTCCCCTGCGTCGGCCGTCGATCGACCGAGCACACGGTAGCCCCGGGGCCGCCGATGCCCGTGCGCCGCGGTCACACCCCGGCGCCGCCTACCGGAAACACCCTGCTCAGCGGACTCGTTCACCATCTGTTCACCTGGACGACGGCCGAGCGACAAAGGCCTGTCATCTTGCGTCGCTCGGCGGTGCTACGTTGCGCGTGCCATACCCCCACGTGAACGGAAGGCATTCCATGAGAGCACCAAAGAAAGTTCTCGCCGCCCTCGCAGCGACCGGCCTCCTGCTGGCCGCCTGCGGCAGCGACGAGGAGACCACCGAGACCACCGCCGCAGCCGCCACCACGGCTGCGCCCGAGACCAGTGCAGCGCCAGAGACCAGCGCCGCCCCCGAGACCAGCGCCGCCCCTGAGACCAGCGCAGCGCCGGCCGACCCGCTGGCCGCCCTGTACGAAGAGTGCAAGGCCGAAGGCAAGGTCAACCTGATCGCCCTGCCCGACGAGTGGGCCAACTACAAGGGCATCC
>NZ_JBBATF010000326.1:0-1025 GCF_040398885.1 Mycobacterium sp. | reverse complement strand
TCGGCGTGCTTGGTGATCGCCCAGAACGGCCGGTATTCGTCGACGTCCACCCAGGCCACCGGCGCGTGCCTGCGGCAGTGCGCGAGCGCCTCGTGAAGTCTCTTCTCGTCGGTGTAGGCGAGCGGATCGGCCAGGACCCGCGCGGCCGCGTCCGTGATCCGTGCGCTCATCGACTCTCCTCGGCGTGACTCGGTACTCGATGAAGGTCCAGCATAACGCCGCTTATGCGCTGGGCGGCACACCCTCCGCGTAGTCTCGGATGCCGTGCCGTCCCGTTCCTCCGGCCGACTGGTCCGCCGTGCCGGCGCGGTGCTGGGCTCGGTCGTGATCAGCGCCGGATGCGGAACCGCCGCCCCGGCCGGAGCCCCGGACCCGACGGTCGTGCGGACGGCCGACGGCCCAGTGCGCGGGGTGGCCGCCTCGGTCGACGGACGCGGCTACCGGCTGTTCCAGGGCATCCCGTACGCGGCTGCGCCGGTGGGGCCGCTGCGCTGGCAGCCCCCGGCGACGCCGGCCCCGTGGGCGCCGGTGCGCGACGCCACCAGACCGGGTCCGCGCTGCATCCAGGACACCCGCGCCGACCCGGACTTCGGACTGTCGACCAGCGAGGACTGCCTCAGTGTGACGGTCTGGACACCCGATGGCGCCACCCCGAAATCCCGCCGGCCGGTGCTGGTCTGGATCCACGGCGGCGGCTTCCTCAACGGCAGTTCCGACATCTACAACTCCCGCCGGCTGACCACGCGCGGCGACATCGTCGTCGTCACCATCAACTACCGACTCGGCGCGTTGGGATTCCTCGCCCACCCGGCGCTGGCCGGTCCCGACGGCGCCGTCGGCAACTATGGACTGGCCGATCAGCAGGCCGCCCTGCGGTGGGTGCGCGACAACGTCGCCGCCTTCGGGGGTGACCCCACCCGGGTCACCGTCGCCGGCGAATCGGCCGGGGCGATGTCGGTGTGCGACCACCTCGTCGCGCCGGAGTCCTACGGACTGTTCCGGGCCGCGATCCTGCAGAGCGGCCC
>NZ_JBBATF010000325.1:0-1036 GCF_040398885.1 Mycobacterium sp. | reverse complement strand
CAGTTGGCTCGACGTTCCAGCCCCGACAGGGGCCGAAACGGCAGGGCCAGGCCCCTACGCGCCGGGCGATATCAAAGTTCCCCCGGGTTCCGTCGCGGGCAACGTAACCGTGTTCGCCGTCAAGGTGGATGCGCCGTTGGCCAACATGGGTTTTAGCTGGTACGTGTGCCATATCAGAAACGCTTGCCACGGCAGCACCGACGCCGAAACCTACAATTCGCCTGTGCCAGTCGGTCAGTGGGTCGACCTTCGATTCTGACTGACCTCTCTGCCGTGCCCATAGCCGGGCGTAAAAGACGTATGAAACTGGTCGGGCTGAAAGGGGTGCACCGCCGCTGGTGGCGCCGGCCCCGGCCGGCAGCGGCGTTGTGGCCGGACCTGTTCAACCGTTCAGTTTCGTGCAGAGGGCCCGGACCGGCTGTGGGTCACCGACATCACCCGGCACCGCACCGCTGGAATCCAAGCCGGTGAGGGCTGGGTCTACGCCGCGGTCGTCCTCGATGTCTTCTCCCGCCGGGTGGTGGGTTGGTCCATCGCCGATCAGCACAGTCCAGAATCAACCTCAAAATATATAATCCGCACTATGGCGTTGAGTATCAAAGACCCCGAGGCTGATCGGTTGGCCAGGGAACTGGCGGCTCGCACGGGGGAAACCCTGACCGAGGCGATTGTGGTCGCACTCAGGGAGCGGCTGGCCCGCGAGGCGGGGCGAACCAGGACGATCCCGCTCGGTGAGGAACTGGCCAGGATCCGCCGTCGATGCGCGGCCCTGCCGGTAGTGGACACCCGAGCCGGCGACGAGGTCATCGGCTACGACGATCACGGGTTGCCGACCTGATGGTGCTCGACACCTCGGCGCTGGTCGCGATGCTCAACGACGAACCGGAGGCGCCAGGGCTCGAAGCTGCCGTGGCGGCCGCCCCGGTCCGGTTGATGTCGACTGCGTCATACCTCGAGGCCGCCATCGTCATCGAAGCGCGTTTCGGTGAGCCTGGTGGACGCGAACTGGACCTGTGGCTGCATCGGGCCGGCGTTG
>NZ_JBBATF010000324.1:0-1059 GCF_040398885.1 Mycobacterium sp. | reverse complement strand
AGACCTTCACCCAGACCGGCTGCACCCGGGTGCAGTTCTACGAGTACAAGCAGTCGACGATGTCCTTCGGCGAGGGCACCCGCACCGGCTGCCTGTTCTACGAGTTCGGCTGCCGCGGGCCGATGACGCACTCGCCGTGCAACCGCATCCTGTGGAACCGCCAGTCCTCGAAGACCCGCGCGGGCCAGCCCTGCTACGGATGCACCGAACCGGAGTTCCCGCACTTCGACCTGGCCCCCGGCACGGTGTTCAAGACCCAGAAGGTCGCCGGGGTGATCCCGAAGGAGACCGGGACGGGCACCAAGAAGCTGTCCTACATGGCCTCGGCCGCCGCCGCCCGGTTGGCGGCGCCGAACTGGTCCAAAGAAGACATGTTCGTGGTCTGACCCACGCACTCGGTTTATTGGCGAACCCAACCACCCCGGAGGACCCCTTCACATGACCGCCCTTGATCTTCACGTCAGCCCCCTCGGACGGGTCGAGGGCGACCTCGACGTCCGGGTCACCATCGAAGACGGCGTCGTCACCTCGGCCTGGACCGAGGCTGCGATGTTCCGCGGCTTCGAGATCATCCTGCGCGGCAAGGACCCGCAGGCCGGGCTCATCGTCACCCCCCGCATCTGCGGGATCTGCGGCGGCAGCCACCTCTACAAGTCGGCCTACGCGCTGGACACCGCCTGGCGCACCACCATGCCGGCCAATGCCACCCTGGTCCGCAACATCGCCCAGGCCTGCGAGACGCTGCAGTCCATCCCGCGCTACTACTACGCCCTGTTCGCCATCGACCTGACCAACAAGAACTACGCCAAGTCCCCGATGTACGACGAGGCGGTCCGCCGGTACGCGCCCTACGTCGGCACCAGTTACCAGAAGGGTGTGGTGCTCTCCCAGAAGCCGGTCGAGGTGTACGCCATCTTCGGCGGGCAGTGGCCGCACTCGAGTTTCATGGTGCCGGGCGGGGTGATGGGCGCGCCGTCGCTCTCCGACGTCACCCGCTCCATCGCGATCCTGGAGAACTGGAAGGACAACTGGCTGGAGTCCGACCTGCTGGGCTGCAGC
>NZ_JBBATF010000323.1:0-1067 GCF_040398885.1 Mycobacterium sp. | reverse complement strand
CGTCAAGGCCTGCGGGGTCTGCCACACCGACCTGACCTACCGCGAGGGCGGTATCAACGACGACTACCCGTTCCTGCTGGGACATGAGGCCGCCGGAATCGTGGAGACGGTGGGCGAAGGCGTGACTCACGTGGCACCAGGCGATTTCGTCATCCTGAACTGGCGGGCGGTCTGCGGGCAGTGCCGGGCCTGCCGGCGCGGCCGGCCGTGGTACTGCTTCGCCACCTTCAACGCCACCCGGAAGATGACATTGGCCGACGGCACCGAGTTGACCCCGGCGCTGGGCATCGGGGCGTTCGCCGAGAAGACCCTGGTGCACGAAGGGCAGTGCACCAAGGTCGATTCCGGCGCCGACCCGGCGGTGGCGGGACTGCTGGGCTGCGGGGTGATGGCCGGGATCGGCGCCGCGATCAACACCGGCGCGGTCGGCCGCGACGACACCGTCGCGGTGATCGGCTGCGGCGGGGTGGGCGACGCCGCCATCGCCGGGGCGCGACTGGTCGGCGCGCGGCAGATCATCGCCGTCGACACCGACGCCGCGAAGCTGGAGTGGGCGCGGGACTTCGGCGCCACCCACACCGTCAACGCCCGCGAGTCGGACGTCGTTGAGACCATCCAGGACCTGACCGACGGTTTCGGGGTCGACGTGGTGATCGACGCGGTTGGCCGCCCGGAGACCTGGAGGCAGGCGTTCTACGCCCGGGATCTGGCCGGAACCGTTGTGCTGGTGGGTGTTCCGACCCCGGACATGCGGCTGGAGATGCCGTTGGTCGACTTCTTCTCCCGCGGCGGCTCGCTGAAGTCCTCCTGGTACGGCGACTGCCTGCCCGAGCGGGACTTCCCCACCCTGATCAGCCTGTACCGGCAGGGCAGGCTGCCGCTGGAGCGGTTCGTCTCCGAACGGATCGGACTGGACGGCGTCGAGGCGGCCTTCCACAAGATGCACGCCGGTGAGGTGCTGCGCTCGGTGGTGGTCCTGTGACCGGCATCCGGCGGGTGGTCACCCGCGGCACCTTCGAACTCGACGGCGGCAGTTGGGAAGTCGACAACAACGTCTGGATCGTCGG
>NZ_JBBATF010000322.1:0-1112 GCF_040398885.1 Mycobacterium sp. | reverse complement strand
GTACTGCTTGTCGGCGTACCACCGGGACTTCCAGTCGGTGGTGATACCGAGCCGGAATCCGTGGGGATTGATCTTCTGGCCCACTAGCGCGAGCCTCCCTTCTTGGCTGCCTTGCTGCCCTCGGCGCGACGTGACCGCGTCGACTGCCCGGCCCGCTGATCACGCGGCGGACGGCTCTCGACGATCACGGTGATGTGGCTGGTGCGCTTGCGGATCCGGTAGGCGCGGCCCTGCGCGCGCGGCCGGATGCGCTTGGCGGTCGGGCCCTCGTCGGCGTACACCGTCGCGACCACCAGGGTGCGCGGGTCCAGGCCGTTGTTGTTCTGGGCGTTGGCCGCCGCGCTGGCGATCACCTTGGCGACCGGTTCGCTGGCGGCCTGCGGGGCCCAGCGCAGGATGTCGAGGGCCTCCTCGACGGACTTCCCGCGCACCAGGTCGATCACCCGGCGGGCCTTGCTGGCCGAGATCCCCACGTACTTCGCCACCGCCGAGGCGGACGGATATTCAGTAACAGTCGTCATGATTATCGGGGCTCCATGCTCTTCGCGCGAGCGCTCATCGCCGCTTCGCTTTCCGGTCGTCCTTGATGTGACCCTTGAACGTCCGCGTCGGGGCGAACTCGCCCAGTTTGTGGCCCACCATCGCCTCGGTGACGAAAACCGGCACATGCTTGCGGCCGTCGTGGACGGCGAAGGTGTGACCGATGAAGTCCGGGAGGATGGTGGATCGACGAGACCAGGTCTTGATGACCTGCTTGGTGTTCTTCTCGTTCTGGACGTCGACCTTCTTGAGCAGATGGCCGTCGACGAACGGACCCTTCTTCAGGCTGCGTGGCATTGCCTACTCTCCTGCCTAGCGCTTCTTGCCGGTGCGCCGGCGACGGACGATGAGCTTGTCGCTCGGCTTGTTCGGTTTGCGGGTGCGGCCCTCGGGCTTGCCCCACGGGCTGACCGGGTGACGGCCACCGGAGGTCTTGCCCTCGCCGCCGCCGTGCGGGTGGTCGACCGGGTTCATCACCACACCACGGACGGTGGGGCGCTTGCCCTTCCACCGCATCCGGCCGGCCTTGCCCCAGTTGATGTTGGCCTGCTCGGCGTTGCCGACCTCGCCGA
>NZ_JBBATF010000321.1:0-1142 GCF_040398885.1 Mycobacterium sp. | reverse complement strand
GGCGGCGGTGCTGGCGCGAATGTCGGCCGCGCAGCGCGATGAGCGGATGGCTACTGCGCAGCGGGTTCTGCTGGCCGGTCGTCTGGTGCAGTTGCGCACCGCGGCGGTCGACGAGGACGACCGAACCCAATGGTGCATCGACAACTGGGAAGCGGTCGCCGCCGAGGTCGGCGCCGAACTCGGCATCAGCCGCCACCGCGCTTCCTGGCAGATGAACTACGGGGTCGCCCTCCTCGAGCAGTTGCCCGAACTCGGCGCGGTGTTCGCCGCAGGCCAGGTCGACTTACGCGTCATCGTCGCGGCGGTGTTCCGCACCGCACTGATCACCGATCCCGAGTTACGCGGCCGGATCGACGCCATCCTGGCCAGGTCTGCAAATAAGTGGAACAAGCTGTCGCGCAAGCGATTGGATCAATTGATCGACCACTGGGTCTGCGCCCTCGACCCGGCAGCCGTGCGCGCCGCCCACCAGGCCGCCGAGGACCGTTGCATCGACTTCGGTGAACCTCACAACGGCGTGGTCGAGTTCTGGGGCGCCCTGCGCACCCCCGACGCCGCCGCTCTGCAACGCACCCTCGACCAGATGGCCGACAGCGTGTGCCGCCCGGACCCGCGCACCAAGGAACAACGCCGCGCCGATGCCCTGGTCGCATTGGCCGGCGCACCAGCCGAATTCGGCTGCGAATGCGGCGCCGCGGATTGCCCGTCGGCCGGCGCCACCGCGCCGCCGGCGGTGGTGATCCACGTGATCGCTGAGCAAGCCGCGCTCGACGGAGAGAGCGAGACGCCGGGCTATCTCCCCGGCTACGGCAGCATCCCACCGGCCCTGCTGCGCGAACTGGCCACCACCGCCAAGCTGCGCCCACTCGATCGATCGGCCCTGAGTTGTCCGGAAGCCCGCTACCGGCCCTCGGCGGCCCTGGCCGAGTTCATCCGCTGCCGCGATCTGCACTGCCGTTTCCCCGGCTGCGACAAACCCGCCGAATACTGCGACCTCGACCACACCGTGCCCTGGCAGTCCGGCGGGCCCACCCATCCCTCCAACATCGCGCTGCTGTGCCGCGGGCACCATTTGCTCAAAACATTCTGGACCGGTGAAAGGGGCTGGGGCGAAAGGCAATACCCCGACGGCACCATCACCT
>NZ_JBBATF010000320.1:0-1159 GCF_040398885.1 Mycobacterium sp. | reverse complement strand
CCGGCCAGGTTGCCGATCAGCCGGCCGGCCTTGCCCCGGGCCAGTTCGGCGATGTCGGGGTTCTTCTTCTGCGGCATGATGGAACTGCCGGTCGACCAGGCGTCGTCGAGGGTGACGTAGCCGAATTCCGTTGTGCTCCAGAGGATGACGTCCTCGGCCAGGCGCGACAGGTCGACGCCGATCATCGCCAGCACGAACGCGGCCTCGGCGGCGAAGTCGCGCGAGGCGGTGGCGTCGATCGAGTTGTCCGCGGCCGCGGCGAAGCCGAGGTCCGCGGCGATTGCGTCCGGGTCCAGTCCCAGTGACGAGCCGGCCAGCGCGCCGGAACCGTACGGCGACACCGCGGCGCGCGCGTCGAAGTCGGCGATCCGGTCGACGTCGCGCAACAGCGGGTGGGCGTGGGCCAGCAGGTGGTGGGCCAGCAGCACCGGCTGGGCGGCCTGCAGGTGGGTCTTGCCGGGCATCACCGCCGCCGGGTGTGCGGCCGCCTGGGCGGTCAGCGCGTCGACCACGTCGAGGACACCGCCGGCCACCCGGGACATCGCGTCGCGCAACCACATCCGGAACAGGGTCGCCACCTGGTCGTTGCGGGACCTTCCGGCCCGCAGCCGCCCGCCCAGGTCCGGGCCGACCCGGTCGATGAGCCCGCGCTCCAGCGCCCCGTGCACGTCCTCGTCGGTCACCAACGGCGCGAAGCTGCCGTCGGCGACGTCGCTGCCCAGGCTGTCCAGGCCGGCCAGCAATCCGTCGCGCTGGTCGTCGGTCAACAGGCCGGCGGCGTGCAGCACCTTCGCGTGCGCCTTCGACGCCGCGACGTCGTAGGGCGCCAGCACCCAGTCGAAGTGGGTGGAGCGGCTCAGGGCCGCGAGAGCGTCGGCCGGACCGCCCTCGAAGCGGCCGCCCCACAGCGAGCCCTGGTTGGTGGTTCCCGCGTCGGCGTTCACAGCGGCCGGCCCGTCCCGTCGACATCGACGAATTGGCGGGATTCACCAACACTTTCGCGCCCGAATGTCGGTTTGGGCGTCATGTCACAGCCCCAGGTCCCGGCGGGCGGCGATCTTCGACGACAGGCCGTGGACGTGCACGAAGCCCTTGGCCGCGGACTGGTCGAAGGTGTCGCCCTCGTCGTAGGTCGCCAGGTTGAAGTCGTACAGCGACT
>NZ_JBBATF010000319.1:0-1247 GCF_040398885.1 Mycobacterium sp. | reverse complement strand
GTTGGAACCTTCGATCAGCATCGAGTTCCAGTTCCACCCTGTCCAGTCCGGATCGCCGTGCTCGGGGATCTCCGGGATCCGCACCTCCGGCGGCGGGGGATTGCCTTCGTGGTCGTGCCACACGAAGAGCAGGCCGCCGCGCACGTCGGTCTGCCAGGAGCGGGTGCGGGCCAGTTTCGGAGTGCGCTTCGCGTAGGGCACCAGTTTGCAGCGGCCGTCACCGCCCCACCGCCAGTCGTGGAACGGGCAGGCGATCTCATCGCCCTTGACGGTGCCCTGAGAGAGATCGCCGCCGAGGTGGCGGCAGTAGCCGTCCAGTACGTGCAGGTCGCCCTGCGAATCGGCGAACACCACCAGTTTGGTGCCGAATGCATGGATCGAGTGCGGTTGGCCGTCCAGGAAGGTCCGCACCGGCCCCAGGCAGTGCCAGCCCCGGGCGTACCGGTCGGGCAGTGTCCCGCTGTCGATCTCACGAATATCGGTGGTCATCCGGGCCTCCGCTGTAGTCCTCTAACTAGAACACGTTACAGTTTTGGCCCGGTGCCGCGCAACGAGGTCACCCCGCGGTGGCGGGAACGGCCCGGTACGCGGCGATCTCGTTGGACATGATGGTCTGTTGCATCGTGTAGGTCGTCCCGGTGGCGACTATCTTCCACTTCTGTGCCGCCTTCGAGGCGTTGGCGTTGAATCCGCCGTCGGGAACCGCCGCCATGGTGCTGTACCGGTAGAGGTTGTAGGTGGTGCCGGGATTCAGGTTCGACACCGTGACGGTCAGCGTCACCGGGCGCGCGGGCGGACGCCTGGTGGAACCGTTGACCATCGGCGGGTTCTCGGCGTTGACGCTCGTCGTGAGTCGGACCGGGACCGTCTCTTTGTTCCGGTCGGCGACCCCGGTGATGGCGATGCCGTAGTTCTCTCCGGTGTCGGGCAGCGAGTACACCGCCGCGCCGGCGGTGTTGGCCTGCCGTCGGGTCGCCGGCAAGGCGCCGAAGGCGTAACTGAACAGGTACTGCGGAAGACCGGTGGGTGTTCCGGTCCACAGACCGTGGTCGCTGAAGGTGATGACGTCGTCGGGGGAGTAGGCGACCGGGCCGGTCAGCGGACTCTTCGAGGTGATGCCGGTGACGGTCACGATGTGGTCGTACACGGGATCACCGGCGTTCGGATTGGTCCGGCCGTAGAAACGGAATTCGTTGGTGTAGAGGCCGATTGCCACCGGATATCCGGCGGTGACGTTGGTTTTCACC
>NZ_JBBATF010000318.1:0-1259 GCF_040398885.1 Mycobacterium sp. | reverse complement strand
GCACGGGACCACCATCGTGGCCCTGAAATATCCCGGCGGTGTGCTGATCGCCGGTGACCGCCGGGCCACCCAGGGCAACATGATCGCCGGGCGCGACGTGCAGAAGGTCTACATCACCGACGACTACACCGCGACCGGCATCGCCGGCACCGCCGCGCTGGCAGTCGAATTCGCCCGCCTCTACGCCGTGGAACTCGAGCACTACGAGAAGCTCGAGGGTGTTCCCATGACGTTCCCCGGCAAGGTCAATCGGCTGGCGATCCTGGTCCGCGGCAATCTCGGCGCGGCGCTGCAGGGTTTCGTGGCGCTTCCCCTGCTGGTGGGCTACGACATCAACGACGCCAACGCCGAAGCCGCCGGGCGGATCGTCTCGTTCGACGCCGCCGGCGGATGGCACATGGAGGAGGAGGGCTATCAGGCCGTCGGCTCCGGGTCGCTGTTCGCGAAGGCCTCGATCAAGAAGCTGTATCCCGCTGTCGTCGACGCGGATTCGGCTCTGAAGGTGGCCATCGAGGCGCTCTACGACGCGGCCGACGACGACTCCGCCACCGGCGGGCCAGACCTGGTGCGGGGAATTTACCCCACCGCGGTCACCATCGGCGCCGAGGGCGCCCAGGAGGTGCCCGAGGAACGGGTTGCCGGACTGGCCCGCGAGGTGATCGAAATCCGCACGCGCACAGACGATTTCGGCCCGGGCGGTCGGCCGAGCAACGCAGCGCCCCGCGCTGATTCATGATGGGGTCTGATTCATGACGGGGTCGCGGGCATGAGTTTTCCCTATTTCATTTCGCCCGAGCAGGCGATGCGGGAGCGGTCCGAACTGGCACGGAAGGGAATTTCCCGGGGCCGCAGCGTGGTTGCCCTGGCCTACGCCGGCGGTGTGCTGTTCGTCGCGGAGAACCCGTCCCGGTCGCTGCAGAAGGTCAGCGAGATCTATGACCGCGTCGGTTTCGCCGCGGTCGGCCGCTTCAACGAGTTCGACAGCCTGCGCCGCGGCGGAATCCAGTACGCCGACACCCGCGGGTACGCCTACGACCGGCGCGACGTCAGTGGCCGGCAATTGGCGAACGTCTACGCCCAGACCCTGGGCACCATCTTCACCGAGCAGCCCAAGCCCTACGAGGTCGAACTCTGCGTCGCCGAGGTGGCGCATTACGGGGAGACCAAACCGCCTGAGCTCTACCGAATCACCTACGACGGATCCATCGCCGACGAACCGCACTTCGTCGTGATGGGCGGCACCACCGAACCGATCATCA
>NZ_JBBATF010000317.1:0-1263 GCF_040398885.1 Mycobacterium sp. | reverse complement strand
CGATGTCGCCCAGGCCACCGGTGAGGTCGGCCTTCAGCGGCGCCGAGGCGGCTACCGCCCTGGCCTCGGCCGAGCACAGGCCCAGGAGCATCTCGGCCATCTCCGCGGTGGTGTAGGTGGTCACCCCTGCTTCCTCGACCGCGCCGACGATGGCGTCGTTGTGGCCCATCAGACCGGTCCCCTTGGTCCACCCGATCAGGGCGTGGGCGAGGGTGACCCGCTGGGCCCAAGACGATTCCGCGCTCCAGCGCGCCACCACGGCGTCCAGCGCCGACTTCGACTCGCCGTAGGCGCCGTCGCCGCCGAACATGCCGCGGTTGGGCGAACCGGGCAGCACCACGTGCAGCCGGGAGGCGACGTCGCGATCGGCGCCGATGGCCGACAGGCCGCCCACCAACCGCTCCACCGCCCAGAGCAGAACCTTCATCTCCATCTCGGAGCGGGACCCGGCCTCGGACAGGTCGCCGGCCACCCGCGGCGCGGCGAACGGGAAGAGCAGGGTCGGGTTCTGGGCGTCTTTGACGTGAATCGACTGGGGCCCGAGGTTTTCGCTCTGATCGTTGCCGACCCACGAGATCAGCGCGTCGATGTCGGCGTAGGAGGCCATGTTCGCCGGCACCACCCACAACACCGCCCCGAACCGGGCATGGTCGCGGTAGAGGTCCTTGTAGAACGCCAGCCGGGCGTCGTCCAGTCGGGACGTGGTGGCGATGACGGTGGCGCCGCCGTCGAGCAGCCGCGCCGCCACCGAGGCGGCGATGGAGCCCTCCGAGGCGCCGGTGACCACAGCGATCTCACCGCCGTACCGGCCGGCTTCGGTGTTCTCCGCTCCGGCGGCGATCCGGGCGAACAGCGTGGCGTGCACCTGCCGGCCGGCCGCCAGGGCACGGCCCCGCCACCAGTCGGCCTGGGAGGCCACCACCTGGCCGGCCCCCTCGAAACGCTCGGCCAGCCGGTGCCAGTCGGCCTCGACGTCGTGCTCGTCGGCCAGCCAGATCTTGACCAGGTCCTCCCGGGCACTGGCCCAGCGGTCGTCGAGCAGGACCGCCTTGCGGGAGTCGAACACCGGCGCGACCAGACGCGGCCAGTCGGCGCCGAGTTCGGCGGTGACCAGGTCCATCAGTTCGGTGTCGGTGGTTGCCGGCGGGGCACTGGTCGCCGCGTCCAGACCGAGCTGGTCCAGCACCAGGCGGGCGGCCGAGGCCAGCACACCGTCGCGGCCGGTGAGGGTCTCGGCGAACTCGTTCAGCGCGGCGGAGTCCA
>NZ_JBBATF010000316.1:0-1278 GCF_040398885.1 Mycobacterium sp. | reverse complement strand
AACGGTGAGCGCACCGGGAACGTCTGCCTGGTGACGCTCGGGCTGAACCTGTTCTCCCGGGGCGTTGACCCGCAGATCGACTTCTCCAACATCGACGAGATCCGCCGCACCGTGGAGCACTGCAACCAGTTGCCGGTCCACGAACGTCACCCCTACGGCGGCGACCTGGTGTACACCGCGTTCTCCGGCAGCCACCAGGACGCCGTCAACAAGGGCCTGGACGCCATGAAGGTCGCCGCCGACGAAGCCGGCGCCGACGTCGAGGACATCCTGTGGCAGGTGCCGTATCTGCCGATCGACCCCAAGGACGTCGGGCGCACCTACGAGGCCGTCATCCGGGTGAACTCACAGTCCGGCAAGGGCGGGGTGGCCTACATCATGAAGGCCGATCACGGTCTGGTGCTGCCGCGCCGGTTGCAGATCGAGTTCAGCAGGGTGATCCAACGGATCGCCGAGGGCTCAGCCGGCGAGGGTGGCGAGGTTTCGAGCAAGGAGATGTGGGACGCGTTCGCCGAGGAGTATCTGGCCCCGGTCCGGCCGCTGGAGCGCATCCGCCAGCGGGTGATCGGCTCCGAGGTCGACGGCGGCACCGACGTCATCGAGGCGGTCGTGAAGGTCGACGGCGTCGAACGGGAGATCCGCGGTGAGGGCAACGGTCCGCTGGCGGCGTTCGTCGACGCCCTGGGCACCGTGGGCATCGACGTGCACGTGCTGGACTACTCCGAGCACGCCATGTCGGCCGGCGAGGAGGCCACGGCGGCCGCCTACGTGGAGGCCTCGGTGGGCGGGCGCACCTTCTGGGGCGTGGGCATCGCCACGTCGATCACGACGGCGTCGCTGCGGGCGGTGGTGTCGGCGGTGAACCGGGCGGCCCGGCTGGGCTGAGTTCGGTCCGGATGTCCACCTCGGACGTCAGGGTCCGGTGCACCGGGCATTTGTCGGCGATGTCGAGCAGACGGGCCCGCATGGTGTCGTCGAGATCGCCGTCGAGGGTGATCAGCCGCTCGATCCGGTCGACCCACCCTTGGCGCGTCTCGCAGGTTTGGCAGTCGGCGGCGTGAATCTTGGCGTGCCGCAACAGAACCGACACGCCCTGCATCGGAAGGGCCTTGCGGTCGGCGTACATCCGCAGCGTCATCGCCCTACACGCCCCGAGCGCGGCCAGCAGTAGGTCATAGGGCGACGGTCCGCTGTCGATACCGCCGACGCCCGCCGGTTCGTCGGCGACGAGACGATGGCCGCCCATGGTGATCGCCTGCTGGAACCTGCCCCGGCCGG
>NZ_JBBATF010000315.1:0-1316 GCF_040398885.1 Mycobacterium sp. | reverse complement strand
TCTCCGTCGGCGCACCCTGCCCGGTCGCCCGGTCGGCCCGGTCCTTCTCGTAGGCCCGCTGTTGGGCGGCGAACGTGTCGTCCCGGTACTGCTGCTGTTTCTCACCGGCCGATTTCGGTTCCGGCTGCCGTGCTCGAGCGGTTCGCACCTCATCGGCGCTGGCAATCGACTTCTTCGCACCGAACCCCATCAGGCCAAGCGCCCGGCCGACCGCGCTGGTGGAAGCGTTCATCATCTCGGAGTCCCGCACGAACCCGGTCTTCCCGGGGAACGGCTCCCAGGCGTGGGCGGTGCAAGGGACCGGGTCGTCGGCTTGCCGGTGGACGGTGACAGCCACTTCGACGAACAGGGCGCCGCCGGCGTCGACCAGGCGGGGTGTGTGTTCGACGATGCGAAGGTCCGGGTACTTGGCGAACGCTTCGGTCAGCCGGGTGGCTACGTCTACGTAATCTTCTGGCGCAGGCATGGCATGGTCCTAGTAGCAGGCCCAGGGTGTCCACCCTTGGGCGTCGTATAGAGCTCGAGCAACGGTCACGTTCGTGACGGGGTCTTTCAGGTCCTCGACGGTGAGTCCGGCGGCGACCCCACCGGGTGCCCGGTGGATGTCGTTGATCTGGAATAGGCCGGTGTCGCCGGTACGGGACCTGGCGGCCGGGTCCCACCCGGATTCGCACGAAACGATCCGGGCGGCGGTTTCAGGGTCTTCCGGGAATGTTCTTAGGACGAGCTGTTCCAGCCCGTCAGGTCCTCCCAGGCGAAACGGCGTTTCCCGTTGCGTAGCACCATCACCCGCCGGCGGGTCGGTTGGGAGTTCGCCCGCTGCGGTGTACCGGGGCTGGGTTGCTTCTTCGACTTGCCCACTTGGGGCCTCCTCGGTGTCGGCGGCCCAGTACCACAGGCCGACTAGGACGGCGGCCCACACGGTGAGCCCGAGCGTGATCGCGACAGTAGGTCGCACGTTTCACCTCCGGTAGTGGGGGTGGCGGGGCCAGGCGATGAAGTCAACATCACCGACGGTTCCGCACCTGGTGATCTGCAGGACCATCGCCCGAGCGTCAGCCGGGGAGTGGTCGTGGGCGCGCAGGTACCTGTACAGGTTCCGGACGCCGGCCCGCAGGTTCTCGTCGAGGTCGAACGTGACGGTGGGTTCGACGAGGGCGGGTGGTGGGAACGCCCGCTCAAGGGCGGTCCGGTAGTACAGCCTCACCGGTCGTCACCAAGGCCGAGCAGCTCGTCGGTGAGGGCACGCAGCTGACGGTGCCGCATTTCGTGGGCGCCGTACCGTGCGCCGGCGATGAACGCCATCAGGCCGACGG
>NZ_JBBATF010000314.1:0-1325 GCF_040398885.1 Mycobacterium sp. | reverse complement strand
CACCGGCTTGAGCGCGGCCAGTCCCTCGGCGGTGGTGTCGCGCAGGCCCTGGTCGCGGCTGACGGTGTGACGTTCGGCGGTGGGCTGCCCGGCTCCATCTGATGCTCTCCGCGCAAGCGGCTCATCGACGCCGATCACCGGCGCCTCGATGGGGGAGATCTCCCGGTCGAATCGACCCTCGTCCCAGGCCCGCTTGGCCTTGTGCTGGGAGATGAGACCGAGATGGTCGAGGTCCGACCGGGTGATGCCGCGCCGGGCGGCGATCCGTTCGGCGGCGGTGAACTGGTCGGGCATGTCGATGTCCCAGGACTCGGCGCGGATCCTGGAGCGGTCCGGCCCGGCGTTGGCGCCCAGGCCGACGCGACTCATGGCCTCGATACCGCAGGCGATCCCGACGTCGATGGCGCCGGCGGCGATCAATCCGGCGATCAGGTGGTTGGCCTGCTGGGCGCTGCCGCACTGGCAGTCCACCGTGGTGGCGCCGACCTGTTCGGGAAGTCCGGCGGTCAGCCAGGCGACCCGGGTGATGTTGTTGGACTGTTCGCCGTACTGGGTGACGCAGCCGCCGATGACCTGCTCCACCTGACCCGGGTCGACGCCTGCCTTGTCCACCAGAGCCTTCTGCACGGCTCCGAGCAACTCGGTGGCGTGCAGTCCGGCCAGCCATCCGTTGCGCTTGCCGATCGGGCTGCGGGTGGCCTCGACGATGACGGGAACGCCCATTCGGTCAGGCTAGAACAGGTTTCAGTAATATGACAAGCGCGGTGGCCGCCATGCCTTTTGTCTGTGGTGGAGCCGTGTTTTACTGGCACTAGAACACGTCATAGTTCCAAGGAGCGCAACGCTTATGCCCGATCCCGTGCCCGATCCCGGCGCCGGCCCCAACCTGCCGCATGGCTTCGACTTCCTGGACCCGGATCGCAACGTTGTGCAGCTCCCGGTCGAAGAGTTGGCCGAGTTGCGAAAGGTCGCCCCGGTCTGGTGGTGCGAGCAGCAGATCGGCAAGGGCGGTTTCAACGACGGTGGGTACTGGGTCGTCACCAGGCACCGGGACGTCAAAGAGGTCTCGCGGCGCAGCGACGTGTTCCACTCGGGCCCCAACACGGCTCTGCCGCAGTTCGCCGACGATATGAAGCGCGAAGACATCGATATGCAGAGCGTCATCCTGCTCAACATGGACGGCGAGCATCATGACCGGCTCCGCCGCATCATCTCCCGCGGGTTCACGCCCCGCGCGGTCCAGCGACTGCGCGCGGAGTTGACCCAGCGGGCGACGAACATCGTCAAGACCGCTTCGGCGGGAGGTTCCGGGGACTTCGTGGAAC
>NZ_JBBATF010000313.1:0-1326 GCF_040398885.1 Mycobacterium sp. | reverse complement strand
CGTCGAAGTAGTTCATCACGTAGGCGTAGCCGATGCGGTGTTCGAGGTCGACGAACCCGTAGGACCCGCCGGACCCGCCGTGGCCGAAGCTGCGCGGGTTCGGGCCCGCGACGCCGCGCTGGTTGAGCATGTAGCCCAGCCCCCAGCCGTGGTCGGCCACCCGAGGTCCCAGCACCACGTCGGTGTCGAACCCGCCCTGCGAGACCCGCACCCGCTCCAGGTGCTCGCGGCTGAGCACCTTCTCCTGCGCCAGGCCGTTGTAGAAGGTGGCCAGGCCCAGCGCCGAGACGTGGCCGTTGGTGCCGGGGAACTCCGCCGAACGCCAGGTGGTCAGGTCATTGGAGCCCAGTTCGTCGTCGGGGACGAAACCCATCGCGATCGACAGCCCCGCCATCGGGTGCTCGTCGAGCGACCCAGGGCGTCCGGGGGCTCCGCCGTTTGCCAGCACGTCGCGGATGTGCGGCTTGTTGACCATCTCCGCGCAGCGGCGGTGCTCGGCGGCGGGCAGGCCGATGTGCACGTCGATGCCCATCGGCTCGGCGATCTCGGTGCGCAGGTACTGCCCGAGGGTGCGTCCGGTGACCCGGCGCACGACCTCGCCCAGGACGAAGCCGAAGGCGACCATGTGATAGCCCTGCGCGGTCCCGGGCTTCCACCAGGGCTCGGATGCGGCCAGCGCGTCGCACACCCGGTCCCAGTCGGTGACCTCGCTCCAGTGCATCCGGGTGCGTGGGGCGATCACCCCGGAGCGGTGGCCGAGCACCATCGCGACGGTGACGTCGCCCTTGCCGGCCTGGCCGAACTCCGGCCAGTACCGCGCGACGGGCGCGTCCAGGTCGATCTCGCCGCGGTCGGCGAGCAGGTGCACACAGGTGCTGGTCAGGCCTTTGGTTCCGGAGAACACGCTGGCCAGGGTGTTCTCCCGCCAGGGGCGCCGGCGGCGGGCGTCGGCGTACCCGCCCCAGAGGTTGACCACCAGATCGCCGTCGACCCAGACGGCCACCGCGGCGCCGACCTCGCCGCCGCGGCTGAAGTTGCGCTCGAATGCGGACCGGACCGCCCGGAACCGGATGTCGCAAGCCCCGTTGACCGGTGCCACCTGGGTGCCTCCTGACCGTGAGCAATCCCACCCGCATGGGCACTGGACCGGTCTCGAATCTACGTTTCCGGCAGTGCCGAAAGAAGCCGCCGACCCTTTCGCCGCCGAACCGCGACGGTGTCGTTACCAGCGGAGTCGGCGGCGGCGTCGTTCCGGAGCGGGCGACGGGAATCGAACCCGCGTAGCTAGTTTGGAAGACTAGGGCTCTACCATTGAGCTACGCCCGC
>NZ_JBBATF010000312.1:0-1354 GCF_040398885.1 Mycobacterium sp. | reverse complement strand
TCGGTGTCGTTCTGGGGTTCGCTGGTCGCCTTCGCCAAACTGCAGGAAAACATCATCCCGAGGAATGTCGAGAAGGCATTCGTCAAAGGCGCCAAGGGGTTTCAGGCCGCCAATATCGTGCTGCTGATCGCGGCAGTCGCGGTGGCCGTGTACATCGGACTGCACGGCGGTCTGTCGGTGTGGTGGATCGTGCTTCTGCTGGTGCTCGCGGGCATCATGGGGCTTTTCGTGGTGTTCCCGATCGGCGGCGCCGACATGCCGGTGGTGATCTCACTTCTCAACGCCATGACCGGGTTGTCCGCGGCGGCAGCAGGTTTGGCGCTCAACAACACCGCGATGATCGTCGCCGGAATGATCGTCGGCGCCTCGGGTTCGATCCTGACCAACCTGATGGCCGTCGCGATGAACCGGTCCATCCCGGCGATCGTCTTCGGGTCCTTCGGCGGCACCGACGCCGTCGGCGGCCCGGCCGGTGCCGACCAGGGCCCCGTCAAGGCCACCTCGGCTGCCGACGCGGCGATCCAGATGGCCTACGCCAACCAGGTGATCGTCGTCCCGGGCTACGGCCTGGCGGTGGCCCAGGCCCAGCACGCGGTCAAGGAGATGGCCGACCTGCTGGAGGAGAAGGGCGTGGAGGTCAAGTTCGCCATTCACCCGGTGGCCGGCCGCATGCCCGGGCATATGAACGTTCTGCTGGCCGAGGCCGACGTCGACTACGACGCCATGAAGGAGATGGACGACATCAACGGCGAGTTCCCGCGCACCGACGTCACGTTGGTGATCGGGGCCAACGACGTCACCAACCCGGCGGCGCGCACCGACCCGTCCAGTCCGATCTTCGGGATGCCGATCCTCAACGTCGACCAGTCCCGGTCGGTCATCGTGCTGAAGCGTTCGATGTCATCCGGCTACGCCGGTATCGAGAACCCGTTGTTCTTCGGTCCAACCACCTCGATGCTGTTCGGTGACGCCAAGAAATCGGTCGGCGAGGTCATCGAGGAACTCAAGGCGCTGTAACGCGTTCGCGCTAAAACGGCGGCGGGTTGGCTTCTTCCCACGCGGCGTGTGCCTGTTCCCAGGCTGCCCATCCGGCCTCGTTGAGACTGCGTTCCCACCGAATGCGTGCGGCGCGTTCCTCGGCGCGGGTGCGTCGGCGGGTGGGCATCATCAGCGTCCGGCATTCCGCGGAGGAGGGCCGACGGTCTTCGAGGGTGATCTCGCCGGTGGGTACGGCCAGCTGCGGGAAGAACAGGGCCCCGCCGGGTTTGGTGGTGTAGGCGCGCCCCGCCGGGGAGGTCCAGGTGATGGTGCCGTCGGGGTATTGCCTTTCGCCCCAGCCCCTTTCACCGGTCCA
>NZ_JBBATF010000311.1:0-1358 GCF_040398885.1 Mycobacterium sp. | reverse complement strand
ATCTGCGCCTGTTTGCCCGCTTTGTCCAGCACGCCCTCCAGGACGAACGGGGACATGGTCTTGAACACCGCCTGCATCACCAGGTACCCGACCACCGCCGCCAGTGCGGTGGAACCGTCGGCCTTGCGGGCGAATCCGATGGCCACACCGACGGCGAACAGCATGGCCAGGTTGTCGAACAACGCTCCGCCGGCCGCGCTCATGGCCTGGAAGAACGGGCCGATCACCGGGGCCTTGATCCGGCCCAGCAGGTCATCCTGGCCCAGGCGCAGCAGGATTCCGGCCGCGGGCAGCACCGCGATCGGCAACATCAGGCTCTTGCCCAGCCGCTGCAGTTGCGCGAAACCGGGGATGTTCAACCCCGATTTATCTTGTGCGCCTGAGGCTTTGGTCGTCTCACTCATCTGGGCCCCGCCCTTCCTAAATCACAACTCAGCGGAAGCTTAGACCTCCTTCCCGCAGGAGAGCCGGTTTTGGCCTCCCCGGCCCGGGTTGCTCTCTATCCTTGCGCACAGACACCCAGCAAAGGAGAACCGCGTGAGCTCAACTCCGGTTTTCGCGCCCGTCGAGGGCCGCGCACTGGCATTGTCGGACGTCCCCGACCCGGTGTTCGCCGGCGGAATGGTCGGCTACGGCGCCGCCGTCGACCCGCCCCATGAGGTCATCTACGCGGTGGCCCCGGTCGGCGGCAAGATCATCAAACTTCTGCCGCACGCCTACGTCATCCTGACCGCGGACGGCGTCGGCGTACTCGTTCACCTCGGCCTGGACACGGTGACGCTCAAAGGCGAGGGGTTCACCGCCCAGGTCGCCCAGGGCGACACCGTGGAGGCCGGCCAGCCGGTCATCGTCTACGACGTCCCGGCCATCGTCGCGGCGGGCCTGAGCCCGGTGGTGCCGGTCGTGGTGATGGACGAGCGCGAGCCGGCCAACGTCGTAGTGGCCGAGGAAGTCAACTCCGGCACTGGGATCGCCTGCTGCGCACACCTTTTCACCGCGAACAAGCATCCATAGGAACCTGCCCCGGCAATGGAAGTCGTCATCCTCAAAGACACCGCCGAAATCGGCCGGCTCGGGGCGGACGCCATCGAATCGCTGTTGACCCGAAAGCCCGCGGCGGTGCTGGGCCTGGCCACCGGCTCGTCCCCGCTGGCCATCTACGACGAACTGACCGCCCGCTGCGACGCAGGCCGGGTGTCGTTCGGTCGGGCATCGGGCTTCACCCTGGACGAATACGTCGGCCTGCCCGCCGACCACCCGGAGAACTACCGCAACTTCATCGACCGGGTGTTCGTCTCCCGGGTCGACTTCGCGGCCGGGGCCGTGCAGGGCCCCGACGGGCTGGCCGCGGACATCCC
>NZ_JBBATF010000310.1:0-1398 GCF_040398885.1 Mycobacterium sp. | reverse complement strand
TTCGCGAGCGTCCCGTACTTCATCGACGGCTTCGTCACTGACATCACCGACATGCTGCAGTCGGTGGTCGATCAGGACATCTTCCTCATCAGCGGTATCGCCGAGGCGACGACGTGGATCGTGCAATTCAACGGCGACCTGGCAGTCGGGGTCACCCAGGCGCTGGCGCGGGTGGTCGCCTACCTCACCGGGGCAGGAACCATCCCGCCGTCCGACCCGCCGCTACCGGCTCCTCCCGCCGCCTCCGGACTGCCGTGGGTGCTCGAGGCCAACGTCATTCCGACCTAAGAGTTGATTCATAAGTGTGCGAGCTTGGCGTTCCAGATGTAGGCGACGGCTCGGGCGGCGAGGTTGATCGCGTTGCCGCGTCGTCGGTATTGGCGCAGTATCTGCCAGTCCACGGCCACACCTGGGGACGTCGGCGGACCAGGCGAACAAGCAACAACCCAACGATTCAACAGTCCGCACCAGCCGACTTATGAATCAACTCTATCTCCAGGTGAAAGGAACCAACTATGGGTTACGCCCGATACATCGGCCGGTTGGGCGCGTTGGCCGTCGCACTTGGCGTCGGCTACGGCATCACCGCCGTACCGGCTCACGCCGACACTCCGGATAGCCCTGGCACAGAAAGTTCCTCGGCGCAGTCGAAAACGCAGCGGGAGGTGGGCAAGGCGCGGCTGCCCATGTCCGCCCGCCGCGGCGGCCCGGCTAAGCAAACAAACGAGGCTGCAACGGCCGCGGCGGACGGCGCGCCGCGCTCCGCGGCAACAATCGACACCGACCCTGGAACCGAGGACGACAACAGCGCGCCCCCGGTCAGTCGCCGCGTCACACCGCCCAAGCCGAGCGCTGCGGTGGTCGGACATGACACCCCCGCGCCCACTGAATCGGTCACCGCGCTCCGCCAGAGCAGCTCCGAGGCGGCCGCACCGGTCATCGCGCCGGTCGTGCCGACCCCCGCACCGGCAGCGGCGGCAGGGACGGTGACCGCGCCCGCCCCCGCCCCGACGATTTTCCAGCCCACCCGCCCGGCCGCGACCGCGCCCCGGATGCTGCCTGCCAGCACCACCGCGCAACTGGTCAGCCCCGCGCTGGCATCCCTACTCGGCGGCGGCACCGGCGGCGCACCCAATCAGGCTCCGATGTTGTTCAGCGTTTTGGCCTGGGCGCGAAAGGAATTCGAGCGACTGGTCGGCATCGTCCCGGCCGCCGCGGTCACCACGACCAGCCAGGCCCAAAGCCCTAACCTGTTGGTCAACCCGGGGGCGGAACTCGGCGACCCCTCACTGTCCGGGTACAGCGCCGTGACGATCCCGGGATGGGCAATGACCGGGACCCCGACGGTGATCGAGTACGGGGCGCCCCGAAACGCCTGGCCGATCGGCACGAGTTTCC
>NZ_JBBATF010000309.1:0-1424 GCF_040398885.1 Mycobacterium sp. | reverse complement strand
ATGAACTCCATCCTCTCAAGGGTTGGAGCAGTCACCGATCTCGGGGCGATTCACACCAACCGTCCCACCAACCGTCCCACCAACCGTCCCACCAACCGTCCCACCAACCGTCCCACCGACGAACCCGTGCCCGGCCTACCCGCGCACCAACCCGTTCGCTAACGAGGTCGTTGGAACCCGCGGTGGCAAGCAGTGCTGGACCTACATCGCCAGCGGCGACTCCGTCACCTCCGCCCACAACCAGTGGGCGTCCGGCATCCCCAACCTCCGCAACCCATGCCCGAACACGACCCGCGGCGCTGCAGGCACCGGCAACGAGCCGAGCTTCAGCTATGCGTTCCGCGTCTTCCACGGCGCAGCGAAGTTCGCCGGCGGGAATTACTACAACTACGCACGGACCGGGTACACCACCGGTCACATGCGCTTCGCCGGACCCGGCACGACCGACGCGTGCGGGAACATCTGGGGGAAGGGCGCATCGCCATTCGGCATGGTGCTGGCCACCGCCGCCTGGGAGCAGTCGCAGCAGCGAAAGGTCGCCTGGGTGACCACCGGGGGCGTGAACAACACCAACTGGTCGACGATGCTCGGCGAGTACGTGATGTGCAGCATGGCGCACGCCGCCTGGCGGTACTCCTATTGGATCAACATCACCCCCAACGGTGCCCCGACGCATCGCATGGACGGCTCGGCGCGAGACATGGCAGCCCTCGACCAGCTGCTCGCCCGGGGCGGCAGCTGCACGTTCAGCTTCCCCTTCTACGGCGCAACAACGGTGAATGTGCCGGCCTTCGACCTGCCGACGACCGGCCCGGGGATCACCGCTGACGTGAGCGCCATGGTTGCCGGTGCAGTCGCCGCCAAGCTCGACCGCATCATCTGGGTGGGGTACTACGACATCTCCCCGGCTGTCGTCGAGGTTCCGGGCATGATCCGTGCGACGATGACGGCCCAGGGCTGGAGCCCGACGGCGATCGAGCTCTTCATCAGCACCATGGCCAGGGCCGGGTTCCCGGCGACGTTCCCCATCTCACGCAACGCAGCTCAGACGGCGACGCTGCGGGCCAACCTCACTGCGCTGAACACGGCCATCTGCAACGGTGTCGCAGCAGGTCAGCGCGGCGCCCCCGCTGGCACGGTCACCTGCACCACCTGGCAGATGGCCGGATTCGCCGTGCCCGGTGACATCCAGCGCACGGTCAAGGGCGGCATGCCCCATCCCTCCAGCGCAGGCCACGCCAAGTTGACCACCATGGTGCTGCGGCTCGTCTGATCCTCTCGAGCCCCCGGCGGTGGGCCGATGATCGGTCGTCTCGATCGATCATCGGCCCACACGCGGGTTCACCTTCTCGCCCGCGTCTGCGGACTTCCTCGACACGGTGGATACTCGCGGGAGCGACGTCGCCGTCCGAGCCGATCCGAGG
>NZ_JBBATF010000308.1:0-1439 GCF_040398885.1 Mycobacterium sp. | reverse complement strand
GGTCAGCGGCCCGTCGGCCAGGCCGCCCAGCGACCCGCCCCGGACGCTGCTGCCCTCCCGGGTGCCCAGCGCCATCTCGACGGTGACGTGCTTGGCCCAGCCGGGGCCGAGTTCCCAGGTCTTGGCGACCCGTTCGGCCACGGCGCCCGGCCGCTTGCCGGACGGGCCCAGCGCGCTGCGCAACTGGTCGTTGACGGCGTCGGACAGCACCGGTCCGAACGGCTTGTAGGTGCGGGCCAGCCTGGTGACCTGGCCGCGAAGCGAGGTGAGGTCGGCTTCGGCCGCACCGTCGATGGCGCCCAGATTGAGTTCGGACCCCAGGTCGACCAGCAGTTGGTTGCGCCGCGAGGAGGCGCCGTCGGTGATGGACTCGATGGAGTCCATCGGCTCGACCTGATCGATGCGTATCTTGGCCGACAGCGCGATCAACGCGACGGTGGCGTCGGCGGCGTCGAACGCGATGTCCTCCGGACGGGGGGCGCCGGGCGCGGCGCCGGGCTGCGGTCCGGCGGGCTCGGCGGGAGCCGCCTGTGCGGGAGCCGCCTGTGCCGGGGCGGGTTCGGCGGGCGGCTCGTCGACCTCGTCGACCTCGTCGACATCGGCGGGATCCTCGTCGCTGGCGAACAACACCGCGGCGTCGCGTTCGACGTTGAGCACTTCCACTGTGCTGTAAGCGAATTCGGGCAGCTTCAGGGTATTGCTGGCCAGCCCCGCGACGGTCGGGGCCGACTTCACCCCGATCTCGACGAACCGCTCGACGCCCAGGCCGCCGGCGCCCTCCTCGGTGAACAGCAGGTCCTGGGTCTCGATCCAGCGCACCGGGCTGGCGAACTGCCAGGCGAGCAGTTCGATGACCACCCGGCGGCCGAGTTCCTGGGGCCGCTCGGCGATCCAGGTGTCGTAGTCGGCGAGTATCTCGTCGAGCGGCTCGGCCGGCACCAGATCCCGGATCTCCTGGATGAAGTCGCGGTCGAGGCTGAACAGCCGCGGCACCAGGTTGGGGATGTAGTGGCCGACGAGCGCGCTGATGTTGACGTCGGCCGGCATGATGCGCTCGAGCGATCCGCGGAATTCGGCGACGCCGGCGCGCAGCACGTCGGAGTGGAACGGCACGTCGATGCCGGGAACCTGGATGTAGGCCCGCCTTCCGCCGCTGATCTCCAGTCGTCGGGCGACCTCCTCCTCGAGGGCGTCCAGACCGGCGACGGTGCCGGCGATCGCGTACTGCGAGCCGCGCAGGTTGTAGTTGACGATCTGCAGGAATTCGCCGGTGCGCTCGGCGATGTCGGCGACGAACTGTTTGACGTCGGCGTCGTCGAGGTCCATCTGGGACGGCCGGATCGCGGCCATTCCGTAGTTGGACCGGCCGTGCTCGTCGCGCGGCACGATGTCGTGCATCTTGCTGCCGCGGTGGAACACCACCTCCAGCAGCGCCTCCA
>NZ_JBBATF010000307.1:0-1447 GCF_040398885.1 Mycobacterium sp. | reverse complement strand
ACAACTTCGAGCTGGCGATCGCGGTGGCCATCGCCACCTTCGGCGCCACCTCCGGTCAAGCCCTGGCCGGGGTGGTCGGCCCGCTGATCGAAGTACCGGTACTGGTCGGGTTGGTCTACGTGTCCCTGGCGTTGCGGAAACGCTTCCCCACGCAGCCGGGCCCAGCAACCCCCTGACCGTAAGGAACCATGATGTCCGACAACGAGACCGCAGCCGCGCACACCACCGCCGATCTGCTGATGCCCCAGGCGGTGCTGTCGCAGGCCGCGCAGAACCTCGCCGCGAGATATGCGGGGACGCCTGCGCGGGCTATCCGGGCAAGCGCTGCCTCGATTGGGCGATCGACGATCCCGCCGGTCAGCCACTGCAGGCGGTGCGCACGATCCGCGACGACCTCGATACCCGGGTGCGCGGCCTGCTCACCGAGTTGACCGCCCCCTCCATCTCCGCCTGACTTACCCCTCCGATCTCCATTCGAAAGGCGTTTACTGACATGGCTTCTCGTCCCAGCGTGTTGTTCGTGTGCATCCACAATGCGGGCCGTTCCCAGATGGCCGCGGGCTTCCTGCGCGACCTGGCCGGTGATGCCGTCGAGGTCCGATCTGCGGGCAGCGACCCGGGCCCGCGGATCAATCCGGCCGCGGTCGAGGCGATGGCCGAGGTCGGCATCGACATCTCCGGCCAGTCCCCGAAACTGCTCACCCACGAAGCGGTCGAGACCTCCGATGTGGTGATCACGATGGGCTGCGGAGATGCCTGCCCGGTGTTCCCCGGCATCAGCTACCGCGACTGGGCGCTTGAGGACCCGGCCGGCAAGGGCATCGACGCGGTGCGCCCCATCCGAGACGAGATCAAGACCCGCGTGCAGGCCCTGGTCGCCGAACTGCTGCCCGCCCAACCAGCCTCATGATGAAGCCCTCGGTGCCACCGGGGCGTGCGGGGAGGACCTGCTGTTCCACCGACCAGAGGACCCGCACCCGAGTTCCTTGACCATCCGCCGCGCTTTCTGTTCTTCACCGGCAAGGGCGGGATGGGCAAGACCTCCGTCGCGTGTGCCACCCGATCGCCCTGGCCCGGCAAGGCAGAACGGTGCCGCTGGTCAGCACCGACCCCGCCTCCAACGTCGGGCAGGTCTTCGGGCTGATGATGTTCACCGCATCCCGCCATTGACGGTAAGGGGCAAAAATCCTTCGACCAAGGGCCTACGACCTTTGTGATGTCGCAGACGGCTCCGACACCCGGCGCCGGAACAACACGACCACCAGGATTGCCGTCGCCACGGGTATCACCGTCATGAACAGATTCAGCGTGTGCGCCGCGCTGAGCACGCCTGCGGTTGCTTCCGAGATCACCCACGCGGTGCGTTCCGAATCCAACACCGCCGCGCCCGGGTCAGCAGCTGTGGTGCTCAGGATCTCGCCGGCCTGCTCGATGCTGACTCCGGCGT
>NZ_JBBATF010000306.1:0-1451 GCF_040398885.1 Mycobacterium sp. | reverse complement strand
CCACCGGCAAGGGCAGCATCAGCATCAACCCCGGCACCGGGGGGTTCACCTACACCCCGACCGCGGCGGCGCGGCACGCGGCGGCCAGGTTGACCGCGACCGCCGCGGACAA
This sequence comes from Mycobacterium sp., assembly GCF_040398885.1. GTDB lineage: Bacteria > Actinomycetota > Actinomycetes > Mycobacteriales > Mycobacteriaceae > Mycobacterium. The sequence goes on along the minus strand of NZ_JBBATF010000306.1, from coordinate 1,339 downwards.
GACCGACACGTTCACCGCCACCATCACCGACGGTTACGGCGGCAGCGCCAGCGTGCCGGTGGCGGTGTCGATCGCCGGGGCCAATTCCGCCCCGGTGGCCGGCACTCCCACCGTTGGGGTCCCCAACACCTCGAGCGGGGTGGTGAGCGGCACGGTGTCGGCCTCCGATGCTGATAAGGACACGTTGACGTTCAGTGCCCCGGCCTCCACCGGCAAGGGCAGCATCAGCATCAACCCCGGCACCGGGGGGTTCACCTACACACCGACCGCCGAGGCCCAGCGCAATGCCGCCCTGCCGGGGACACCGGTGACAACTTTGTCCGACACCTTCTCAGTGACCGTGACCGACGGCTACGGCGGCTCGATCGCGGTGCCCGTTGAGGTGTCAGTCAACCCGTTGGTGAACTATTACGTGACTGGCGATGTGAGACGCGATCCAATGACAGGGCGAATTGCGTTGCGTACAACCTTCCCGCCGGAACAAGCGCAGCCGGGTACCGGAGTCCCTGGCTACTTGAACTGGCTGATCGCCACCTCCAACAGTGGCGCGCTTATTGGCTTTCCCGCCGACGTCCAAAACTGGGACAACCTGTTCCTGGTCGGCTCAGCGGCGCCGACCATGCAATTCAACCCCGCGGTGAACTATCGGGAGGGTACGGTGTTGCGCAACCCGCAGACGGGCGCGGTAGCAATCCGCACCATTTTCCCTGAGGACCAAGGTCCGAATCTGGCGAACATGGCGTGGTTGGTGGCTACGACGTCCCAAGGTGGTCTCACCCTTCCCACGTCAAGCGTGCAGACGTGGGACGTGTTGTTCGCACCGCCGAACCGTGCGCCGGTCCCCGGAACGCCTGTCGTAGGCGCTCCGAACGTTTCGACCGGCGTGGTTGTCGGTTCGGTCATGGCGTCTGACCCCGACAGCGATTCCCTGGCCTACAGCGGCTCCACCACGACCTCCAAGGGATCGGTGACAGTCGACGACAACGGAATCTTCACCTACACCCCCACCATCGAATCTCGCCGAGCCGCGGCGCGGCCAGACGCGCAGCCCACTAACAAGACCGATACCTTCTCCGTGTTCGTGGCCGACGGCTACGGCGGTTCGGTCTCCGTGCCGGTTCAGGTGCCTATCAGTCCTGCGCCTCTACCGCGGCCCGGCGACATCAGGGCGCAGCCGGGCGGCACCAGGCGCGCGATGTACGCGCCGTACACCAGTGTCGGTGTCCAATGGATTTCCGTGACACCGGATAACGGCGGGGCATGGCTCACCGACGCCGATGTCGCCAGTTGGCTCGACGTTCCAGCCCCGACAGGGGCCGAAACGGCAGGGCCAGGCCCC
>NZ_JBBATF010000305.1:0-1473 GCF_040398885.1 Mycobacterium sp. | reverse complement strand
GGATTCTTGATCGCCTCGACCGGGATGGGCTGACCGATCACCGGACGGACGTACAGTCGGGCCGTCTGGCCGAGGTTGCGGGCCTCACTGCTGTCATTGCCCGGCACGGTGATCACCAGGTTGTCGCCGTCGATGACGACCTCGGAGCCCGACACGCCCAGGCCGTTCACACGGGCGCTGATGATCTCCTGGGCCTGGTTGAGCGCATCCCGGGTGGGCTTGGACCCGTCCGGGGTGCGCGCGGTCAGCGTGACGCGGGTGCCGCCCTGCAGGTCGATGCCGAGTTTGGGCTTTGCCTGTTTGCTCCCGGTGAGAAAGATCAGCAGGTAGACGCCGACCAGCAGGACCAAGAACAGCGCCAGGTAGCGGTACGGGTGCACCGGCGCCGGTGACGATGCCACGTGTCGATTCTCCTAATTCGATGCGGGTCCGCGCGCGATCCGCACGCGCGGTCAGTCCACGCGCCCCCGGAAAGGGTACGGGGGCGGGGCTCAGTCTCCGGTCAGGCGGTCCGCGTCGCGTTCGGTCAGGCCGGTGGCCTGCTGCGCGGGCTCGACCCGGTCCCGGATGGCCAGCTTGGTCCAGTTGGTGACCACACCCGGGGCGACCTCGAGGTCCACCGCGTCGTCGGTCAGGCCGACGATGGTTCCGTACAGGCCCGACGTGGTCTGGACCCGGTCGCCCACCCGCAGCGACTCGTGCAGGTCGATGGTGGCCTGCATGGCTTTGCGCTGACGGCGGGAGGCGAAGAACATGAACGCACCCATGATGATGAACAGGGGCAGGAAGCTCACTAGTTGTTCCATGGCAGTCAGTGTGCCATTGCACCCACGTCGCCCCCGCGCAGGCCGATCATTTCTTCACGCCGCGGCCGGTTTTCGGTTGCGGTGACCTGCCGGACGACTAGGCTCGTTTCACCATCTTGAAACGGCCTGCCCCGCCCTCGGCGCCGTGGAGGAGAACGCTCGTGCACACAGTCGAACAGAGCCGCAGAATCGCCACCGCCATCCCCGGCCCCAACTCCACCGAACTGGCCAAGCGGCGCGTCGCGGCGGTGTCTCGCGGCGTGGGCGTGACGATGCCGGTGTTCGCCGCCCGCGCCGGCGGCGGCATCCTGGAGGACGTCGACGGTAACCGCTTCATCGACCTCGGGTCGGGTATAGCGGTCACCACGATCGGCAACTCCTCGCCCCGGGTGGTCGACGCGGTCCGCGCGCAGGCGGCCGACTTCACCCACACCTGTTTCATGGTCACGCCCTACGAGGAGTACGTGGCCGTCGCCGAGCACCTCAACCGGCTCACCCCCGGCTCGTTCGACAAGCGCACCGCGCTGTTCAACTCCGGCGCCGAGGCGGTGGAGAACGCGGTGAAGATCGCCCGGATGTACACCCGCCGGACAGCGGTGGTCGCCTTCGACCACGCCTACCACGGCCGCACCAACCTGACCATGGGCCTGACCGCCAAGTCGATGCC
>NZ_JBBATF010000304.1:0-1504 GCF_040398885.1 Mycobacterium sp. | reverse complement strand
CAGGGTGCCCAGGGCGTCCAGGGCGAGCGCGGCGACACCGGTCCGGCTGGTGTCGCTGGTGGCGTGGGTGCGACAGGCCCGATCGGAGCAGTCGGGCCGCAAGGCGAGCAGGGCGTAACAGGCCCGGCCGGAGTGCAAGGCGTTACCGGGCCGTCCGGGCCACAGGGCGAGCAAGGCATCGTCGGGCCTACCGGCGGCGTCGGTGCTCAAGGCCCGCAGGGCGACCTCGGCGCTACCGGGCCGGCTGGGCCGGCGGGAGCGTCAGGCCCGCAGGGCATTCCGGGCGTGACAGGCCCGACCGGCGAGCGCGGCGACACGGGTCCGGCCGGCAGCGTTGGTCCGCAGGGTGACGTCGGCGCCATCGGCCCATCGGGTCCGCCTGGCCCGCAAGGCAACGTCGGAGCGACCGGCCCTCAAGGTGAGGCAGGCGTGGCTGGCGTGACTGGGCCGGCGGGCGTCGCCGGCGAGGTCGGAGCGACAGGCCCGCAGGGCGACGTCGGGCCTACGGGCGGCGTCGGAGCCACCGGCCCGCAAGGGGCGGCGGGCGTTCAGGGTGCCGCCGGCGTGCAGGGTGACGTCGGCCCTACTGGCCCACAAGGGCAGCAAGGCGAGCAGGGAGCGACCGGGCCAGCCGGATCGCAGGGTGACCCGGGTGCCGCTGGGGCGGTTGGCCCCACGGGAAGTACCGGGCCGGCTGGCGCTGCCGGCAGCAACGGCGCCGCGGGCAGTGCCGGGCCTACAGGCCCGACCGGCGCCCAGGGCGAGGCCGGCGCGGCGTCGACCGTGACAGGCCCTACCGGGGTGGCTGGTGGTCTCGGTCCCACTGGGCCAGCCGGCCAGCAGGGAGCAACAGGCGCGACCGGCGTCCTCGAATACTACGCCCAATCGTCCGCGCCGACTCCGCTGCGTGACGGTGCCGTGTGGATCGACGACGACACTGGCCAGGTGTACCTGCGATATGGCGTGCAGTGGATCGAGATCGGTGTGCAGGGCGAGCCCGGTGCGACGGGCAGCGTCGGCGCTACTGGGCCGACCGGCGCATCGGGCGGCGGTGGCGTCACCGACGGCGACAAAGGCGACGTGACGGTGAGCGGCAGCGGAACGACGTGGACGATCGACAACGGGGCCGTGACGCTCGCGAAAACGACCGGCGTGCAGAAGACGATCACCAGCGGCACGGCTTTGCCGACGGGCGGGGTCAATGGCGATATCTACTTGAGGCACAGCTAACAATGGATCACCTCTGCGATGAAATCGCCCGAGCGGACTACGCCGGGCTCGACGATGCCGCCGCAGCCGCCGCGATCAACGCACGCCGTGTGACCGTGCGTCGCCCGGTGCCCACATGGCAGGTCCGGCAGGCCGCGATCGAGGGCGGCTTCTGGCCCGCACTGGTGGAGGCCCGCTCGGCAGCATCGCCGCACACGCGAGCGCTGGCGATCTCGGCGTTGGCGTGGATCGACGATCAGAGCGGCACGATCCAGACCATCGACCTTGACCGACC
>NZ_JBBATF010000303.1:0-1506 GCF_040398885.1 Mycobacterium sp. | reverse complement strand
GCCGGGTCGTAGACGATCTCGACGGCCTCGGCGTGGCCGGGGTGGTTGCGGTAGGTGGCGTTGGCGTTGCGCCCGCCGGTGTAGCCCACCCGCGTCGAGATCACCCCGGGCTGCCGGCGGATCAGGTCCTGCATGCCCCAGAAGCATCCGCCGGCCAGGATCGCCTTCTTGTGGTCGCTCATGTTCTCCTCCTTCTCGAAGATCCTCACGAAGTCGCCGTACCCCTGCGCCGCCAGGTCGTCGCGGTGGACGAACCGCAGTGCCGCGGAGTTGATGCAGTAGCGCAGCCCGCCGCGGTTGCGCGGGCCGTCCTTGAACACATGCCCCAGATGGCTGTCGGCCCGGGCTGAACGCACCTCGGTGCGCGGGAAGAGCATGTGGAAGTCACGTCTGGTGACGACGTCGCCGATGGGCTTGCTGAAACTCGGCCACCCGGTACCGCTGTCGAACTTGTCGGTCGAGGCGAACAACGGTTCCCCGGAGACGACGTCGACGTAGATGCCCGGCTCGTGGTGGTCCCAGAACTCTCCGGTGAAGGCCGGTTCGGTCCCGTTGCGCTGCGTCACCCGGAATTGCTCGGGGGTCAGGTGGTCGGTGTTCACAGACCGGTCCATGGTCTCCATTGTGCGCCCGCACCGGCTGCCGCGCTGCGTCGGCGAACAGGGGTAACAGACTTGTCACCGCTGCGTCGAAAGTGCGGCTGGATCGGGTTTTCGGCGCACACCGGCTGAATTGTCGATCTGGACGCACTCCGGGTGAGGCCCTGGCCGCCATACTGGTGATCCGATGAACCGCTTCACCCGCGCCGAACTCACCGACGCCTTCGCCACCTTCGAAGCGACGGTCGACGCCGCCGCCCGCACCCGCGACTGGGACGGCTGGGTCGCCCACTACACCGCCGACGTCGACTACATCGAGCACGCGATGGGAACCATGAAGGGCCGCGCGCAAGTCCGCGACTGGATCCACCGCACCATGACGACCTTTCCCGGCAGCCACATGACGGCGTTCCCGTCGCGCTGGCACGTCGTCGACACCGACACCGCCCGGGTGATCTGCGAACTGGACAACCCGATGCGCGACCCCGGCGACGGCACCATCATCAGCGCCACCAACATCTCGATCATCACCTACGCCGGCGACGGCCTGTGGTCCCGCCAGGAGGACGTCTACAACCCGTTGCGGTTCCTGGCCGCCGGGATGAAGTGGTGCCGCAAGGCCGCCGAACTCGGCACCCTCGACGACGACGCCGCCGCCTGGATGCGACGAACCGCTGGCCCGCGGTGAAACTCGTCATCGGGGCCAACGGATACCTCGGCTCGCACGTCACCCGCCAACTCGTCGAGGCCGGCCACGACGTGCGGATCATGGTGCGCGAGAGCGCCTCGACCGTCGGGATCGACGATCTTGAGACCCGGCGGTTCACCGGCGACATCTTCGACGACGACGTCCTGCGCCAGGCCATGACCGGGTGCGACGACGTCTACTACTGCGTCGTCGACACCC
>NZ_JBBATF010000302.1:0-1542 GCF_040398885.1 Mycobacterium sp. | reverse complement strand
GGCGACGACGCCATGGTCAAGGTCATCGACATCGACCTGGAGCGCCGCCGGATCTCGCTGAGCCTCAAGCAGGCCAACGAGGATTACGCCGAGGAGTTCGACCCGTCGAAGTACGGCATGGCCGACAGCTACGACGAGGCGGGCAACTACATCTTCCCGGAGGGCTTCGACTCCGAGACCAACGAATGGCTCGAGGGCTTCGACTCCCAGCGCACCGAGTGGGAGGCCCGCTACGCCGAGGCCGAGCGCCGGCACAAGATGCACACCACGCAGATGGAGAAGTTCGCCGCCGCGGATGCGGCCGCCGCCGAGGAGCGCCCGTCCGGCGCCACCTCGTCGAGCTCGCCGGGTGCCGAGGAGTCCGGCGGTTCGCTGGCCAGCGACGCCCAGCTCGCCGCCCTGCGTGAGAAGCTCGCCGGCAACGCCTGACCTCCCGACCCGAGTCCTGACGGCACCACCGTGCTGCGCATCGGCCTGACCGGAGGGATCGGCGCCGGGAAGTCCACCGCGTCGGCGACGTTCGCCGACTGCGGCGCGATCGTCGTCGACGGCGATGTCATCGCCCGCGAGGTGGTGGCGCCCGGCACCGACGGCCTGGCCGCGCTGGTCGACCACTTCGGCGGCGAGATCCTGCTGCCGGACGGGGCGCTGAACCGTCCCGCGCTGGCCGCCAGGGCCTTCGTCGACGACCAGCAGCGCGCCCGGCTCAACGCCATCGTCCACCCCCTGGTGGCGCGCCGGCGGGCCGAGATCGTGGCCGGCGTGTCCCAGGACGCGGTGGTCGTCGAGGACATCCCGCTGCTCGTCGAATCCGGCATGGCGCCGCTGTTCCCACTGGTCGTGGTGGTGCACGCGGACGCCGACGTCCGATTACGCCGGCTGACCGGGCAGCGCGGCATGGACGAGGCCGACGCGCGCGCCCGGATCGCCGCGCAGGCCGGGGAGGAGCAGCGCCGCGCGGTCGCCGATGTCTGGCTGGACAACTCCGGTACCGAGGCGCAGCTCATCTCCCGGGTCCGCGAACTGTGGCACCGGCGGATCGTGCCGTTCGCGCACAATCTCGCCACCGGCCGGCCGGCCGCGGATCCGGTGGACATGGTTCCCGCCGACCCGGACTGGGCGGAACAGGCCGGGCGGATCGCGGCGCGGCTGAAGACGGCCTGCGGGCACCGGGCGGTGCGTGTCGACCACGTCGGCTCCACCGCGGTGCCGGAGCTGGACGGCCGCGACATCGTCGACATGCAGGTGACTGTGGCTTCGCTCGAGATCGCCGACGAACTCGCCGACGACCTGCTCAAGGCCGGCTATCCGCGGGTCGACCCGATCAACGCCGACCGCCGCTTCGACGGGTCAGAAGAACTGTCGCCCAAAAGGTTTCACGCCTCCGCCGATCCCGGGCGCCCGACGCATATTCATCTTCGGGTCGACGGGGGGCCCAACCAGCGATTCCCCCTGCTGTTCGTGGACTGGCTGACCGCCAACCCCGGGGTGCGATCGGACTACCTCGCCGTCAAACGAACCCACGATGACGGCCGGGTCATC
>NZ_JBBATF010000301.1:0-1548 GCF_040398885.1 Mycobacterium sp. | reverse complement strand
GCGACAGCGACTGGCCGGTGATGCAGGCCGCCGCCGAGGCGCTGGCCGAGTTCGAGGTGCCTTTCGAGGTCGGTGTGGTCTCGGCCCACCGGACGCCGGGACGCATGCTGGAATACGCCCGGGGCGCGGCGGACCGCGGCATCGAGGTGGTCATCGCCGGCGCCGGCGGGGCGGCGCACCTGCCGGGGATGGTCGCCTCGGCGACCCCGCTGCCGGTGATCGGCGTGCCTGTCCCGCTGGCCAGGCTGGACGGGATGGACTCGCTGCTGTCGATCGTGCAGATGCCCGCCGGTGTCCCGGTGGCATGCGTGTCCATCGGCGGCGCCCGCAACGCCGGCCTGCTGGCGGTGCGGATTCTCGCCTCCGCCGACCCGGCACTGCGGGAGCGGATGGAGAACTTCCAGACCGATATGGCGATGCAGGTGGTGGCCAAGGACCGCCTGCTGCGTGAGCGTCTGTTGGGCGAGTAGGGCGCAGGCGGTAAAGTCACCGGCAAAGAGCGCCCCGATGGCATTTGGAGGCAACCATGGCTGGTAATCCCGCGTTCGACGTTTTCGCTCTGCCCGAGGAGCACGAGGAGCTGCGCGCGGCTATCCGCGCGTTGTGCGAGAAGGAGGTCGCGCCGTACGCGGCGGCGGTCGACGAGGAGGTGCGCTTCCCGCAGGAGGCCCTCGATGCGCTCAACGCCTCGGGCTTCAACGCGGTGCACGTGCCCGAGGAGTTCGGCGGCCAGGGTGCGGACTCGGTGGCGGCCTGCATCGTCATCGAGGAGGTCGCCCGTGTCGACGCGTCGGCATCGCTGATCCCCGCGGTCAACAAGCTGGGCACCATGGGGCTGATCCTGCGCGGCTCCGACGAGCTCAAGAAGAAGGTCCTGCCCGAGATCGCCGAAGGCAAGATGGCCTCCTACGCGCTGTCCGAGCGGGAGGCCGGCAGCGACGCCGCCTCCATGCGGACCCGGGCCAAGGCCGACGGCGACGACTGGATCCTCAACGGCTCCAAGTGCTGGATCACCAACGGCGGCAAGTCGGCCTGGTACACCGTGATGGCGGTCAGCGACCCCGACAAGGGCGCCAACGGCATCTCGGCGTTCATGGTCCACGAGGACGACGAGGGCTTCGTCATCGGCCCCAAGGAGCGCAAGCTCGGCATCAAGGGCTCGCCCACCACCGAGTTGTACTTCGAGAACTGCCGCATCCCCGGTGACCGGATCATCGGCGAGCCCGGCACCGGTTTCAAGACCGCGCTGGCCACCCTGGACCACACCCGGCCCACCATCGGCGCGCAGGCCGTCGGCATCGCGCAGGGCGCACTGGACGCCGCGATCGAATACACCAAGGACCGCAAGCAGTTCGGCCGTCCGGTCGCCGACAACCAGGGTGTCCAGTTCATGCTCGCCGACATGGCGATGAAGGTGGAGGCGGCCCGGTTGATGGTGTACTCCGCCGCCGCCCGCGCCGAGCGCGGCGAGCCCGATCTGGGCTTCATCTCCGCGGCGTCGAAGTGCTTCGCCTCCGACGTGGCGATGGAGGTGACCACCGACGCCGT
>NZ_JBBATF010000300.1:0-1567 GCF_040398885.1 Mycobacterium sp. | reverse complement strand
CTGGGGGTCAAGTGGTCGCAGGTTCAAATCCTGTCAGCCCGACGCAGGTCAGAGGTGGTTTTCGGTCACCCGAAGGCCGCCTCTTTCGCGTTACTACCCCACACTTCTACCCCAACCAGCTTTCCGGCGGTGCTGAAAAGTGTTTGCTGGACGGCTCTAGCTGGGCGGTTAGTCGTGCTCCGCCGTGCAGACGTTCTCCGGTACCCACGACTGGCACCCATCCGTTCTCATCGACACAGACGCCGACGACCACGGCAACGCCGACGACGGAGGGGTCCGGCCGGCGGTTCGTTTGTTGGAGGGCGATACAGCGCGACGGTTTCCCCGGCCACAGGCAAGAAGGAGGGCCACCCGGCGCTGGCGCATCTAGAGGTTTTTGAATGCCTTGAGCCTGCCCAGAATCCGTGCGTGGTGATCCATCCTTAGCACACGGAGTTCATGCATGGTGCTAACTCGCTGATCTCCGATCTCCCGAAGCATGCTAATCAACTCGTCGGTTCTGTTAGCCACGATGTCCCCGTTTCGGCTGGAGCCGGTCGGGGTCGGGGACTGGCGCGATTGCGTATCTCCACCATGCGCCCATTCAGGCGGGAAAGCAAATCCGAGTGCACTTGACCGCTTGAACCGCCCCGGGATGTCCGGAGGAGAACGCCGAGTTGCGCCGGGCGAATGCGATCTTGAAGACCGCCTCGGCTTTTTTCGCGGCCGAACTGTGCGCCACGAGGCGCTGGATGTATCGGGAGGTGGTGAGAGACCGTCTCTGTCGGGCCGTCGCAGCGGCCTGATGAAGCGTCGGGGCAACCGATCGCCGAGAACGACGGTGATGGGTGGCAAGCGGCCCCGAGAAGGCGAGCCGTACTGGTACTGCCAGAAGGTGCGGGCCCGTCGAGCGAGGTCAGAAGGTGCAGCGTAAGCGAACCAGTGTTAGACGCTCCGTAACCGCGAAGCCGGCTCCAACCTGGCGGATATGGGCCGGTCTGCAGTGCACGACCTCACCGGTGGTGGGGCCGTCGACCAATTCCGCCGGATTGTGCCGCTGGTCGAGCGGGGCATCCGCCTCTGGGACGACAAAGCAGTCGAGGCGGCCGGATTCGCCCCGCTGGTGCTGCGCGCGTGGTGATCGCTCGGACTCGTGCGGGTGGTGATGTAGCTTCGATGAGACTATTTGGGTGTGACTGAGATGACCGCCGCCGCTCCCGTCCGGTGACCGCCGACGACGACGCCACGTCCCCGGGCGTGGACCGCTACCACGACTTCCCCGACGGCTTCTTCACCCGGGTCGACGAGGGCGACGACCGTGGCTTCTACGGCGAACCGCGGCTGGTGCAGCACATCGACGACGGTGCCATCGCCGCCGTGCGCGACCTCTACGACGAGCTCGGCCTGTACGGCGAAGTGCTCGACCTGTGCAGCTCCTGGGTGTCGCACCTGGCCCGGACACCGCAACGTCTGGTGGTGCTCGGCATGAACGCCCTCGAACTGGACCGGAACCCGCAGGCGCGGGAACGGGTGGTCCACGACCTCAACCGCGAGCCCGCGCTGCCGTTCGCCGACGCCTCCTTCGACG
>NZ_JBBATF010000299.1:0-1569 GCF_040398885.1 Mycobacterium sp. | reverse complement strand
CACGCCGGGCAACATGCCGCCGCGGCCGCCCGGCGCGCGTCCCGGCGCCCCCGGGCGTCCCGGTGGCCCACGTCCAGGTGGCGGTGCCCGGCCCGGTCCCGGTCAAGGCGCCCGTCCCGGTGGTGGCGGCGGCGGTAACTACCGCCCCGGCGGCGGCACCGGTGGCGCTCCTGCCGGCGGCGCTGCTGCCGGAGGTTTCCGAGGTCGTCCCGGTGGCGGTGGCGGTGGCGGCGGTGGCCGTCCTGGCCAGCGCGGTGGTGCCGCCGGTGCCTTCGGCCGTCCCGGCGGAGCGCCCCGGCGTGGCCGCAAGTCAAAGCGGGCTAAACGCGCCGAGTACGAGAACATGCAGGCCCCGGTCGTCGGTGGCGTGCGCCTTCCGCACGGCAACGGCGAGACCATCCGGCTGGCGCGCGGCGCGTCGCTGAGCGACTTCGCCGAGAAGATCGACGCCAACCCGGCGGCGCTGGTGCAGGCGCTGTTCAACCTCGGCGAGATGGTCACCGCCACCCAGTCGGTGGGCGACGACACCCTCGAACTGCTGGGCAGCGAGATGAACTACGTCGTGCAGGTGGTGTCTCCCGAGGACGAGGACCGCGAACTGCTGGAGTCCTTCGACCTCACCTACGGCGAGGACGAGGGCGGCGAGGAGGACCTCGAACAGCGTCCCCCGGTGGTCACCGTCATGGGTCACGTCGACCACGGCAAGACCCGACTGCTCGACACCATCCGGCAGGCATCCGTGCGCGAGGGCGAGGCCGGCGGCATCACCCAGCACATCGGCGCCTACCAGGTGGGCGTCGACCACGACGGCGTCGAGCGTCTCATCACCTTCATCGACACCCCCGGCCACGAGGCGTTCACCGCCATGCGCGCCCGCGGCGCGAAGGCCACCGACATCGCCATCCTGGTGGTGGCCGCCGACGACGGCGTGATGCCCCAGACGGTCGAGGCCATCAATCACGCGCAGGCCGCCGACGTCCCGATCGTCGTGGCCGTCAACAAGATCGACAAGGAGGGCGCGGATCCGCAGAGGATCCGTTCGCAGCTCACCGAGTACGGGCTGGTGGCCGAGGACTTCGGCGGCGAGACCATGTTCGTCGACATCTCGGCCAAGAACGGCACCAACATCAAGGCGTTGGAGGAGGCCGTTCTGCTCACCGCCGACGCGTCACTGGACCTGCGGGCCAACCCCGACATGGAGGCTCAGGGCGTGGCGATCGAGGCGCACCTGGACCGCGGCCGCGGTCCGGTGGCCACCGTGCTCATCCAGCGCGGAACGTTGCGGGTCGGCGACTCGGTGGTGGCCGGCGACGCCTACGGCCGGGTGCGCCGGATGGTCGACGAACACGGCGAGGACGTCACCGAGGCGTACCCGTCGCGTCCGGTCCAGGTCATCGGCTTCACGTCGGTGCCCGGCGCCGGCGACAACTTCCTGGTCGTCGACGAGGACCGCATCGCCCGCCAGATCGCCGACCGGCGCAGCGCGCGCAAGCGCAACGCCATGGCGGCCCGGGCCCGCAAGCGGATCAGCCTGGAGGACCTGGAGTCGGCGCTGAAGGAGACCAGCCA
>NZ_JBBATF010000298.1:0-1601 GCF_040398885.1 Mycobacterium sp. | reverse complement strand
TAGAACATAGCCAACCGCGGACCAAACCGCGCGCGATGGTGCCGCGAAACGCCGTCGTTCACTGCGACGACGCGGCGTCCCCGGCGGTGTCCAGCGTCCCCAGGACTACCTCCGCGACCCTTTTCATGGTGGTGCGGCGGTCCATCGCGGCGCGTTGCATCCAGCCGAACGCCTCGGGTTCGGTCATGGCGTGCCTGGCCTGCAAAAGGCCCTTGGCGCGCTCTATCAGCTTGCGGGTCTCCAAGCGCTCACCGAGGTCGGCCACCTCGCGTTCCAACTGGATGACCTCCTGGAACCGGCTGAAGGCGAGTTCGATGGCCGGAACCAGGTCGCTGATGGAGAACGGCTTGACCAGGTAGGCCATCGCGCCGGCGTCGCGGGCCCTTTCCACCAGGTCCCGCTGGCTGAAAGCCGTGAGCACCACCACCGGCGCGATGCGCTTGGCCGCGATCTCGCCGGCGGCGTCGATACCGTCGCGCCGCGGCATCTTCACGTCCATGATGACCAGATCCGGCCTCAGGCTCTCGGCCAGTTCAACGGCCTCCTGGCCGTCCCCCGCCTCGCCGACCACCTGGTAGCCCTCCTCGCTGAGCATCTCCGCCAGGTCGAGCCGGATCAGCGCCTCGTCCTCGGCGATGAGAACCCGCCGCCTCACTCGGGGATCGGTCACGGGCTCGGCGGTGGACTCGGTCGCGGGGTCGGCCATGGGGTCGGTCATGGGGGTCATTGTGGGACGGCGGGGCGACGCGGCGAGCGCGGGGGGCCGGACCGGGTTCAGCGGAGTCCACTATCGTTGCTTCTCGCGCGACCGCCCTCGTATCCCAACTGGCAGAGGAAACGGATTCAAAACCCGTGCAGTGTGAGTTCGAATCTCACCGAGGGCACCACGAAGCCGTGAGGCGCTGAGCCGGAATTACGCAGGAATTGTTAAGACACTTCTCATGCTGCTGGACGCCGGGGTCGCCAGTCCGATCGAGATGGTCAATCAGTGCATGGCACACGTGTCGCCCCGGCGGGCGGTCACCAGGACATCCAGGTAGCAGGAGCTGTCATAGACCGGAACGCTGGTCGGAGCCCCGCTGCTGCCCCTGACGGTGCCGCTGGCGCAGAGCGTGCTTCCCGTCACCTGGTTGCAGCCGGCGAAGTCGTCCAGCAATATCTCGTCCAGCAGGACCTCGACGTCGCCCACCTGGTCGGCGGCAGACATCCCCTCGGGCGCAGTCACGGCAACCGCGAAAGCCGTTGCCGCGATGGCCGCCATCGGCGGGATCCAGAGCCATGAAACCCGCATGATCACCCCCGAAGGCGCTGACGTTCGGCGAACTCCGGCAGTACCGCCATGCGCAGCCCCCTTTGCTCCCGACAACCCCAGTCGGTCGACCGACTTCACCTGCCGCGAGTATAAGGTTCGCGTGCCGTACCGCGGGCGTTAACGAGAATTTCAACCTGCGAGGGTTGACAAGCGGCGAAGCGGCCGACCGGCACATTTCCCCCCCGCATGGGAATGTGCCGGTGGCCGCTCTGTCAGGAATTGTCCCAGGTATTGACCGAACCGAAACCGCTTACCGGGACAAAGTCCTCGCGGGTTTTAGTGCCCCGGC
>NZ_JBBATF010000297.1:0-1605 GCF_040398885.1 Mycobacterium sp. | reverse complement strand
TCGACCCGACGCCGAAGACGGTCGACGCGCTGATGCGCATCGACCTGCCGGCCAGCGTCGACGTGAATATCCAGTAGGGGACTCGAGCAATGGGACCTAACAAGAATCCGCGGCGCGGAATCCTCGGCACGAAGCTGGGCATGACCCAGGTCTTCGACGAGAACAACCGGGTCGTTCCGGTGACCGTCGTCAAGGCGGGCCCGAACGTCGTCACCCGCATTCGCACCAACGACAAGGACGGCTACAGCGCCGTCCAACTGGCCTACGGCGAGATCAGCCCGCGCAAGGTCATCAAGCCGGTCGCCGGCCAGTTCGCCGCCGCCGGGGTCAACCCCCGCCGGCACCTGGCCGAACTGCGCCTCGACGACGAGGCCGCGGCCGGCGAGTACGAGGTCGGCCAGGAGTTGACCGCCGAGATCTTCGAGGCGGGCAACTACGTCGACGTCACCGGCACCTCCAAGGGCAAGGGCTTCGCGGGCACGATGAAACGGCACGGCTTCCGCGGCCAGGGCGCCGCGCACGGCGCCCAGGCGGTGCACCGCCGGCCCGGCTCGATCGGCGGCTGCTCGACTCCCGGCCGGGTCTTCAAGGGCACCCGGATGTCGGGCCGGATGGGCAACGACCGCGTCACCACCCAGAACCTGTTGGTGCACAAGGTCGACGCCGAGAACGGCGTGTTGTTGATCAAGGGTGCGGTCCCCGGCCGCACCGGCGGCCTGGTGATGGTCCGCACCGCGGTCAAACGAGGTGAGAAGTAATGGCGACGATTAACGTCCAGAGCCCGGACGGCACCATTCGCGGCAGCGTCGAACTGCCCGCGGAACTGTTCGACGTCGAGCCCAACATCGCGCTGATGCACCAGGTGGTGACCGCGCAGTTGGCGGCCGCCCGCCAGGGCACCCACGCGACCAAGACCCGCGGTCTGGTGTCCGGCGGCGGCAAGAAGCCCTACCGGCAGAAGGGCACCGGCCGGGCCCGTCAGGGCTCGACCCGCGCCCCGCAGTTCAAGGGCGGCGGGACGGTGCACGGCCCGCAGCCGCGCGACTACAGCCAGCGGACCCCGAAGAAGATGATCGCCGCCGCACTGCGCGGGGCGCTGTCGGATCGGGCCCGCAACGAGCGGATCCACGCCGTCACAGAATTCGTCAGCGGTCAGACTCCGTCGACCAAGAGCGCCAAGGCATTCCTGGGTGCGCTGGTTCCGGAGCGCACGCCCGGAAAAACGACAAAGGTTCTGGTCGTCATCGGCCGTGCCGACGAGGCCGGCGCCAAGAGCGTGCGCAACCTGCCCGGCGTGCACATCCTGGCACCGGATCAGCTGAACACCTACGACGTGCTCAACGCCGACGACGTGGTGTTCAGCGTTGAGGCGCTCAACGCCTGGATCGAGAGCAACACGAAGACGGAGGTGTCGGCCTGATGGCGACCGTGACTGACCCGCGCGACATCATCGTCGCACCGGTGATCTCTGAAAAGTCCTACGGCCTGATCGAGGACAACGTCTACACGTTCTTCGTCCACCCGGACTCCAACAAGACGCAGATCAAGATCGCCATCGAGAAGATCTTCTCGGTCAAGGTGGCCTCGGTGAATACCGCTAACCGG
>NZ_JBBATF010000296.1:0-1652 GCF_040398885.1 Mycobacterium sp. | reverse complement strand
TACGGGTACGCCGGCTTCGGCGAGGTCGCGGTGTTCGTGTTCTTCGGCCTGGTGGCCGTGCTGGGCACGCAGTACACCCAGGCCCTGCGGACCGATTGGGTGGGCCTGGCGGCGGCGGTGGCGATCGGTGCGCTCTCCTCGGCGGTCCTGGTGGCCAACAATCTGCGGGACATCCCGACCGACCGGGTCGCGGGCAAGATGACGCTGGCGGTGCGTCTGGGCGATGCCAGGACCCGGGTGCTCTACCAGGCGCTGCTGGGTCTGGCCGCGGTGATGACCCTCCTGCTCGTCCGGGCCACCCCGTGGTGCGCGCTGGGTTTCCTGGCGCTGCCCCTGGCGGTGAAGGCGGCCGGGCCGGTGCGTGCCGGCCGCGGCGGACGGGAGCTGATCCCGGTGCTGCGCGACACCGGGCTGACGATGCTGGTGTGGTCGATCGCGGTGGCGGCGGCGCTGGCCCTGGGCTGACCGACACGTCCTGACAACCGGCGAAGGAGACACATGGCAGCGGACAAGCTGATCTCGAGTGGCAGCCCCTGGGAGGCCACGATCGGCTATTCCCGGGCGACGGTCGCGGGCGACTACGTGCACGTGTCGGGGTCGACGGCCAGTGTCGGCGGCGAAGTCCGGCACCCGGGTGACGCCTACGGCCAGACCCTGGTGGCGCTCAATGACGTCATCGCCCCGGCACTGGCTCAGGTCGGTTATTCGCTGGCAGACGTGGTGCGTTCGCGGGTGTTTCTGGTCAGCGCTTCGGATCTCGATGCGGTGTCCAAAGCCCACGGTGAGGTGTTCGGGGAGATCAGGCCGGCCGCCACCATGGTCGCCGGCGTGACGATGGTCGACCCGGCGATGCTGGTGGAGATCGAAGTCGACGCCTGGAAACGGAGCTAGTCCGATTCGGCGGGGTGTCGCGTCACCTAACCGTCCTGCTCGCCCCTCAACCGGGCCTGCAACTGTTCGCGCTCCCGCCGGCGACGTTCGTCGACCTCGGCGATGCCCGCGGTGGCACGCCGGCGCAGCGGGGCCAGCAGCCAGATCCCCAGCGGCAGGGCCAGGATGATCGCGAACAACATCGCCACCACCAGCGGGATCTGAACGCCGATGGGCTGCGCCGCGAAGAAGATCGCGGCGGTGAGCGCGGCCACCAGCGCCAGCCGGGCCAGCGTGTAGACGACCACGTCACGCACGATACGGCCGGTTGCGCCGCCCGCCTGATTCTCGGTCACGGCGGGAAGCCTACCGACACGCGTATATTCGGACCAAGGAGGTTTTCATCAGTGGTTTACCTGCTGCTCATCCTGGTTGTCGCCATAACGGTCTACGTCGCCCTGCGGGCGGCGAAGGCGAAATCCGCGCGCCCCGCCCCGCGGGTGATCGGACCCGACGACGACCCGGATTTCCTCTGGCGACTCAGCCAGGGCGACAACAACCCGCGCTGACCGCGAAGAAACCGGGTCAGTTCACTCCCGCGTAGGAGTGCAGTCCGACGGTGACCAGGTTGATGAAGAACAGGTTGAACACCATCGCCGCGAATCCGACGACATTGATCCAGGCCGCCTTCTTGTCGCGCCAACCCGCCGTCGACCTCGCATGCAGGTACGCCGCGTAGATCACCCAGGCGATGAACGACACCGTCTCCTTGGGGTCCCAAC
>NZ_JBBATF010000295.1:0-1665 GCF_040398885.1 Mycobacterium sp. | reverse complement strand
ACCACCGTCGAACCGGGCCGCACCCAGCCGTCCTCGACAGCCTTGAGCAGGCCGGCCACGCTGGCCGCGGACGCCGGTTCGACGAAGATCCCCTCCTCCCGGGCCAGCAACTGGTAGGCCTCGAGCAGTTCCTCGTCCGTTGCCGCGAGGAAGCGCCCATCGGACTGCTCCCTGGCCGCCATCGCACCGTCCCAGGACGCCGGGGACCCGATCCGTATGGCAGTGGCCAGGGTCTCGGGCTTGCCGACCGGGTGGCCCAGCACCAGCGGGGCGGCGCCCGCCGCCTGGGTGCCGAGCATGCGCGGCAGGCGCTCGCTCACGCCGTCGCGGTGATACTCGGTGTAGCCCTTCCAGTAGGCGGTGATGTTGCCGGCGTTGCCGACCGGCAGGGCGTGGATGTCCGGGGCGTACCCGAGGACGTCGACGATCTCGAACGCGGCGGTCTTCTGACCCTCGATCCGCACCGGGTTGACGCTGTTGACCAGCGAGATGGTCGGGTAGTCCGCGGTGAGCTTGCGGGCCAGTTCCAGGCAGTCGTCGAAGTTGCCGTCGATCTGGATGATCTTGGCGCCGTGCATGACGGCCTGGGCGAGCTTGCCCATCGCGATCTTGCCCTGCGGGATCAGCACCGCACAGGTGATGCCCGCCCGCGCGGCGTAGGCGGCCGCCGACGCCGAGGTGTTCCCGGTCGAGGCGCACAGCACCGCCTTCTGGCCTTTGGCCACCGCTTCGGTGACCGCCATGGTCATGCCGCGGTCCTTGAACGACCCGGTGGGGTTGAGCCCCTCGACCTTGACGTGCACGGTGCACCGGGTCTTCTCCGACAGCCGCGGGGCGGGCACCAGCGGGGTGCCGCCCTCCTTCAGGGTCACCGGAGTCCAGTCCGCGGCCATCGGAAGACGATCCCGGTAGGCCTCGATCAGACCCGGCCAGGAGCATCCGACGCGGCCACGGCAGGGCCCGAACGCTCGCGCACGACGCTCATCGGTGCTGGGTGTCATTCGGTGGTTCCCTCCATGCGCAGCACGCTGGTGACCTCGTCGACAACCTCCAGATCGGCCAGCGCGGCGACGGTCTCCGACAGTGCCGCGTCGGTGGCGCGGTGGGTCACGACGACGATGCGTGCCGATCCGTCGGCCATCCCCTCCTGGCGCACCTCGGCGATGCTGACTTCACGCTTGCCGAATTCGGTTGCCACGGAGGCGAATACGCCCGGTCGATCTTTGACCTTCATACTGACGTAATAGCGGGTGGGGATCATTCCCATCGGGGCGATCAGCAACTCGGCGTAGCGGGACTCGCGCGGGCCGCGGCCGCCCTGCACCCGGTTGCGGGCCGCCATCACCACATCGCCCATCACCGCCGAGGCGGTGGGATTGCCGCCGGCGCCCTGCCCGTAGAACATCAACCGGCCGGCCGCCTCGGCCTCGACGACCACCGCGTTGAAGGCGCCGTTGACCGAGGCCAGCGGATGCTCCAGCGGCACCAGCGCCGGATAGACCCGGGCCGAAACCCGTTGCTGGCCCGGTTCTTCCCCGGCGGGTGCGGTGATCCGTTCACAGACGGCCAGCAGTTTGATGGTGCATCCCAGCGCCCGGGCCGCGTCGAAGTCGGCGGGTGAGACCTTGGTGATGCCCTCCCGGTAGACGTCGTCGGCGGTGACCC
>NZ_JBBATF010000294.1:0-1688 GCF_040398885.1 Mycobacterium sp. | reverse complement strand
CGATGAGCACCGTCACCGTGGTGCCATCCACGGTGCGGATGATGCCGTTGATCGTGTAGAGGCCCGCGGGCCGTCGGCCGGGGACCTTCTTGCCACCCGTTTCCAGCCCCAGCCCCGGGGCGATCACGCTCGGTGTGCCGCCACCCGGGAAGGTCACCTTGACGACCGGTTCGGTGACCTTGCCGAACTCGTCGAGCGTGGCGGAGAAGCGGATGAACTGCCGCGGTGCGAGCATCGCCCGGGTCGCCTGTCCGGTCACCTGGATGGTGGCGTTGCCGGTGGGCACGACGCGCCACACCGTGGTGCTTTCCCGGGGCAGGCGCAGGGCCAGCATGCCGGGTGCCTTGTCGACCACCACGCCCAGCCGCTGATCTTCCTTGAGCCGCTGCGGTTCGGGCCGCCCCGGTATCTGGGCGAACAGCATCTGGGCGAACAGCATCTGGGCGAACAGGACTTGGGCCGGCAGCAGCAGAGACCGGACTGCCAACCGGATCGTACCCGCCACCGCAACCAGCCTGTGTCGGGATCGGGCCTGGGGAAAACGACGGAGAGGCGGCACGGTTTGGCTCCACGACGGTCCGCAGGGTGGACACTGCGGATCGATGTGACACTATACAGATGCCCGTTCGTGGCCCGCGACCAGCCGGTGCCGACCGCTCCTTACCATTCCGCCATGCCAGACTCCCCCCGCCGGGTCACCGTGCTCGATCTCGCCGCCGCCAAGCGGCGGAAGGCGCCGATCACGATGGTCACCGCCTACGACTGGACGACCGGGCGGCTCGTCGACGAGGCGGGGGTGGACTGTGTACTCGTCGGCGACAGCGTGGCCATGGTCGTGGCCGGGCGATCGTCGACGATACCCGCGACGCTCGAGCAGATGATCTACCACGGCGAGATCGTCGGCCGGGCGGCCTCGCGCGCGATGGTGGTGGTCGATCTGCCCTTCCCCCTGCAGCACCTCGGGCGGAGGCGCGCCGTGGCGGCCTGTGCGCGGCTGATGAAGGAGACCGGCTGCCAGGCGGTGAAACTCGAGGGCACGGCCGGGCAAGCCGACGTCATCGCGGCGATCGCCGCGGCGGGCATCCCGGTGATGGGGCATGTCGGGCTGCGGCCGCAGGCGGTCCACCAACTCGGTGGTTACCGCATGCAACGGGATGCCGAGCCACTCATCGCCGATGCCCGGGCCGCCGCCGCGGCGGGGGCGTTCGCGGTGCTCCTCGAGTGCGTCCCCGCGCCGTTGGCCGGCCGGATCACCGCGGACCTCGACGTGCCCACGATCGGCATCGGCGCCGGCCCCGACTGCGACGGCCAGGTGCTCGTGTTCCACGACCTTGTCGGGCTGTCACTCGATCGGGTGCCGCGCTTCGTCCGCGGCTACGCCGATGCGAAGTCGGCGATCGCCGCCGGACTCGCGGGCTGGCGCGACGATGTCCTGGCCCGGCGCTTCCCCGGACCGGCCGAAACGTTCTCCTGAGGCGGCTGGCGGTGGTGGCGGCCCCACAGTGCCGCGCCTGCCGCCGCTGCCCCTGGGAGTCCGGCGCGTCGTCCGGTGATTCCCCATCGAAACGGCACTGCCGTCCGCGGTAGGCTCGCAGGGTTTGCGGACGGTCCGGTGCACGGACGGCAGCCGGTGGTCGCCAGGGAGGAGAGGCGGATGAATCCCGAGGGATATCTCAATTGCGGCCTGT
>NZ_JBBATF010000293.1:0-1750 GCF_040398885.1 Mycobacterium sp. | reverse complement strand
CGCAAGGTGCAGATCCACCTGGTCAAGGAGGTCCAGGAGGTCTACCGGGCCCAGGGCGTGTCGATCCACGACAAGCACATCGAGGTCATCATCCGGCAGATGCTGCGCCGGGTGACGATCATCGACTCCGGCGCCACGGAGTTCCTGCCCGGATCGCTGACCGAGCGGGCGGAGTTCGAGGCGGAGAACCGCCGGGTGGTCGCCGAGGGCGGCGAGCCCGCGGCCGGCCGTCCGGTGCTGATGGGCATCACGAAGGCCTCGCTGGCCACCGACTCGTGGCTGTCGGCGGCGTCGTTCCAGGAGACCACCCGCGTGCTGACCGATGCGGCGATCAACTGCCGCAGCGACAAGCTGCAGGGTCTGAAGGAGAACGTCATCATCGGCAAGCTGATCCCGGCCGGTACCGGCATCAACCGGTACCGCAACATCCAGGTTCAGCCGACCGAGGAGGCCCGCGCGGCGGCGTACACGATCCCGTCCTACGAGGATCAGTACTACAGCCCCGACTTCGGCCAGGGCACCGGTGCGGCCGTGCCCCTGGACGACTACGGGTACAGCGACTACCGCCCGTAACCTTTCTGCCGCGAGCAGACGTGAACGCCCCCGACACGCCGAGCGTGCGGGGGCGTTCACGTCTGCTCGGCGGGTAGTGCACCGGGTGACTTGGCTGCCCGGGGACTGCCGACGACCATCGGTGCGTGCGAATCCACGAATTGTTCGCCGCCAACGCCGGTTTGGTGACGCGGGCCCAACTCCTGTCGGTCATCACGAAGAAGGCACTCGCGTCGCATCTCGAGGCCGGCGCGATTGTCCGGGTGTGTCAGGGGGTGTACGCGTTGCAGCCGCCGGACATCCCGGGGCGACTCGCCGGCCTCGAGTTGGCCACGGGAAGGCCGATCGTGGCGTGCATGGGCACCGCCGCGGAACTGCACGGTTTCGACATCGAGCTGGACGGCCGGCTGCACGTCCTCGACCCCGGCGTCCGCATCCGCCCGAACGCGGGTCTGGTGGTGCACCAGCGCACCGGGGCTCCGCTGCGCCGCGTCCGCGGCCGGCTGGCGACGGCACCGGCGTGGACGGCTGTCGAGGTGGCCCGCACCAAATCCCGCCGGCGGGTGTTGGCCACGTTGGACGCCGCACTGCGCTCCGGGGCCTGCGGGCCCACGGACCTGGAGCGCGCGGTCGAGGAGCAGAAAGGCAGGCGGGGGATCGTCGCGGTGCGCGACCTGCTGCCGCGGGCCGACCCGCGCGCCGAATCGCCGATGGAGAGCGAGGCCCGCCTGGTGTTCCTCGACGGCGGGCTGCCCACCCCGGTGTTGCAGTACGAGATCGTCGACCTCCACGGCGAACTCTGGCGTCTGGACTTCGCCTGGCCGTGGGCCAGGGTCGCCGCCGAATACGACAGCATGGAATGGCATGCCGATCCCGAACGCTGGAAACGCGACCGGATCAAAGCCACCCGCCTGGGGGACATGGGGTGGACGTTGTTGCCGATCGTCGTCGACGACGTCCGCCGTCATCCGGTCGAACTCGTGGCGCGGCTGTCCGGACTCGTGGAGCCCGCTCGCCTCGCCGGCTGAGCAGACGTAAAAGTCCCCGAAAACCCGGAGTGTCGGGGACGTTTACGTCTGCTCGCGGTAGAAAGGTGAGGTGCTGATCGGTTCGCATGTGCGCTCGGACAACCCGCTGGCCGGCGCGCTGGAGGACGAGGCCGACGCGGTGCAGTTCTTCCTCGGCGACCCCCAGGGCT
>NZ_JBBATF010000292.1:0-1787 GCF_040398885.1 Mycobacterium sp. | reverse complement strand
GTTGGGCGCGGGCGGCGGCGTCGGGCCGCCCGGCTCGGCCGGGGCGCTGGACGGGGTCGGGGTGGCGGTGACCGGCGTCGTCGGGGTGGTCGTGCTCGGCGTGGTCGCCGGAGTCGTGGTCGTCGTGGTGGTCACCGGGTCGCGTGGCCGGACGTCGGTGCGCGGCGCCCAGGTGTAGGCGGGGTCGGGGATGAAGCCCGGCGGCACCACGTCGCTGGCCGGCACCTGTTCGGGCGCCGGGGTGGTCTCGTATGTCTCATACAGCCACCAGATCGCGCAGAACGCGATCAGCAGGGCCGCCGTGCTGGTGCGCAGCCGCCCGCCCAGGATGTAGCCGGGCCAGCCTCGGCCCTCTCGGGGGTTCGTCGTCTTCACCGCTGCTCCGGCCCCTCGGTCTCGCGTCCGGCACCTCTGGTGGCGATCCCGGCCCGGGCCAGCGCCGCGACCACCAGGAGCCGCAGCCGCCGGCCCACCTCGAATTGCTTGCCGGGCAGCGAGCGGGCCACCATCCGCAGGTTGACGGTGTCGAGTTCGATGCTCTCCACCCCCATCAGCTGCGGCTTGTCCAACAACAGATCCTCGAGGCTGGGATCCCGCGCGGCGCTCTCGGCCACCTGGTACAGCACCTCGTTCACCACTGAGAGATCGGCGGTGCTCGGCACCGGGATGTCGACGACGGCGCGCGCCCAGTCCTTGGACAGGTTGAGCGTCTTGACGATCTGGCCGTTGGGGATCGTGTACATCTCCCCGTCGGAGGTGCGCAGCTTGGTCACCCGCAAGGTGACGTCCTCGACGGTGCCCATCGCGTCGTTGCCGGATCCCAGGTTGAGCTGTACCAGGTCACCGAAGCCGTACTGCTTCTCGGTGATGATGAAGAACCCGCTGAGCAGGTCCTGAACCACCCGTTGCGCGCCGAAGCCCAGCGCAGCACCCAGGACCGCCGCCGGCGCGACCAGCGAGCCGATCGGCACCGCCAGCGTTTCGGTGATCTCCACGAACACCATCACGACCAGCAGAGCGATGGCCACATAGGAGATCACCGAGGCGACGGCTTGCCGGTGCTTGACGCTCTCGGAGCGCACCAGGGCGTCGCTCTGCTGGAAGTCGTCGTCGATGCGCCGGCTGATCCGTCCGGCCAGCCAGCTGATGAACCGCGCCCCGAGCAGGCCGCCGATCATCAGCAGGGCGATCTTCAGGCCGCGGGAGAGGATCCATTCGCCGATCTCGCCGTGCCAGAAGTCATGCCAGCGGTCGGCGAACGGGAATGCCACAAGCTCGGTCAAGTCAGTCTTCGTCGTCTCGTCTGTTGCGCCAACGGATTCCCGCCTCCAGGAACCCGTCGATGTCCCCGTCCAGGACTGCCGCGGGGTTGCCGACCTCGTACTCGGTCCGCAGATCCTTGACCATCTGGTAGGGGTGCAGAACGTAGGAGCGCATCTGGTTGCCCCACGAACTGCCGCCGTCGCCTTTGAGGGCGTCGAGTTCGGCGCGCTCCTCCTGGCGTTTGCGTTCCAGCAGTTTCGCCTGGAGCACCCGGGTGGCGGAGACCTTGTTCTGCAGCTGCGACTTCTCGTTCTGGCAGGTCACCACGATTCCGGTCGGGATGTGGGTGAGTCGAACCGCGGAGTCGGTGGTGTTGACCGACTGCCCGCCCGGCCCGCTGGACCGGTAGACGTCGACCCGCAGGTCGGTTTCGGGGATCTCGATGTGGTCGGTGGTCTCCACCACGGGCAGCACCTCAACCTCGGCGAAGGAGGTCTGCCTTCGGCTTTGGTTGTCGAACGGGC
>NZ_JBBATF010000291.1:0-1797 GCF_040398885.1 Mycobacterium sp. | reverse complement strand
TGAACGGCGGCGAGACCTTGTTCTTGACGACCTTGACGCGGGTGCGGTTGCCCACCGCGTCGGTGCCGTCCTTGAGCGTCTCGATCCGGCGGACGTCCAGGCGCACCGACGCGTAGAACTTCAATGCCTTTCCGCCGGTTGTCGTTTCGGGCGAGTTGTGGACCATGACGCCATCGACGAAGTAGTTGTGGTTGCCCTCCACCTCGATGTCGAAACGGTTCATCGACCGAGTCCGCGGCTTGACCTGGACATCGAGAATCCTCGCCGGCACCAGTCGCTGGGCAGGCTCGACGAATTCCGGCGCGACGGCACACTGACCTCGAAATCGCGGCAGGAGCTTGTAGCTCATTGACGGAGCGATGTGAGGCGCGACCAGTTCCTGGAACTTCGCCGATGATTCGGCGGAGAACACCAGCACCGCCTTGCCGGCCGCTCCGGCCAGACCCAAACGCACGTCCAGACCGTGGGTGTCGCGAAGATAGTCCCGCAGGCGAAGTCGCGATCCCTCATTCATCGCCTCGACGCAGAACTCGATACGGCCGCTTCCGCCTTCGGTGCGCTGCTGCAGACCCTTGGAGCGGACGGCGAAGGAACCGTCGTCCATGTACCAGATCGCCAGCGCGAGCGGGGTGAGCGCCTTCAGATAGTCCTCGGACAGGAACTTCTTGCCGTCGCCGAGGTAGACCGAGCGTCGCAACTCGGCGAGTTCGGGCAGCGGGGTGAAGTCGACGAATCTTGCGCCGTCGGCGTTCTCACGCACCGAGTGGCCGATGTTGCCGAGCAGTTCGGTCTTCCACTGCAGATACTCGACCTGTTCGGCGCCGTGGCCCATGCCGAACCGGACACCGTTGCGGCCGCGCCGGTTCGGCGACAAGCTCCCGTCGCCCATCAGTGAACCGAGCACGACCTGGAACTGCTGTTCGCTGAGCAGATGCGGTTCGGCGGCCAGGACCCTGTCGCCGGCGATGAGATCCCCGGCTTCCGTCCACCCGCCCGGGGTACGGATGAGGTGGTTGGGTGTCGCGGCGAACTGGGACTTCCCGTTGCCAGCTGACTTCTCGACGGTGAACTGCAGGAACTGCTCGGCCGGACCGTTGTTGAACCAGTTGACCACCTTGCGCGGCACGATCTGGTCGGTGGCCGGGTCGTAGGACAGCACCTCGACATCCATTTTCCGGTTGACGATCCTGCCGATCTTCTCGGTAGTCCCGTCGGCCAGTTGCACTCTGGTGCTGTAGTTGAAGCACCCGAACATCACGCCGATCTTCTCGCGCAGCTGGTTGATGAAGATCGCGGTGGTGCCCGAGTTGTTCAGCGCGCCGGTCATCTTGCGCAGCGCCTGGCTCATCAGGCGGGCCTGCAGGCCGACGTGGCTGTCGCCCATCTCGCCCTCGATCTCGGCGCGCGGCACCAGGGCGGCCACCGAGTCGATGACCAGGATGTCGATCGCTCCCGAGCGGACCAGCATGTCGGCGATCTCCAGCGCCTGCTCGCCGGTGTCGGGCTGGCTGACCAGCAGGGCGTCGGTGTCCACCCCGAGGCTCTTGGCGTACTCCGGGTCCAGCGCGTGCTCGGCGTCGATGAACGCCGCGATACCGCCGGCGGCCTGCGCGTTGGCCACCGCGTGCAGGGCGACGGTGGTCTTGCCCGAGGACTCCGGGCCGTAGATCTCGACGACGCGCCCGCGGGGCAGGCCGCCGATGCCCAGCGCCACGTCCAGGGCGATGGAACCGGTCGGGATGACCGAGATGGGCTGGCGGACCTCGTCGCCGAGGCGCATCACCGCGCCCTTGCCGT
>NZ_JBBATF010000290.1:0-1828 GCF_040398885.1 Mycobacterium sp. | reverse complement strand
TGCGGATGTCGATCCGCCAGCCGGTCAACCGGGCGGCCAACCGCGCGTTCTGGCCCTCCTTGCCGATCGCCAGGGACAGCTGGAAATCGGGCACGACCACCCGGGCGGCACGGGTGGCGGCGTCGATCACCTGCACCGAGACCACCTTCGACGGTGACAGGGCGTTGGCGACGAACCGGGCCGGGTCCTCGTCGTAGTCGATGATGTCGATCTTCTCGCCGGACAGTTCGCTCATCACGTTGCGGACCCGCTGACCCATCGGACCGATGCAGGCCCCCTTGGCGTTGAGGCCCGCGACCTTGGAGCGCACCGCGATCTTGGAGCGGTGCCCGGCTTCCCGGGCCACCGCGACGATCTCGACCGAACCCTCGGCGATCTCGGGAACCTCCAGCGAGAACAGCTTGCGAACCAGATTGGGGTGGGTGCGCGAGAGTTCGATCCGGGGCTCCCGGGTGCCGCGGGTGACCCCCACGACGTAGCAGCGCAGCCGGTCGCCGTGCTGGTAGGACTCCCCCGGGACCTGCTCGGCGGTCCGGATGGTGCCCTCCGACCCCTTGGTCTCGCTCCCGAGGCGGACGATGACGTTGCCGCGGGCGTTCTCCCGCGCGTCGCGCTGCACCACCCCTGCGACGATGTCGCCCTCGCGGGCCGAGAACTCCCCGTAGATCCGTTCGTTCTCGGCGTCGCGGAACCGCTGCAGCATCACCTGACGGGCGGTGGTGGCCGCCACCCGGCCGAAACCTTCGGGGGTGTCGTCCCATTCGCTGATGACGTTGCCGTCCTCGTCGGTCTCCCGGGCCATCACCCGGACCACACCGCTCTTGCGGTCGATCTCGATGCGGGCGTCGGGCTGATGGCCGTCGGTGTGGCGGTAGGCGGTCAGCAGAGCCGACTTGATGGTGTCCAGCAGTTCCTCGACCGGAATCCCCCGGTCGACCTCGATCGCGTGCAGTGCGCCCATGTCGATGTTCATGCCCCGGCCTCCGCCTGTTCCGTGCCGACGAACGTCTTGCCGACGAGCTCGAGTTCCTTCGCGCTGGGCGGCGAGAACTCAACCTGCACAACGGCTTTGGCAATGCCGTCCAGCGGCAGCCGGCGGACGTCCCAGCCGCTGCCGGAACGCACCACGAGCGCGGCGAGACCGTCCGCGGTGACGCCGAGCCGGCCGGTCACAGCGGTGCCGTCGCGCAGCGACAGCTCGACGCGGCGGCCCCGGGCCCGGCGGAAGTGCTTCTCCTCGGTCAGCGGCCGGTCCACCCCGGGGGAACTCACCTCGAGCAGGTACGGCGGGCTGTCGACGGTGTCGAGCGCCGCCGAGGCCGCCCGGGACAACTCCGCGATCGCATCCAGATCCAGGGGGTCGTCGCCGTCGGCGACGACCCGGATCCGCGGCGGCTGAGAGCGTTCGTCGACCTGGACGCCGTCGATCTCATAACCGGCGCGCGCGAACTCGTCAGCGAGCAGCTCGGTCACCCGCTCCGGCGAGGGCAGGCCCGACGAAGAACCCGGGGTCCGTTGCGTCACGGCGAGCTCCTCATCTTGAGTTGTCAATGCTTGTCAATGCTGGACATCAACGAAGTTGTCAATGCCGGCCTCCAACGATACGCCAGCGACTCCGGCCGCAATGGCAGGATGTTGGCGTGCTCGACCCCGAACCAGGTTCCCCCCGGGCGATGGCCCGGCCCCGTCTGAGCCGCCGACGCGTCCTCGTCGACGGCGGCCGCGGCGTGCTGGCGCTCGCCCTGATCGGCGCCGCCGCCACCGGCTGCGGCCCGTCCAAGCCGGCGGGACCCGACCCCCTGGAGGCCGAACTGCTGGCCGCCCGCCG
>NZ_JBBATF010000289.1:0-1871 GCF_040398885.1 Mycobacterium sp. | reverse complement strand
AGTGCCGGCGCCGGTCGTGGACATGACGTGAGCATCCCACCGACCACCGACAATCTCTCGTGCGATGTCAGAGGTCTTCGTGAGCGGCCTGAAAGTCCTCAACGTGCCGGTCGACCGTGACGGTCAGGAAGTGCGTCGCGCACGAGATGCAGGGGTCGTGGTTGCGGATGGCCCGTTCGCACATCGCGGTCAGCGCGGCATCGTCCAGACCGCTCTGCTCGGTCACGATCCGCAGCAGATCGGCCTCGATCGCGCCCTGGTTCTGCGCTGTCGGCGGCACGATGTCGGCGGCGGCCACCAGCCCGTCGGCGTCGATCCGGTAGCGGTGGTACAGCAGCCCGCGGGGGGCCTCGCTGACCCCGTGCCCGACACCCGGCCGGGGTGAGACCGGCACGAACGGGCGGCTCGGCCGCTGGTAGTCCCCGATGATGCGGAGCGCCTCCTCGACGGCGTAGACCACCTCGACGGCGCGGACGATGATGCTGCGGAACGGGTTCCGGCATTCGGGGCCGAGGCCGGCCGCCGCGGCCGCCTCTCTGGCCGATGCGGACAGGGCCTCGTGGTTCAGCGAGTAGCGGGCCAGCGGGCCGGTGAGGTGACGTCGCCCGTCGAGGGTGGCGTGCAGCGCGGTGGAGTGCCGCACCTGGGTCTCCCGCACGTGCTCGCCGAAGTCGGCCACGTCGAAGGCGGGCCCGGCGCTGCGGGCGATGGCGCCGTCCTCGATCGGATAGCGGTCACCGGTCAGCGCCAGCAGCTCGTGCCCGACGGTGAGGTCCGGGAACTCGAAGCCGGACACCCACTCGACGGTGGCCAGCGCGCCATCGAGGGCCCGGCGCAGCAGTTCGGCCATCGGCTTGAGGTCCGCCCCGGTCGGCACCGAGTAGAAACCGCCGACCCGCACATTGACCGGGTGGATGGACCGGCCGCCGATCAGTTCCATCAGCCGGTTGCCGGCCTTCTTCAACGCCAGTCCGCGTTCCACCGCCTCGGGATGGGCCCTGGCGAGGGTCATTACGTCCGGGGCGCCGAGGAAGTCCGGAGCGTGCAGCAGGTAGATGTGCAGCACGTGGCTGTGGATCCACTCCCCGCAGTAGAGCAGCCGCCGCAGCGCGACGATCTCGGGGTCCGGTGTCACCCCGCAGGCGTCCTCGATGGCGTTGCAGGCGCTGACCTGGTAGGCGACCGGGCAGATGCCGCAGATCCGGGCGGTGATGTCCGGCGGTTCGGTGTAGTTCCGGCCGCGCAGGAACGCCTCGAAGAACCGCGGCGGCTCGTAGATGTTCAGTTCGACGAGTTCTGCTTTGCCATCACGTATTTCGACGCGCAGGGCCCCCTCCCCCTCGACCCGGGTCAAGGCGCCGACCCGCAACGTGCGCGACTCGGTCACGGGCCGTGTCGCTCGCCGTCGAACTGCGTCACGTTGAAGGTGCCGAACACCCGGTCGACGTCGGCCGCGGACAGCCCGTCGCGTCGCAGCAGCGGGATCATCGCGCCGGTGTTGGGGGTCGCCATCGGGCCGAAGCAGCCGTAACAGCCGCGGTGGTGCCGCGGGCACAGCGCGCCGCAGCCGGCGTGGGTCACCGGGCCCAGGCAGGCGATGCCCTCGGAGACGGTGACGCAGGTGACCCCGGCGCGTTTGCACTCGGTGCAGACCGACGCCGCCGGCAGCCGGGGTCTGCGGCCGACGAGCAGGGCGGCCAGGGTGTCGAGCAATTGGCGGCGGTCGATCGGACAGCCCCGCAGCTCGTAGTCCACCGTGACGTGCGCCGAGGCCGCCGTGGAGGTGGCCAGGGTATCGATGTAGTCCGGGCGCGCGTAGACCACCGAGGTGAACTCGCCGACGTCGGCGAAGTTGCGCAGCGCCTGGATCC
>NZ_JBBATF010000288.1:0-1884 GCF_040398885.1 Mycobacterium sp. | reverse complement strand
CGGTACGGTGGGCGCCATGGGATCTGCGGCCGCCCGGGGCTATTCGGGGAGCAAAGACAACTACGCCAAGCGACTTCGGCGCATCGAGGGCCAGGTGCGGGGAATCGCCAGGATGATCGAGGACGAGAAGTACTGCATCGACATCCTGACCCAGATCAGTGCGGTCAACAGCGCACTGCAGTCGGTGGCCCTCGGCCTGCTCGACGAGCACCTGGGCCACTGCGTCAGCCACGCCGTGGCGGCCGGGGGCGAGGAGGCGGACCGGAAACTGGCGGAGGCTTCCGCGGCGATAGCCCGGCTGGTGCGGTCCTGACGAGCGCGTCGGGGTCATCCCGGCCCGCGTCGGCCGTAACGTGGTGAACGCCCTACGGATCCGATGAAACTCGACGTTCCCGCCCCGCCTCGCCCCGGCCCCTGGACACCACGGGTCGCGCTCGCGCTGGCCGTGCTGGCCGCCGCGGCCTTCGTCTATGTGACCGCGGAGATGATGCCGGTGGGTGCGCTGCCGGCCATCGCCGCCGACCTGGGAGTCAGCGAGGCCGTGGTCGCGACCCTGCTGGCCAGCTACGCGCTGGTGGCCGCGGTGGCGACCGTTCCGTTGGTGCGTTTGACGTCGAACTGGCCGCGTCGCCGCACTCTGATCTTCACCCTGGCCGCGCTGACCCTGTCACAACTGATCTCGGCGCTGGCGCCCACCTTCGCCGTCCTGGCGTTCGGCCGGGTGTTGTGCGCGATGACCCATGGCCTGATGTGGTCGGTCATCGCCCCTATCGGCGCCCGTCTGGTCCCCGCCAGCCATGCCGCCCGGGCCACGATGGCCGTCTACGTCGGCACCGGTCTGGCGCTGGTGGTGGGCAGTCCACTGACGGCCGCATTGAGCGAACTGTGGGGCTGGCGACCGGCTGTCGCGGCGATCACCGTCGCGGCCGCCGCCGTGCTGGTGGCCGCGCGTCTGGCATTGCCGCTGATGGCGTTGCCCTGCGACGCGACGGCACCCCGGCAGGTCCGGCACCGCCGCAACCGGCGACTGCTGACCATGTGCGCGCTGACCCTGGTCGGGGTCACCGGGCACTTCGTCTCCTACACGTTCATCGTCGTCGTCATCCGCGACGTCGTGGGTGTCAGCGGACCCCGCCTGGCCTGGCTGCTGGTGGCCTACGGGATCGCCGGCCTGTCCGCGATGGCTCTGCTGGCCCGGCCCGGCGACCGGCACCCAAAGGCCGCCGTCGCGGGTTGCCTGGCGGGTCTGACGCTGGTTTTCTCGGTTCTGGCCGGCCTGGCCTGGATGGACTCGTCCGGCCGCGCCACCACCGCCTCGCTGCTGACTGGCGTCGTGGCCATCGTGGCCTGGGGGGCGACGGCCACCGCGATGCCGCCCGTGCTGCAGTCCGCCGCCATGCGGCACTGCCCGGAAGACCCCGACGGCGCGTCGGGCCTGTACGTCGCCGCCTTCCAGGTCGGCATCATGGCCGGGTCGCTGCTCGGTGCGTTGCTCTTCGAACGCGCCGGCGCGCCGGTGATGCTCGCCGCCTCGGCGGTGCTGGTCGCCGGGGCCCTGATATGCATGCTGTTGGTCCGGAATCTGTTCGCGGCCGCGGCCGTGACCAGCGCGGAGTAACGCCGGTCACGTCCCGGCCGATCATCTGCACAGGTCAGCGCATTGTCGGGCTTCGGCGTGGCGCTGACCACCGCCGGTCCTGTGTAACACTGGGACGAAAGCAAGCAGTCGAAGGAGTTTGGCGATGCGCGTGAAAGGCGCTCTGGCCGCCGCGCTGTGCGTGGTGGGTATGACGGGCCCGGGTGCCGGTTCGACGCTTGCCGTTCCGGCGGTTCCACCGCCACCGCCGCCGGCACCGGCTCCGGCGCCGTTCCCGCCGCTTCCGG
>NZ_JBBATF010000287.1:0-1889 GCF_040398885.1 Mycobacterium sp. | reverse complement strand
CCAGCGCCTCGGCGGCGGCCTGCATCACCGGCCAGTCGCTGTCGCTGCCCATGATCACCGCCACCCGCGGCGCGCCGCCGGGGTTCACCGCGTCAGCCATATCTCCACCCACTCACCTATCCCCATTCCGCGTGCGACAACCAGTGTGCCGCGCGTTCGGCGCGTTCCCGCACCGACTGCATGTCGTCGCCCAGGACGTTGACGTGTCCGATCTTGCGGCCCGGACGTTCCTGCTTGCCGTACAGATGCACGTGCGCGTCGGGAATGCGGCCGAACAGATGGTGGACCCGTTCATCCATGCCCATCGCCGGAGGGTTCTCGGCGCCGAGCACGTTGGCCATCACCGTCACCGGAGCCAGCGACCGGGTGTCGCCCAACGGATAGTCCAGCACCGCTCGCAGATGCTGCTCGAATTGGCTTGTCACCGAACCATTCTGGGTCCAGTGCCCGGAGTTGTGCGGCCGCATGGCCAGTTCGTTGACCACCAGCGCACCAAGGTCGGTCTCGAACAATTCGACGGCCAGCACCCCGACCACGCCCAGTTCGTGAGCGATCCGCAAGCCGAGTTGCTCGGCCTGTGCGGCCACGTCCTCGGACAGACCGGGGGCCGGGGCCAGCACCGTGACGCAGATCCCCTGCCGCTGAACGGTTTCCACCACCGGCCAGGCGGCCCCCTGTCCGTACGGCGAGCGGGCCACCAGCACCGCCAGTTCGCGGCGCATCGCCACCCGCTCCTCCAGCAGAACCGGCACACCGGCGGCGAGGTATCCGGCCACCGCCTCCCGGGCCTGCGCGAGGTCGTCGGCCAGCACCACCCCGCGCCCGTCGTAGCCGCCGCGGACCGTCTTGACCACCACTCCGGCCGTCGGGGGGCCGCCCACCTCGGCGGCGAAGGCGTCGACGTCGTCGACGTCGGTCACCTCACGAAACCGCGGCACCGGCGCACCGAGCCCGGACAACCGCCGCCGCATCAGCAGCTTGTCCTGGGCGTACACCAGCGCCTCCGGTGGCGGCAGCACCGTCACACCCTCGGCGACCAGGGTGTGCAGCAGATCACCGGGAACGTGCTCATGGTCGAAGGTCAGCGCGGTGGCCCCTTGCGCGGCGCGGCGCAGCGCCTCGAGGTCGGTGTGCGAGCCGACGACGACGTCCGGGCTGACCTGGGCGGCCGGGTCATCGGGACTCACCGCCAGCACCCGCAGGGTCTGCCCGAGCGGGATAGCCGCCTGATGGGTCATCCTGGCCAGCTGGCCGCCTCCCACCATGGCCACCAGAGGTCTGGCGCCGCCCACTGATCCACTCGGCATCGGATCATCGTGGCACGTCGTCGCCCGGCCCGTTCGCCGAGGCGGTTGACCTGCGAAGCTACTGCCAACCCGGTGATCGTCCGTAGAATTCGCCGTTATGTCCTTCGCAGACGCCACGATCGCCCGGTTGCCCGGTCCGATCCGGCCCATCGCCGAGCGGCATCACGAGCTGATCAAGTTCGCGATCGTGGGCGCCACCACGTTCGTCATCGACTCTGCGATTTTCTTCACCCTGAAACTCACCATCCTCGAACCCAAGCCGGTCACCGCCAAGGTGATCGCCGGTGTGGTCGCGGTGATCGCGTCCTACATCCTCAACCGGGAGTGGAGCTTCCGGGACCGCGGCGGCCGGGAGCGCCACCACGAGGCTTTGTTGTTCTTCGGGGTCAGCGCAGTCGGAGTGGTGCTGAGCATGGCGCCGCTGTGGGTCTCCCGTTATGTGCTGCATCTGCAGACGCCGCACGTGTCGCTGGCAGTGGAGAACATCTCCGACTTCCTGGCGGCCTACCTCATCGGCAACCTGATGCAGATGGCGTTCCGGTTCTGGGCGTTCCGGCGCTGGGTGTTCCCCGACCAGTTGGG
>NZ_JBBATF010000286.1:0-1946 GCF_040398885.1 Mycobacterium sp. | reverse complement strand
GTACGTCGTCGGCGGGTTGTTCACCGGCTCGATCGCCGGTGCGAGCACCCCGCCCGAGGGCGTCTTCGAGGTCGGCTACCAGATCGGCTGCGGGATCGATATGAGCACCAGCGGCGGTGTGCTGGTGGGTGTCACCGGTCAGGGGTCAATTGGTTCCGACGCGTTCACATACGGCCAGAACGGCTACTTTTTCTTGCCCATCGGGGATTTCGGAACCGGCGGCTCAATCATCCCGAGTGTCGCCGTCTCCCTCAAGACGGGCGTCGTCAACACTATTCCGGTGGACAAGAAGACCTACAAGACCCCGGCTCCCGAGATCAAGGTGACCGGCTTCAGGGTCAAGATCGACGGCTGCGTAGGCCAATCGTTCATCCGCTCCTATGCCATCCTCACCAACTCAACAAGTGCCCAAGCCGAAGACCTTCTGTCTTGGTACGGCGTGACGAAAGCGGTCTGAAAATGCCCAGTTCGTTGATCCGAAACGCCGCGGCGCTGGCGGCAATCGCGGCACTGGTGGCGCCCGCCGTCTCCGCCTGGGCCGACCCGGTCCCCGCCAACCCGGACGGGGTGGCGGCGGTGCCGGTGGCTGCGGAGGTGGGTCCCGGTCCTGCCAACCCGGCCGCCCCCCCTCCGGTCGGCGCCGTCCCCCCGCCGGTGGATGACGGGAGGGTGGCTTCGACTCCGCCCGCGACCAAAACAGGCGCCGACGGCGTGACGTTGACGATCTCGGCCGAGGACGAGACCCAGCGATCGGTCGCTCCGCTGACCACCGCGATCTCCACCCGGGACTACGAAGTCGGGGGCGTGTTCCGTGGATCGATCACCGGTGGTGCCGGTGGGCCTTACAAAGGCGTCCTCGAAGTGGGTTACCAGATCGGCTGCGGTATCGACATGGGCTCCGGCCCGGGTGTCCTGCTTGGAGGCGGCGGTGGTCCAAACGCGTCCGCCGGGTTTATCGGGCCTGTCCCCGTCCCGGGTATCGGAGTCGGAGGCCAGGGCAACATCGCCGTCTCCCTCAAACCCGGGCTCGTCAACACCGTCCCGGTGACCAAGAAGCCGTTCCAGGGCGCGGCGCCGCGGGTGGCGGTCCGCGACTTCCGGGTGAAGATCGACGGCTGCGTTGGCGAGTCGTTCATCCGCTCCTATGCCATCCTGACCCGGGCCACCGAACTACGCGAGACGATCCTGGCCTGGTACGGCACCATCAAGAAGGTGTAGCGCGCGGTTCGGCAAGCCTGCGGGGTGCCCTCAGCCCAGCCGGCCGCGGATGAACGCGGCGGATCGGCGGATCGCGGTGGCCGCTTCGGGGATCGGCAGGT
The DNA here is from genome assembly GCF_040398885.1 of Mycobacterium sp. GTDB lineage: Bacteria > Actinomycetota > Actinomycetes > Mycobacteriales > Mycobacteriaceae > Mycobacterium. Next base: position 627 of record NZ_JBBATF010000286.1, on the reverse strand, counting down.
CCTGGAAAACGTGCGGCATGCCCTCGTACATGTCGATCACCGGCTCATGCCCGGCCTCGTCGAGCCTGCGGTACAGGCGCACGCTGGTGCTCAGGAAGATGGTCCGGGTGCCCTCCTGGATCAGCGTGGGCGGGAAGCCCTTGTCGAAGTCGGCGTATACCGGCGATACGCGCGGGTCTTTCAGGTCCAGTCCCCGGGTGAAGGCCTTGGCCGAGTTCTTCAGCAGGTAGTCGTAGTTCAGGATCGGATCGGCATCGCGAAGGGTGACCGCCGTGTCGCCGTCGTTGCTCAGGTCCGCCCACGGTGACCACAGCACAACGGCCCCCGGCATGCCCAAACCGTCGTCGCGCATCTTCAGCACGGCGCAGGTGGCCAGCCCGCCGCCGGCGGAGTCACCGATCACGGCGATGTCCTTGGGTGCGTGCCCCTGCTCGCCCAACGCCCGGATGACCGCCAGCACCTGGGCCTGCATCGTCTGCCAGTCACCGGCCGGCGCGGTCGTGTAGTCCACCGAGAGAATGCGCATGCCGGTGGCGTTGGCCAGCGACGGCATGGCCAACAGCCGGCCCCGCGCACTCGACATCGTGTAGGCCCCGCCGTGGGTGTAGAGGATCACCCGGCGCGGAT
>NZ_JBBATF010000285.1:0-1947 GCF_040398885.1 Mycobacterium sp. | reverse complement strand
GAACTGACGGCCGGCGTCGAAGAGGTCCTGCAGTTCGGTCGGGGGCACCCACTGCGGCACCGGCACCAAGGGCGCGAAGTTGTTGTGGGTGCGCACCGGACACTGCTTGGCGGCATAGCCGCCGAGCAGGACGTGCTCTGCTGGACTGGTCATGCTCCCCTCCCCTGGCTGCGCACAGAATTGTCAGACGCGCGCGACACAATCGCATTATGACGACGTGGCACGACATCGCCGATCAGCTCACACCGAGCCAGATCGAGCAAATCGAGTGGCTGGAGGGCGATCCGATGGGCGGCCTCCTCGCCCGCCCCGAGCAGCACCTGGTGCTCGCCCGCGGATGGGCGAGTTACAACCTCGAGCAGTCCTTTCATGCTGACGTTCCGGCGCCTGTCGATGCGGTCGACGTCGGCCCGTGGCTGAGGTTGCCGGGCGGGGCGCGCAGCCGCAGTTTCCGCTCTGTCACCGGGATCGCCGGCCTCGACATCGCCGTCGAGATCACCGGGTCGCAGCACACCGACGGCCGCACCGAAGGCCAGGTGTCCCTGACCGGGAACCCGACCAACCTCAGTGCTGCCGGCGCCCGGGACGTCGCCGACGCCTTGCTCGCCGCCGCTGATCGCATCGCGGAGCGGTAGCGGGCGTTACTCCGGGGTGGCTACGTCAGCGCCAACCGCATCGATGTCCGTGTAGCCGATGACCTCGTCGCCGGCCGTAGCTACGCGCGGCGGCGGCGTCGGATGGAAGAGGTTCGAATCGCGCCTCGACCGGCGACGGCGCCCGCCGGTAGAATCCGCTGTCACCATGGTCAGGAATCAACTTTCCCGGCAATTCATCCCGAGCGCACTCGCAGTGATCTTCCTGGCGACCAGCGCGGTGCTCATGCCGGCTCGGGCAGTGGCCGCGGAACTGAGTGACTATCTCTGGCAACGCCGCCCACTGCTGCTGTTCGCGCCCACCGACAGTGATCCGCGGCTCGTTGAAACGATGCGCCGTATCGAGGCGACCCGTTGTGACTTCGTGGATCGCGACATGGTGCTCGGCCGGATCGCCACCGACGGCACCGGCACCCTCGACGGCGACGTGGTCGACACCAACCAGGCGCGACAGTTGTTCTCGCAGTTCGGGATTAGCACAAACGGCTTCGGCGTGGTGTTGATCGGCAAAGACGGCGGCGAGAAACTGCGCGTCAACGACGTCCCGGATCTTCAGGCGATCTACGCGGTGATCGACGGCATGCCGATGCGGGGCCGCGAGATGAGCGCCGACCCGGGCCGGTGTTGAGACGACGACTCCCGATCCCGGTTCCTAACACAGCGACGGTGTGGGGATGGGACGCCTCGAACCACGACTGGGGCCGCGGGCCCATGGACCTCGCCGGCGCGCGCGAGGCCGGCATCTCCTTCTTCACCCATAAGGCCACCGAGGGCGGCGACTGGGAGGACCGGTACTACAAGAAGGCACTGGAGCGGGCCCGCCGAGCCGCAATCCCGGTCCTGGGCAGCTATCACTACCTGTGGCCGGATCCGCCCAACGGTGTCGAGGCCCAGGTGAACTTCTGGATGGACTACGTCGCCGAGTACACGCCCTGGTGGCACGAGCATCCCTGGATCTGGCAGATCGACGCCGAAAAGCAGGGTCTGCCCCGCCCGCCCAGTCCCGAGGAGATCCGCCGCGCCGTCGACGCCGTCCATGACCGCATGGCGCGCGAACGCACCACCGGCCACGTCATCGTCTACGCCCCCCGGTGGCTGTACGGGGATCAGCTGGGCAGCGGCTATGACCTGTGGAACAGCGACTACACCGGGTCCGGCGCACCCCGGCCGTTCACCGACCAGTACCGGGGCGTGACGGACCGCTCGCGGGGCTGGGACGTGATGTCCGGCCGCAAGCCGCGCATCCTTCAGTTCGCCTCCGACGCGGTCGTGGGACGACAGCACACCTGCGATG
>NZ_JBBATF010000284.1:0-1974 GCF_040398885.1 Mycobacterium sp. | reverse complement strand
TTAATAGGCCAGATTTCAGGGCATTGGCGGAAGCGGGGTTGATAAACGTTGCTTGAGCTGCTGAAAGTTCTCTAGTTGCAGCGGCTACAACCCTATCCTGCTTATTGAGCATAAGCGTCGCTGTATGAAGGTTACCTGTCTTAGGGCTTTGTTGCAAAATGTCAACATTGTTAGAAAGCGTATCCCACTTTGCATTTGCCGCATTCAACTTCGCCTGAGCAGCGGTGACGCCGGCCTTGGCCTTGGCGAAGCCGACGCCGCCACTGACCATGCCGACCCCGGCGCCGACCCCCATGCGGATGCCGGCCTGCTTCCAGTCGTAGTCGGCCGTGGTGCCGCCATCGATGAAGTGCTGGCTGGTGTAGGACGCCGCCCCGCTGGTCAGCCCGGCCGCGCCGCCGGCTGCCATGGCTTTCCACAAGGCCGCCGTCGGCCCGGCAAAGGCGCCCTTGGTCGCCGCCGTCAGGATGATCGCCGCGCCCAAAGCCAGGCCAATCGCCATCCCTGCCCACGTCCCCCGGCTCAGCAACCCCTCGGGATCGCTGTTGTTGATCGGGTCGCTGTCGGCATACTCATAGGGATTGAGCCCGCCGCCCTCCAGCGGGTCCAGCTGCAGGAAGCGGCCGGCCGCCGGCGCGTACTCGCGCGCGCCCATCTTGACCAGCAGGTCGGTATTCGGGAACGGCAGGGTCCCCGACCAGCCCGCACTGAGCTGCAGGGCCAGGTCCAGGGGCGTCGTCGGTACCGGGGCCGTGGCGCCGGCGATCTTCACCCCCCAGGGGTCGTAGACCGTGGTCGCTTCCGGCGCGGCATTGCCGCCGGTCTGCCAGGCGATTGAACCCTGCAGGTCCGGGTATTGCCACCGCAACGGCGTGCCGGCCGGGTCCAGCAGGACGCTGACGCCATGGGCGAGCGACAGCCACTGGCCGATGATGCGGCCGGCATCGTCCAGCAGCAGATCCCCCGAGGTGCGCAGCGTGATCGTCGGCTGGCCGGCCGGGGTGTATTCAAGGTTGCCGTTCCCGGCGAAGACGAAGACGCCGCGGGGCGCGCTGACGTCGGTGAGATTGCCGCCGGCGTCATAGTTCAGCGTGGCCTCGCCCAGGCGGGTGGTGCGACCCTGCGGGTCATAGTCGATCGGCGCCAGGCCGGGTTCGGTGGTGGCCGTCAGCTGGTCCGCGCCGGTGTAGCTGTAGGTCGCGGTCGTCGTCACGCCGGCGGCGGTAGTGGTGGCCGATTGACGGTTGCCGTTGGCGCCGGACGGCCCGGCAAAGTCGAGCCGGGTGTCGCGGGCCACGCCCGGCAGGCTGCCGCTGACGGTCGAGCGGATCAGCCGGTGATCCGGGCTGTAGACGTAGGCGAAGCTGGCCGTGCCGTCGGCTCCGCGCAGGGTGCGGGTGAGCACCGCCCCGCCGCGCGACAGGGTCCGGATCTCGCCCAGCCGGATACCGCCGGCAAAGCCGTCGTAGGTGAGTTCGGTGATGTTGTTGTTGGCATCCAGCTCCGTCCGGGCGCTGGTGCCGTTGGCGTAGCGGACGATGTCCGGAGAGCCGTCCGGGCCATAACTGATCGTCTCGATCACGCGGTCGTTGACCGTCAGGGTGGTCGGCCGGCCGAACGGGTCATAGCTGAAGCGCCGGGTCCGCGTCTCGCCTGCGGCGGTGCGCTCGGTGATTTCGGTGGGGCTGCCGGTGCTGGGGTCGTAGGCGTGGGTGATGGTGGTGCCGTGACTGTCGGTGCTCTGGTACACCTGACCCGTCAGCGAGAGGCTGCGGGTGGCGGTGGTCACCTGGCCCTGGGCGGTTTCGGTCACTGAGGCCACCAGCGGATTGCCGCCCACCCGGGAGTCCCGCGCCAGCGCGAAGGGGGCGCCGCGGCCGATGGCTTCGCCGCCGCTCATCTGTCCGGCCGCGTCGTAATGGATACAGACGTCGGTGCCGCCGCCAGTGGCGGTCGTGGCTTGTCCGGCCCGGT
>NZ_JBBATF010000283.1:0-1994 GCF_040398885.1 Mycobacterium sp. | reverse complement strand
GTGGCCGCGCTGGCCCAGCGGTTGGTGCAACAGGGGCTCCGGGTCGGGCTGATCACCAACGACCAGGGCAGTGAACTGGTCGACACCGCCATGCTGCGGGCCCGCGGCTTCGCCACCGAAGAGATCGCCGGAGGCTGCTTCTGCTGCCGTTTCAATTCGCTGGTGGACGCCGCCCAGAAACTCGATGCGGCCACCCGTCCCGACGCCTTCGTGGCCGAGCCGGTCGGCAGCTGCACCGACCTGGTGGCCACGGTCACCTACCCGCTGCGCCGCATCTATGGCGACCGTTTCCGGATCGCACCCCTGAGCGTTCTGGTCGATCCGGTCCGGGCCGAGCAGGTCCTGGGCATCGCCCCGGCCCGCAAGTTCTCCGACAAGGTGGTGTACATCTGGAAGAAGCAGGCCGAAGAGGCCGATCTGCTGGTCATCACCAAGAGCGACCTCCTCGACGCGGCCCGGCTGGACCGCCTGAAGGCGGCCTTGACCGAGGCGTTCCCGGGCAAGGACATCCTGGCGGTCTCGGTGCGGACCGGAGCCGGCGTCGATGCCTGGTTCGATCGACTCCAGACCTCGGCACCCCTGCTTCGCCCGGCCATGGCCGTCGATTACGACCTCTATGCCGAGGGCGAGGCGCTGCTCGGCTGGCTGAATGCCACGGTGGTCCTCCAAGGATCGGCCCTGGATGCCAACGCCCTGCTCAAGGCGTTGGCCGAAGACCTGCGCACCCGTCTGGGTGAGGCGGAGATCGCCCACCTGAAGATGACCTTCAGCCCGGACGGTGGCTTGGGCGACATCGCGGCGGTCAGCCTGGTCCGCAGCGACTTCGTCCCGGAACTCAGCCTCACGCTCGACGGGCCCGCCGATGCCGGCCAGCTCATCCTGAACCTGCGGGTCGAGGCCGACCCCGGCACCCTGCGGACCGCCGTCGAGGCCGCCATCGCCGCATTGCCGGCACGCTGGCCGGGGCTGTCGGCGCGCCTCGAGCATGCCGAGCAATTCCGTCCCGGTCGTCCCACGCCCACCCACCGCGACAGCCACGCCGGCACCGTAGCCTCATGAGCCACCCCCCCTCCGCACCGCCGCCCGCCCTGCTGTACTGCCACTGCCAGTACGCCCAGGTCGTCTCGCCCGAGGTGAAGGCGGCCGTGCTGAAACGACTGTGCGAGAGCAACCTGCCCTTCGAGGCGGTGCCCGACCTCTGCGAGTTGTCCGCCCGCCGCGATCCTTCCTTGAAACGGCTGGCCGCGGCCGGTCCGGTGAAGATCGCCGCCTGTTTCCCGCGGGCCGTGAAGTGGCTGTTCGCCGCGGCCAATGCACCATTGCCCCTCGGGGCCACCGAGGTGCTCAACATGCGCACCCAACCGGCCGCCGAGGTGCTCGATTCCCTCTTCTCCACCGAATTGCGACCCAACCTGCCCGAAGGCAAGGTCACCGCTTCCGATGCCCCCGGGGCCGCCACGGCGGCGCCGACCCCGGTCGCTCCCACTCCCACCCAACCCTGATATGGCCCTGTCCGATCGCCCCCTCCGCGTCGTCCTTTACGAAGGTTCCGGAGCCGAGTCCGTCGATGCCGAGTCCCGGCTGGCCGCCGTGAACACCCTGCTGGAACGCGGCTTCGCCGTGACCCGGGCCGGTGCCGAGCGGCCGCTCGCCCCCGCCGACACCACGCCGCTGCTGGTGGTGGGCCGTTGGCAACCCGATGGACCTCCCACCGGTGAGGCCACCGCCAAGGTCCGCTGGGGATCGCTCGACCCGGCCACCGTCGGCGATCAGGCCGAGGCCGCCCGCGCCGAGTTCTCCGCACCCACACCGGGTGCCTGGCGACCGTGGTTCCCGGTCATCGACTACGACCGCTGCACCAACTGCATGCAGTGCCTGAGCTTCTGCCTCTTCGGCGTGTATGGGGTCGATGACGGCAAGCGCATCCAGGTCCAGAACAACGACAACTGCAAGACCAACTGCCCGGCCTGCTCGCGCGTCTGCCCCGAGGCGGC
>NZ_JBBATF010000282.1:0-2042 GCF_040398885.1 Mycobacterium sp. | reverse complement strand
CACGCGGTGGAGAAGTACACCGATCAGGAGTGGTCGGGCACAGTCCAGGCACTCTCTGCCGACACGGCTCTGCTGGACGTCTTTGTCCAGATCCGCTGCGATATCCCCTTCGAGGATCGACTTCGGTTCCTGGTGAAGGTGCCCCGCACGAGCGCGGTGTGGACCTACCAGAGCGAGATCAGGGCCGCCCTTCCGCGGTGCACCGTGCAGGGGCCATCGCGCGACGACGCCGAGTTGATGGCCGCGGCCCATTCCGGGCTGGCAGCCGTTGAAGCTGCGGCGGCCCAGCCCGAGGACCTCACCTTGCCGCCGCTGGTGGTCTCCGCCGACGGATCGGTGCGCGGCAGGTTCTCCGGCAACGGGTGGTTGGCCTCTGACGGCCAGTACGGCCTGCGCGGTCGGATCGACACCAAGACCATCATCGGGCCCCAGTCGCCGTTGGTGGCCGAATTGCGGGCCATCGACGACGCGGTCCGCCGACTGACCCGCCGCCGACTGACGGTGTTCTGCGACAACAGCCACGCGGTGTCCATGGCACGCAAATGGATGGCCGGCGAGGACCTCCTGCCGAGGGGCTACGTCACTGAGCGGCCCGGCGGGAAAACAGCCGGCCTAGTGACCGCCAGCCGGCGGATGCACCTCAACCGTGAGCGTCTGGACATTCGGTGGATCCGCAGCCATCAGGGCGAGCCTCTCAACGAGGGCGCCGATGCCCTGGCGCGGCTGGCATCCCGCTACGTCAAGGGCGACAGCGAATTGTCGGCCGCCGCGTATCGCGAGCGGGCGGGCGGGCTCGCCAGCGCGTTTGCCGCCGAGTTCCGCCGGCGCGCTGCCGAATCCGAAACCGACGTGCTCCTCAGCGCATGATCGCCAGCTGCGCGGCTGGAAACCAGCACCCGCTTTTGCTATAATGACGGCACCGCAGTTGCCTGCATCCTCCTCCCCTGACTGGTCGAGCAGAGCCGGACGGCGGCCAATTCACACAACACCTTTGAGACTTTGGCGGTCGGCGGATTTGTCGACCTGAGCCGGCGTCTCTCAGTGTTGTCGACCCCACACACGGAAGGTGCACGCATCAACAACGACAAGAAACTGCCATGGCCCTATCCCCCGCGCCGCCATCCACCGTTGATGGAATTCAGCTTCGCCGCGCTCGGCTGGATCAACCGGGCCTCCCAAGCGGTCGGCAGTGACCGATTCGTTGAAACCGTGCACCGAGCCAGATTCAACATCGACGCGGCCGCCGCCTATGCCGTCACGCCGGCGGAGACGGCGGTGCTGGAGGGACTGTCGGCGACGTTGGAGGCGGTAGTCCAGGCCGACTCCGAGGCCAGAGCGCTTCTTGGCGAGGCGTTTTCGGAGCTGGCGGAGGCGTTCACCGCAGACGTCGATCTGTTTCTACAGACCAGCAACGAGCCCTCGGGCATGGACGAGCTACGGGTCACGTGGGGTCGCTCTGACCGCAAGGCCGGCACGACGAGTGTCCACAAGAGCGTCGAGCGGCCCGGACCGGTGTGGGTGGTGGTCGTCAAACGCGAGCGCGTCGACGAGTGGCGGGCGATGTGGTATTTCGGCACCCGTGAGTTGGCCGAGGACGGTGCACGGCGGGTGCTGGGACGAATCGGGTACGGCGGAGAGGTCCTTGAGACCGACGTTGTGGAGGGCCGCGCGTATCTGAAGGGCAGCGACATGAGCATCGGCAGCAAGCAGTTGGATCCGGAGAGCAAGGGGATGCGCAGTGAGCCGTAGAGGTAAAGCGACCGGTGTCAGCCGGGTCAACATCGTTCGCGGTACGCCCTGGAAGGACGCTCTAATCAGCGTTCTGGAACCCCGATCACCCTATCGGCCATGGCAACCCGCCGCCGGCTTCGACGCGGGCGACGCCGTTATTGCAGTTCTGGACACCGATCCGATCTCGGTGTTGGCAGGGGTGGGAATCATCGGCCCGGACGGTGACGCCGGTCGGGCACTTGCCGCCATTGACCCCTTCTACCGCAGCGGCCTGATGGAGCTGGGAACGTTGAACATGCTCGCCGACTTCA
>NZ_JBBATF010000281.1:0-2044 GCF_040398885.1 Mycobacterium sp. | reverse complement strand
CCTCACCACCGCCGACGGCTACCGCTTCCTGCCGACCCTCGGCGAGGTGGATCTGCACCTGTTCGCCGAGGGCCGCCACGAGCGACTCTGGGAGATCCTCGGCGCCCACCCCCGCACGTTCACCACCGCCGACGGCCCGGTCGAGGGGGTGTCGTTCGCCGTCTGGGCCCCGAATGCCAAGGGCGTCAGCCTGATCGGCGAGTTCAACGGATGGGACGGCAACGACGCCCCGATGCGGGTGCTGGGTTCCTCGGGGGTGTGGGAACTGTTCTGGCCGGGCTTCGCCCCCGACGGGCTGTACAAGTTCCGGGTGCACGGTGTGGACGATTCGGTCACCGACCGGGCCGACCCGATGGCCTTCGCCACCGAAGTCCCGCCCCGAACCGGCTCCCGGGTGTTCGTCTCGAATTACCGATGGAACGACGACGACTGGATGACCGACCGCGCCGCCGGCAACCCGGTGCTCGGGCCGATGAGCACCTACGAGGTCCACCTGGGATCGTGGCGGCCCGGCCTGAGCTACCGCGAATTGGCCGAACAGCTCACCGAATACGTTGTGGCCCAGGGCTTCACCCACGTGGAGTTGCTTCCGGTGGCCGAGCACCCGTTCGGCGGTTCCTGGGGTTACCAGGTCACCTCCTACTACGCGCCCACCTCCCGGTTCGGCACACCCGACGACTTCCGGTATCTCGTGGACCGGCTGCACCGGGCGCGGATCGGCGTCATCGTGGACTGGGTGCCGGCACACTTCCCCAAGGACGCCTGGGCGCTCGGGCGGTTCGACGGGACCGCGCTCTACGAGCATTCCGATCCCCGCCGTGGCGAGCAACTCGACTGGGGCACTTACGTTTTCGACTTCGGCCGCCCGGAGGTGCGTAACTTCCTGGTCGCCAACGCCCTGTACTGGCTGCAGGAGTTCCACGTCGACGGCCTGCGGGTCGACGCGGTGGCCTCGATGCTCTACCTGGACTACTCCCGTCCGGCGGGCGGCTGGACGCCCAACGCCTTCGGCGGCCGCGAGAACCTGGAGGCGGTGCAGTTCCTGCAGGAGATGAACGCCACCGTGCACAAGATCACCCCGGGCGTCGTGACCATCGCCGAGGAGTCCACCTCCTGGCCCGGGGTGACCCGCGCCACCAACCTGGGCGGCCTCGGGTTCTCGATGAAGTGGAACATGGGCTGGATGCACGACACCCTGGACTACGTCAGCCGGGACCCGATCTACCGCAGCTATCACCACCACGAGATGACGTTCTCGATGCTGTACGCCTACAGCGAGAACTACGTGCTGCCGATCAGCCACGACGAGGTCGTGCACGGCAAGGGCACGCTGTGGAGCCGGCTGCCGGGAAACGACCATGTCAAGGCCGCCGGGCTGCGCACCCTGCTGGCCTACCAGTGGGCGCACCCCGGCAAGAAGCTGCTGTTCATGGGACAGGACTTCGGGCAGCGGGCCGAGTGGTCCGAGGAGTGCGGGCTGGACTGGTTTCAGCTGGAGGAGCACGGCTTCTCCGCGGGCATCCAGCGGTTCATGTCCGACGTCAACGGCGTCTACCGCGGCCGCCCGGCGCTGTGGAGCCTGGACTACCGCCCCGAGGGCTACTCCTGGATCGACGCCAACGACTCGGCCAACAACGTGCTCAGCTTCCTGCGGTACGGCTCGGACGGGTCGGTGCTGGCCTGCGTGTTCAACTTCTCCGGCATCGAGCACACCCACTACCGGCTCGGTCTGCCACAGGCCGGCACCTGGCGCGAGGTCCTCAACAGCGACGCGACCGTCTACAGCGGGTCGGGCATCGGCAACATGGGGTCGGTGCGGGCAACCGGCGACCCCTGGCACGGGCGCCCGGCGTCGGCACGGCTGGTGCTGCCGCCCAACTCGGCCCTCTGGCTCGAACCCGCCGCCCCGCCCTCTTCCGCCCAAACGAACAAACGGGCGCGAAAGAGCGAGTGAATCGCGCCATTTCGTCGAGCTCGGCGTCGGTGTCGCGGGCTAGTACAGGGCGTTGGCGAGAATCCGGCGACCGGCGATCACGGCCGGGCC
>NZ_JBBATF010000280.1:0-2067 GCF_040398885.1 Mycobacterium sp. | reverse complement strand
GCGCCCACCAGCAGTCGTCGCCGAGCAGTTTCATGATGGCCGGCACCAGGAACATCCGGACGACGGTGGCGTCGAGCAACAGCGCGATCAGCAGGCCGAAGGCCAGGTACTTCATCATCACCAGATCGGAGAACACGAACGCGCCGGCGACCACCGCCAGAACCAGGGCCGCGGCGGTGATGAGCCGGCCCGTCGTGGCGGTGCCGATCCGGATCGCCTCGGTGGTGGACATGCCCTGTTCGCGGGCCTCCACCATGCGGGAGACCAGGAACACCTCGTAGTCGGTGGACAGGCCGTAGATCACGGCGATGATCAAGCCGATCATCGGCGCCATCAGGGGCTGCGGGGTGTAGTTCATGATTCCCGACCCGTGACCCTCGACGAACATCCAGGTCAGCACGCCCATGGTGGACCCGAGCGTGAGCGCACTCATAAGCGCGGCCTTGATCGGCAGCACCAGTGAACCGAACGCCAGGAACATCAGGATCGTGGTGGTGGTGATCAACAGCAACACCATCAACGGTAGTTTCGAGAACAGACTGTGGATGCTGTCCTGCTCCAGCGCCGGGGTGCCGCCCACGTAGAGCGACTCACCCTTGGGCGGGACGATGGATCGTAGTTCGGTGATCTTCTTGGCGGCGTCATTGCGGTTCACCAGACCGTTCTGGATGACGCGCACGGACGGGTCCTTGGATGCCCCGTCCAGATACGGACGCTCCTTCCACATCGCGTCGGGGTTGTTGTCGGGGTCGATGAACCCGCTGATCCCCATCGCCTTGGCCCGGATCTCGGCGACCTGCTGATCGGTGACGGGCTTGCCGTCGTCGTTCTGGATGACCAGCGTGATCGGCTCGGTGCGGAAGCCGGGGAAGACCTTGTCGAACTCCTCCTGGGCCAGCCGCACCGAGTTGTTGGGCGGCAGGTACTTCTCGCTGATGCCGCCGAGCGAGAGCGTCCCGAGCGGGATGATCATCGCGATCATGATCAGGATGATGGGCACGGCGAAGGCCACCGGGCGTTTCATCACCCGGTTGACCAGCTTGCCCCAGAACCCGTTCTCGACCTCTTCGCGGGTCTTGGTCTTCTGTGTCTTCTCGGCGAACCAGTCGATGATCCTGCGGGAGAACGACCAGTTGGCCAGGAACGGCACCCGCAGCAGGGTGTTCACTCCCAGCGCGTCGACGTTCGGGCCGAGGATGCCGAGGATCGCCGCGAGCACGGTGATGGACAGCACCGCGGCCAGCATCACCGAGGCGATGATCGCGTAGGTGATCGACTTCAGGAAGCCCTGCGGGAACAGCAGTAACGGCAGTGAGGAAGCCACGATGATGACCGCCGAGAAGACCACGGTCCGTCCCGCGGTCATCACCGTCCGGCGTACCGCCGTCTCGGTGTCGTAGCCCTCGGCGAGTTCCTCTCGGAACCGGCTGACGATGAACAGCCCGTAGTCGACGGCGATACCCAAGCCGATCAGCGTCACGACGGGCTGGGCGAAGAAGTGCACCGGGGTGATGTCGGCGGTCAGTCGCATGATGCCCAGGGCGCCGGCGATCGACAGGCCGCCGATGATGGCCGGGAGGCTGGCCGCCACCACACCGCCGAAGACGAAGAACAGCAGCACGGCGACCAGCGGGATGGCGGCCACCTCCGCGCGCTGCTGGTCCTTGCCGATGGTCCCGGTCAGCTCGTTGGCCAGCGGCTGCAGGCCGGCCTGCTTCACGTCGACGCCGTCGATCTCGAAGCTGTCCTTGACCTTCTTGTAGTTGTTCAGGATGGTGTCGTCGTCGTCGCCTTTGAGCTGGATCGACATGAAGGCGTGCTTCTTGTCGGCGTCGGCCATGTTCTTGAGAATGTCCGGGCTCTTGAAGTACCCGATGGCGCGCAGGATCTCGTCGGGGTGGTCCTTCTGGGCCCGGTCGAGGTTGTCCAGGATCTTCTTGGTGAATTCCGGGTCGTCGACGGTCTTGCCCTCGGAAGCGGTGTAGATGGCCACGATGTGACCGGAGGTGTCCCGGCCGTAGGCCTCGTCGGCGATCAGCGAGGCCCGCACCGACTGGCTGCCCTCGT
>NZ_JBBATF010000279.1:0-2081 GCF_040398885.1 Mycobacterium sp. | reverse complement strand
GGGGTCCCCGCCGAAGGCGGCGATGTTCTGTTCCACCCAGCGCAGCGCCATCACGATGTCGCGCAGGAACAGGTTGCCGTCGATCGGCACCTCGGGGGTGGACAGTGAGGACAGGTCCACACAGCCCAGGGCGCCCAACCGGTAGTTCACCGACACATACACACAGCCCCGCCGGGCCAGGGGTGCGCCGTCGTAGATCGGGGTGGCCGAACTGCCCATGATGTAGCCGCCGCCGTGGATGAACACCATCACCGGCAGCGGTTCACCGTCCGGCCCCGGGCCGTGCCACCGCGGGGTGACGACGTTGAGGGTCAGGCAGTCCTCGCTCATCGGCTGGTACTTTCCGGGCGCGATCATGGTGTAGACCCGGTGCTGCGGTGCGCAATCGGTGAACCGGTGACACGGCCGCACCCCGGTCCAGGCCGCGGCGGGCTGCGGGGCGCGGAAACGCAGCGGGCCCACCGGCGGAGCGGCGTAGGGAATCGAGCGCCACCGGTTCACCCCGTCGCGGGTGAAGCCCTCGACCTTCCCGCCGGCGGTGTCGACCACAACGGTGTGCTGATGCATATCTACCGACGTTAGCGAATTCGTCCCCCCGCCGCGCCTGACGTGCCGGCCGTCGCCTGGCGGCTAACCTGGCCGGATGCGGATTGCCGTGTTGTTGGCCGCGTCGGCGCTGGTCGCGGGGTGTTCCCAGGTTCCGGCCGGCAAGCCGGGCCCGACCGGACTCACCCCGATCACCCGCACCAGCGGCGCGACCCCGCCGAAGACCTCCGCCACCACCTCGACGTCGACGTCGACGTCGACGTCGGCCCCGGGCCAGGACGCCCCGGGACCGAACGCCGCCGCCGGTGAGGCCGCCGCGTGGGTGGAAGCCGGTCCCCCGGTCGACGGTGCGGACTTCCGGGTGGCCACCCGCAACGGCACCACCACCGCCCTCGGCGACGACACGGCGTTCACCACCGCCTCGGGAACGAGTTGCATGACCGACACCAAGCGGGTGGCCGGCGGTCTTGCCTGCCTGGTGAACCTGACGGACCCGCCGCGGCAACCGCCGGACGTCTACGGGGTGTGGAAGGGCGGCTGGGTGGACTTCGACGCCGCCGGAGTCCGGGTCGGCTCGGCGCACGGCGATCCTGGGCGGTTCAGCGCCGGGCAGGGCCCGCCGCTGCCACCGGGCGGGTCGCTGTCGTTCGGTGACTTCCGCTGCCGCGCCGACCCTGCCGTGCTGGTGTGCGTGAACTACGCCAACAAGGCCGCGGTGCGCTACAGCGACGCCGGGATCGAGGCGTACGGGTGTACCCGGCAGGACCCGCCGCAGGACGGCGTCGGGGTGCAGTACGCCTGCTGAGCCAGGCCCATTTCCGACGATCGCTGCCGTTGTAATTGACGTTTGCCAGGTATTGGTGTCCGGGGCCATAGACCTGACTTTTACCGGCAACCCGATTGTTTGCCAGCAATTCAGGGTGCATCCGGGGTGATCCCGAGCGCGACCCTCAGTGCTTTGGGGATTACCACTCGCCCCGCCCGATCTATCGACACCAGCACAACCTGGAGATCACCACCGTCGTGGCAAATTGGTATTTGGAAACCACGCCGTCGCCGTAGCTTCGTCCGACTGCAGCACAAGGTCCCAGCGGGATGACACCCCCTCGGGGCGGCCCATGCCGAGCGCTGGGTGTGTCGTCCCGCGGCTGGCCCCGGTTCGCGGCGGTGGCAGTCCGGCGCCGAAGTGGCACAGCGCCTAAGAAGAGTTCAAGCCGACCCTGAGCTGCGCCACGAACTGACCGTCCTGGGTGAGACCACCGACGACCTCGGGCCGATTCGGTGAGCAAGGCCGGCGTGCTCGACACGTCGGTGTTCATCGCCGGCGAGAGCGGGCGTCCACTGCTCGACACGCGCATCCCCGACGAGGTCGCGACGACCGTGATCACGCTGGCCGAACTCACCGCCGGGATTCTGGCTGCCGGTTCAGCCGAGGTCCGTGCCCGACGACTGGCCACCCTGGAGGCCATCGCGGACCTGGAGTCGTCGTCTTGGGTGACGACGGGCAGTCCGCGGGATACGGCGATCGCCGCGAT
>NZ_JBBATF010000278.1:0-2109 GCF_040398885.1 Mycobacterium sp. | reverse complement strand
CTGGCCCGGCACGCCGCGGCGGTGCTGCTGCGGATCGCCGGCCGGCCGGTCGGCGCGGCCGGGCTGTCCGATGCCCTCGTGGCTTTGCGCGGGACGACGGCCGCCGGGTTCGCCGACCCGCTGTTTCACGACGACCAGATCGACGGCCCGCTGCCGGCCCGGCCCCGGGTGCTGGCGCTGACCCTGGACGCCGAGCGCCCGGTCGTGGCCGCCCGGATCGCCGGGACCGAGGGTGTCGATCTGGTGGGTGTCGAGGACGTCGGCGAGGCAGGATCGGTCCCCGAGAGCAACACCCGCACCGAGCAGCAGCTGGCCACCCTGGCGTTGCGGCTGGAAATGGCCGCGGTTTATCTGAGACTGGCAGGGGGATAGTTCACTCGTGCAGCTCATACGCGGCGCTGTCCGCACTTACGCCTGGGGATCACGCACAGCCATCGCCGAATTCACCGGCCGGCCGGCGCCCACCGCGCACCCAGAGGCCGAACTCTGGCTCGGCGCCCACCCCGGAGACCCGGCCCGGCTGGAAGGCCCCGGCGGTGAGAGGTCGCTGCTGGACGCGATCACCGCCGATCCCGACGGCGAGCTGGGGCCGGCCGTGCGGGAACGTTTCGGCGACGTCCTCCCGTTCCTGGTGAAGGTGCTCGCCGCCGACGAGCCGCTGTCGCTGCAAGCCCATCCCAGCGCCCGGCAGGCGGCGGAGGGTTTCGAGCGGGAGGACCGCGCCGGCCTGCCGGTCGGTTCGCCGGTCCGAAACTACCGCGACTGCAACCACAAACCCGAACTACTGGTGGCGCTCAGCGATTTCGCCGCGCTCGCCGGATTCCGCCCGGCCGAACGTTCGGTCGCGCTGATGAAAGCCCTCGCGGCGCCTGGGCTGGATCCCTACATCGCCCTGCTCGCCGACCAGCCCGACGCCGCCGGACTGCGCGCCCTGTTCACCACCTGGATCACCGCCCCACAACCCGACGTGGACATCCTGATTCCCGCCGTCCTCGATGGTGCGGTCGCCTACATCCGTTCCGGCGCAAAGGAGTTCGACGGCGAAGCGCGGACCATTCTGGAACTCGGCGAGCGCTACCCCGGCGACGCCGGCGTGCTGGCCGCGCTGCTGCTCAACCGCATCAGCCTGCGCCCCGGCGAGGGGATCTTCCTGCCGGCCGGCAACCTGCACAGCTACCTGCACGGCATGGGGATGGAGGTGATGGCCAACTCCGACAACGTGCTGCGCGGCGGGCTGACACCGAAACACGTCGACGTACCCGAACTGCTGCGGGTGCTCGACTTCCACCCGGTGCCGGACGCCCGGGTCGGCACTCGCCGGGAGGGCATCGAACTGGCCTACCAGACCCCCACGGCCGAATTCGCCGCCTCGGTCCTGACTCTGGACGGCGACCACCTCGGTCACGAGGTCGACGCCCCGTCGCGTCACGACGGTCCGCAGATCCTGGTCTGCACCGAGGGTTCGGTGACCGCCCGGGCGAAGTCCGGCGAACTGCGGATCGAGCGCGGCGCGGCGGCGTGGGTGGCCGCCGACGACGGCCCGATCCGTTTGGAGGCCTGCGTCCCGAGCCGGTTGTTCCGCGCCACCGTCGGCCTCTGACCGGCCCGGCGACTCGACGGCGATTGCCTCGAACCCGACCTCGATCGCTCCCCGTCCCGGTAGCGTCTGCGCAGATGGCTGGACCTGATTCGCGCGCCCCTCGACGCGCCGCCGGCACCCCGCCCGGCCGTCGCTTCGCCGCGCGCACGAAATCGGTGGAACAGTCCATCCGGGACACCGACGAGCCCGCGACCCGGCTTCGCAAGCAGCTCACCTGGTGGGATCTCACGGTGTTCGGCGTCTCGGTGGTCGTCGGCGCCGGCATCTTCACCGTGACGGCGACGACCTTCGCGAACATCACCGGTCCGGCGCTGTCGGTCTCGTTCGTCATCGCCGCGGTCACCTGTGCGCTGGCAGCCCTGTGCTACGCCGAGTTCGCCTCCACCGCGGTGTACGCGCTCTACGGCTACCGGAACTCGGTTCTCGGCCGGCGACTGGCCGAGCCGGGACCCGCGCGCTAAGTGGACCCGCTGCGCGACGGCATCCTGGACGCGATGCGTCAGGAACTG
>NZ_JBBATF010000277.1:0-2114 GCF_040398885.1 Mycobacterium sp. | reverse complement strand
ATGCCGTACACGAAGGCCAGGAAGGGGCGTCCCTGATCCTGGTAGCGCGGCAGCGCCTGGATGGCGGCCATGCAAACCTCCTGTGCGACGTCGTCAGCTGAGAGACCACTGCGCTCCGCGGTCCCGATCCGAGCCCGGACATACCGGACCACGATGGGGCGGATGGTCTCAACCACCTCCCGGAGCGCGTCGCGACTGCCTGCCACCGCCTCAGCGACGGCCGCGTCGAGACGCTCTCCTGGAATGGTCATCGACGGCGGGATCTCCAACGTTACGTGCAGGGCTTTTCGGTCAGCCGGGCTCAGCTAGTGACAATATCGGCCCCACCCCGCTGACCGGCGGTTAGCGGCGATTCCACCGGCCGCCGTGGCGGATCACGAACTCGGCGCTTTCATCCCGGATCCCGGCGATTGCCGCCGGGCCGTGCGCACCGCTTCCGATCTCGGCCAGTAGACAGGCCAGCGCCCACCTTAACGGCATCAGGCGGTGGGCGTCGGCGGCCTCCAGTGCGGCGTCGGCGACGGTTCGGGAACCCGCCAGGTCACCGGCGGAGCACAGCGCGGCCGCCAGGACGACGTCACTCTTGACCCGATGGCGACGCAAGCCGGGCAGGGCGGCCTCGGCGAGTTCGACTCCGAGCCGGGCGTGGCGGGTCGCGACCCGGCCCTCCCCCGCAGCCATGGCCAGCTCCGCGCGAACCCATGCCAGCCGGATCGGCGTCCGCCGCGGCAGATCGGGGTGCGCCCGGGCCAGGGTCTCGGCCCGGTTCAGCAGCGCCGCCGACACCGCCAGTCGACCCACACCGAGCGCATCGGCGGCCAGGCCGGTCAGGGCGTCGACGCCGGACTCCGGGTCGCCCGCTGCGCCGGCCCAGGCCCGCCCGTCCCAATCGCGGGCGCGCCGGTGCCATCCGAGTTGGCGCAGAAATGAGGCGCGGGCGCTCAGTGCCAGCGATGCCAGCCGGGCGGCGGGCCGGGCGCGCAGCAACTCGGACAGGTCGGTCTGCGCGCTGCCGTAGCGACCCTGGCCGCCGGCGGCCACCGCGCGCAACCAGAGCTCGTCGGGGCCGTCCGCGGAGGGCAACGGCCAACGGCCCGGCTCGGCGCCGAACGCAGCCTCCGCGATGAGGAATGTCATAGCGCCGCGACGCTATCAATTCGGGTTAAGAGTTTTTGCTCACCGCGTTACAGCCATGTCAACACAGGCAGTGGAATACCGGATTCGGACCGGGTTGCGGGCGTCGTGAGCCGGTCTGGTGCCGACCGGCGCCATTTCAGATGAACGCGACGTAAATTCTCACGCTGCCACAACGTGATTGCCGCGGCCGGAGCCTATTGACTAGCTCTCGCAGCGACTCATAGCGTGGTGGGAGCGAGTGGTCACCGGCGACCAGCACTCCAAGACTGTCCACAACTCTAACGTGCGAGACATGCACGGGGAGAAGGGATTCCAGATGCTACAGCCACAACGACTCCCAGCACCGAACGCCGACCTGTGGGACTGGCAGATGCAGGGGCTCTGCCGGGGCGCCGACTCCTCGGTGTTCTTCCATCCCGAAGGCGAGCGGGGCAGGGCCCGGGCCCAGCGTGAGATGAACGCCAAGCAACTCTGCCGGCAGTGCCCGGTGATCACCCAATGCCGGAGCCATGCGCTGCAGGTGGGCGAGCCCTACGGGATCTGGGGCGGACTCAGCGAATCCGAGCGCGAGATGATGCTCAAGGGCGGCATTCGCCGCCGCAGCGCCTGAGCGGCTAGGGCGTCGGCAGCTCGGAGTCGGCGCCACAGCGGTCGCGGAAGTCCGCCAGCGGCTGCCGGATCGCCCGGATCTCGGCCTTCTCCTGGGGACGGGCGTCCAGGTACTCCTGGACCGCAGCGAGCGCCTGGTCCCGCTGCTGGCCCTTCAGGCCCGTCACGAACGCGTTGACGTCCGGGTGGGTGAACAGGTAGGCCGACGTCGCCGCGGACACCCCGGCCCTCACGCCAGCCATGTCCGCGGCGGTGCAGTTGGGCGGATCAGCCAGTGCCGACGGGGCGGCGGCGAGCAGCACGGCGGCACCGGAGGCGAGGACGCCGGCAAGGGAGCGGATGCTGAGCACGGTGTCTCCTACGATCGA
>NZ_JBBATF010000276.1:0-2147 GCF_040398885.1 Mycobacterium sp. | reverse complement strand
TCAGCGGGTGCAGGTAGTACAGCGCCTCGATCTCGTCGCCGAAGTACTCGATGCGCACGGCGAGTTCCTCGTACGACGGGATGATCTCCACGGTGTCGCCCCGGACCCGGAACGTGCCCCGGGTGAACGACATGTCGTTGCGGTCGTACTGGACATCGACAAGGAGTCTCAGCAGCCCGTCTCTCGGGACCTCGGCGCCGACCTGCAACTCCACCGAGCGGTCCAGGTAGGACTGCGGCGTACCGAGACCGTAGATGCAGGACACCGAGGCGACCACCACCACGTCGCGCCGCGACAGCAGAGCCGAGGTGGCCGAGTGCCGCAGCCGCTCGACGTCGTCGTTGATCGAGCTGTCCTTCTCGATGTAGGTGTCGGTCTGGGCGATGTAGGCCTCGGGCTGGTAGTAGTCGTAGTACGAGACGAAGTACTCAACGGCGTTGTGCGGCAACATCTCCCGCAGCTCGTTGGCAAGCTGGGCGGCGAGGGTCTTGTTCGGCGCCATCACCAGGGTGGGGCGCTGCAGACGCTCGATGAGCCAGGCGGTGGTCGCGGACTTGCCGGTACCGGTTGCGCCGAGCAGGACCACTTCGCGCTCCCCCGCACGAATCCGGCGCTCCAGCTCGTCGATCGCCGCGGGCTGGTCACCGGCCGGCTGATGCGGGCTGACCACCTCGAACCGGGCACCGGTGCGTACGACGTCCTCCACGGCCCGGTACTCCGACTGGGCGACCACGGGACGTTCGGCGGCGAAGGCCATGGCACCAGACTAGATGCGCGGCCCGACAGCCGCGGCACGGCGACATCAGGTGAGCGAACGGTCGACGCGGGGAGAACCGGATCCGCCGATCCCGGTGTGTGGCAGGGCTGTGATTCATAGGCTCGACGGGTGAGAATCGACGCGGCGGCCGCACTGCGCGAGTTGCCGTTCCCGGCGGTGGTCCGGCGCGACGTGCCGGTCGCGTATGAGCCGGTGTCGGGCCGGCAAGACGGAATCGACACCGTCCGCTGAACGCCATCCACCCGCCCAAGCGTGAGACCTTCGACCTCGTCGGGCGCACCAACACCGATCCCAAGGGGATCGTCCGGGCGGTGGACGAATACCGGCGGGAACCCTGGGGTCTGTACATGGCCCGACCGACCCCGGGCCGGCGTCAGTTCCATTACCTGGAGTCGTGGCTCCTGCCGTCACTGGGTCTGCGGGCCAACGTTTTTCACTTCAACCCCGGCTACGCCCGCGATCAGGACTACTACCTCGACGTGGCCGCGATCCACCCCGGCCCGCGGCACTGGCATGCCGAGGACCACTACCTGGACCTCGTGGTCCGCACCGGGCGGAGCGCGGAACTGGTCGACCTCGACGAACTGCTCGAGGCCCACCGCCTCGGCCTGCTGAGTTCCGGGACCGCCGGGCAGGCCCTGCATTCCGCGATCCGCGCGGTCGACGGCCTGGCGGCGCACGGCCACGACCTGAATGCCTGGCTGGCCGGGGCCGGAATGGATCTGAGTTGGCGGGGAGCCCCCGACCAGGCGTAGGCTGCCCGCGTGGGACGGATGGGACGCCGGGTGACCGCTGGTGCCGTTGCGGCGATGGCGCTGCTGCCTTCGGCTGTCGCCGCCGCCGATGACCACCTCACCCCGACACCGCAGCCACCCCGGCCGCTGCCGGCCGCGCAGCAGTCGCTGCAGCACAACGTGACCTACCGGGCCCGGGTCGACGGCCTGGCCCGCGGCGCGCTGATCACCTACCGGATCAACGACACCCAGGTCAACAGCACCGACCCGACCATGCTGCCCGGCCGGATATTCGAGACCACCGCGGTCCTCACCGACCCCGACCAGGCGGGGATGCGGATCTCCATTCAGTGGCCCTACTCGGCCAACCTGCACTGCGAGATCCTGGTGGACGACCGGCTCGTGGTGCAGGCCGACCAGTTCATCAGCCCGCGGTTGACGCCGGCCAGCGACGATCCCGACCACGGCGCGATGAACTGCGGCGCCCCCCTGAGCAATGCGCTCGGCGCGCCGGCCGCAACGCCGCCCGCCGGGGTCCCGGCCGGCGATCCCGGCGCTCCGGTCATCTGACCGGTCCCGGCGACCAACCGGTGCCCTCGGCCCACTGCCAGGCGCGCCGGTGGGCGTCGGCGAAC
>NZ_JBBATF010000275.1:0-2204 GCF_040398885.1 Mycobacterium sp. | reverse complement strand
TGTGCGTGGAGTTGATGCTCAACGCCGGCAACCTCGCCTTCGTCACCTTCGCCCGGATGCACGGCCAACTCGATGGCCAGGCCGTGGCGTTCTTCACCATGGTCGTCGCCGCCTGCGAGGTGGTGGTCGGGCTGGCCATCATCGTCGCCATCTTCCGCACCCGTCGCAATGCCGACGTCGACGAGTCCCATCTGCTGAGGCATTGACCCCATGACGACGATGCTGTGGCTGACTATCGCGCTGCCCCTGGCCGGGGCGGTGGTCCTGTTGCTCGGCGGCCGGGCCACCGACGCCTGGGGGCACCTGCTGGGTTGCGCGACGGTGATCGGCTCGTTCGTCTGCGGCGCAGCACTTTTCACCCACCTGCTCGGTCTTCCGGCCGAGGACCGGGTGGTGCACGAGACGCTGTTCTCCTGGGTTCCGGTCGGGGCGCTGAAGGTGGACTTCGGGCTGCAACTGGACGCGTTGTCGGTGTGTTTCGTGCTGCTGATCACCGGCGTGGGCGCGCTGATCCACCTCTACTCGATCGGCTACATGGCCCACGACCCCGATCGCAGAAGGTTTTTCGCCTACCTGAACCTGTTCGTCGCGGCGATGCTGCTGCTGGTGCTGGCTGACAACTACCTCGGTCTCTACACCGGCTGGGAAGGTGTGGGCCTGGCCTCCTACCTGCTCATCGGGTTCTGGTCCCACAAGCCCAGCGCGGCGGCGGCCGCCAAGAAGGCCTTCATCGTCAACCGGGTCGGCGACATGGGCCTGGCCGTCGCGCTGATGGTGCTGTTCGCCACCGTGGGATCGGTCGGCTTCGCAGAGGTGTTCGCTGCCGCGCCGCAGATGGGCAACGGCACCCTCAACGCCGTCGGCCTGCTGTTGCTGCTGGGCGCGTGCGGCAAGAGCGCGCAGGTGCCGTTGCAGTCCTGGCTCGGCGACGCCATGGAGGGCCCCACCCCGGTCTCGGCGCTGATCCACGCCGCCACCATGGTGACCGCGGGGGTGTACCTGATCGTGCGGTCCGGGCCGGTGTTCGACCTCGCCCCGGCCGCCCAGACCGGCGTCGTGATCGTCGGCGCGGTGACCATGCTGTTCGGGGCGGTGATCGGCTGCGCCAAGGACGACATCAAGAAGGCACTGGCCGCCTCCACCATGAGCCAGATCGGGTACATGGTGCTGGCCGCCGGACTCGGGCCGGCCGGCTACGCGGTGGCCATCCTGCACCTGCTCACCCACGGCTTCTTCAAGGCGGGGCTGTTCCTGGGCGCCGGTTCGGTGATGCACGCCATGGACGACGAGACCGACATGCGGCGCTACGGCGGCCTGCGGACCCTGCTGCCGATCACCTACGCCACCTTCGGACTGGGGTATCTGGCCATCATCGGCGTGCCGCCGTTCTCCGGGTTCTTCTCCAAGGACGCCATCATCGAGACCGCTTTCAACGCCGGCGGTTTGAAGGGCTGGCTGCTCGGCGGGGCGGCACTGCTGGGTGCGGCGATCACCGCGTTCTACATGACGCGGGTGATGCTGCTGACCTTCTTCGGCGAGCGCCGCTGGGCGGGCACCCACCCGCACGAGTCCCCGGCGGTCATGACGCTGCCGATGATCGTGCTGGCGATCGGCTCAGTCGGCGCCGGGGCGGTGCTGACACTGGGCCACACCCTGCAGAACTGGCTGGAACCCGTCGTGGGGAGCCATGAGGCCGAGCACGCGATGCCGGTGTGGGTGACCACGGCCCTGGCGCTGGCGGCGGTGGGCGTCGGGGTGGCGATCGCCTGGCGCAAGTACTCCGCCGGGGTGCCGCAGACCGCGCCGCAGGACGTCTCGGCACTGACCGTCGCGGCCCGGCGCGACCTCTACGGCGACGCGGTCAACGAGGCGGTGTTCATGCGCGGCGGCCGGCAGGTGACCCGGGCGATGGTCGTGGTGGACGACAAGGTGGTCGACGGCGGGGTGGACGGCCTGGCCGCGCTGGTCCGGCGGTTCTCCGACGGGCTTCGCGGTCTGCAGACCGGGTTCGCCCGCACCTATGCGCTGTCCATCCTCGCCGGCGCCGGACTGTTGACCGGCGCGGTGCTCGTCGCGGCGATGTGGAGGTGAACCCGTGACGAGCTTTCCGTGGCTGAGCGTCCTGTGGGCGCTGCCGATGATCGGAGCCTCCGTCATCGTGCTGCTGCCGGCTTCGGCGCGCACCGCCGCCAAGTACACCGGGT
>NZ_JBBATF010000274.1:0-2237 GCF_040398885.1 Mycobacterium sp. | reverse complement strand
TCCACGCTCTCCCCGCCCGGGCAGCCGTAGGTCCACAACAGCCACCCCGGCGTCCGGGTGCGGATCTGGTGGGTGGTCAGGCCCTCGTAGTCGCCGTAGTCCCACTCGACCAGCAGCGGGGAGATCTCGTCGACGGTCAGGCCGGCCAACTCGGCGGTGGCCACCGCCCGCCTGCGGGGGCTGCTGACGACCAGCGGCTCGTCCAGGTCCAGCCGCGCCAGCGTGATGGCTGCCAGTTCGGCCTGTCGACGGCCGATTTCGGTCAGGTCCAGGTCGGTGTGGCTGGTGTGTTTGCGGTCCCGGGACCACTCCGTCTCGCCGTGCCGGAGTAGGACCAACCGATGCTCACCGACACTCACGTCGAGTGATTCTGCCCCACCTGAGAGGATGGTCGGCGTGAGAGTACTGGCAGTGGCCAATCAAAAGGGTGGGGTGGCGAAGACGACGACGGTCGCCTCGCTGGGTGCGGCGTTCGTGCGGGAGGGCAGACGGGTGCTGCTCGTCGACCTCGACCCGCAGGGATGTCTGTCCTTTTCGCTGGGCACCGACCCCGACAAGCTGCCGGTGTCGGTGCACGAGGTCCTCCTCGGCGAGGTCGCGCCCGAAGCGGCGCTGGTGACCACCCCGGAAGGGATGAGTCTGCTGCCGGCCAACATCGACCTGGCCGGCGCGGAGGCCATGCTGCTGATGCGGGCCGGCCGGGAGTACGCGCTCAAGCGGGCGCTGGAGAAGCTGGACGCCTCCCCCGACCACGGCTTCGACGTGGTGGTCATCGACTGCCCGCCGTCGCTGGGCGTGCTGACCCTCAACGGCCTGACCGCCGCCGACGACGTGATCGTGCCGCTGCAGTGCGAGACGCTGGCGCACCGAGGTGTCGGCCAGTTCCTGCGCACCGTCGCCGACGTCCAGCAGATCACCAACCCGAAGCTGACGCTGCTCGGTGCGCTGCCGACGCTGTTCGACTCGCGCACCACCCACAGCCGCGACGTGCTCTTCGACGTCGCCGACCGCTACGACCTGCCGGTGCTGAGCCCGCCGATCCCGCGCACCGTGCGGTTCGCCGAGGCCAGCGCCTCGGGTTCGTCGGCGCTGTCGGGCAGGAAGAACAAAGGCGCGCTGGCTTACGGGGAGCTGGCCGGGAACCTGCTCAAGTACTGGAAGAACGGCAAGAAGTTGCCGACCCTAGAGCTCTGAGCCGCCGGATCAGCAGTCCGTAGACCACCGCGTTGAACAGCGCGAGGCCTCCGGCGATGAGCCACTGGCCCTCGCGGGTCAGCCCGGCGGGGTAGATGACCGGGCCGAGGTAGTGGTCGACGAAGCCGCCGCTGTACCCGGCCTGGCCGGCGGCGCGGCGCAGCGAGTTCTCCAGCGGGGTCAGCGGGCAGGTCCGGCCGGAGGTCTCGATCCACACCGCCCACGCCAGCGCGGGCAGGTGCAGCACCGCCAGTCGGGGCCGCCGCCACACGGCCAGCCCGCCCAGCGCCGCCCACGCGATGAACACGCCGTGGAACGCCAACACCGCGTCGGCGAGAAGGGCCGGCCCTATCACCCGGGGAGCCCGTCCGGGATCAGGTAGAGCGGGATCTCCCTTTCTGACAGCGTCAATGCGCTGGCGGCCCCGGCGTCGTCGAAGGCACCGATCGTCACGCGCCCCAGACCCATCGCGGCGGCCAGCAGGAGGTTCTGCGCCGCGTGTCCGGCTTCCATCCACATGTAGCGGATGCCGCGCTCGTCGTACTTACCGGTGATCCGGCCCGGTACCCCGGTGATCACGACGATGGCGTAGGCCCGCGAGGCAGGTGTCCCAGAGATCGCCTGTGCCACAGCGGCCTTGGCCTGCGCGTCGGTGCGGACCTCGACGGAGGCCGTCCGGGGGATGTAGCGCAAGACTTGTTGTGGGGTGAGGACGTAGGTTTCCAGCGGATATAGCGCGCCCGCCGAGGGGACGGTGCGTGCGCCCGACGGCGCGGACACCCCTTGCGCCGACCACAGCAGCGCCGCGAACTGCCGGTCGCTGATCGGCTCACCGGAACGGTCGCGCACCGAACTGCGCCGGCCCATGGCGTCGAGCAGGCCGCCCTCGCCCAACTCGTCGGCGGGCCCCAGGAATCGCACGCTCTCGTGGCCCCAGGCCGGAATCTCACCGGCCGGCGCGGTCCGGTTCGCGCAACCGCTGCCAGCCAGCACTACCAGGGCGCAGGCCGCAGCAGTCGCGCGCCGAAAGGCCCTCATCGCTC
>NZ_JBBATF010000273.1:0-2248 GCF_040398885.1 Mycobacterium sp. | reverse complement strand
AACACTTCGACTTCTTCCCGCTGACCATCGACGTCGAGGAGCGGATGTACGCCGCCGGGCGCATCCCCGGGTCGTTCTTCCGCCGCGAGGGCCGCCCCTCCACCGACGCGATCCTGACCTGCCGGCTCATCGACCGGCCGCTGCGCCCGACCTTCGTCTCCGGCCTGCGCAACGAGATCCAGGTCGTGGTCACCATCCTGAGCCTGAATCCCGACGACCTCTACGACGTGCTGGCGATCAACGCCGCGTCGGCGTCCACCCAGATCGCCGGCCTGCCGTTCTCGGGTCCGGTCGGCGGCGTCCGCGTCGCCCTGATCGGCACCCAGTGGGTCGCCTTCCCGACCGTCGAGCAACTCGAGGACGCGGTGTTCGACATGGTCGTCGCCGGCCGCGTGGTGCACGGCGGCGACGTCGCGATCATGATGGTCGAGGCGGAGGCCACCGACAAGGTCATCGAACTGGTCGCCGGCGGCGCCCAGGCGCCGACCGAGGCCGTGGTGGCCGAGGGTCTGGAGGCGGCCAAGCCGTTCATCGCCGCCCTGTGCGCGGCGCAGAGCGCGCTGGCCGAGAAGGCCGCCAAGGAGACCGCCGACTACCCGGTGTTCCCGGACTACGCCGACGACGTCTACACCGCCGTCGCCGACGCGGCCGGAGAGTCGCTGTCGCGGGCTCTGCAGATCGCCGGCAAGCAGGAGCGCAACGACCGCACCGACGAGATCAAGAACGAGGTGCTCGGCAAGCTCGGCGAGGCCTTCGCCGGCCGGGAGAAGGAGATCGGCGCGGCCTACCGTTCGCTGACCAAAAAGCTTGTCCGCCAGCGGATCCTGACCGACCACTTCCGCATCGACGGCCGCGGCATCACCGACATCCGGGCGCTGTCCGCCGAGGTCGCGGTGATCCCGCGCGCCCACGGCAGTGCGCTGTTCGAGCGCGGCGAGACCCAGATCATGGGTGTCACCACCCTGGACATGGTCAAGATGGCCCAGCAGATCGACTCGCTCGGCCCGGAGAAGTCCAAGCGCTACATGCACCACTACAACTTCCCGCCGTACTCCACCGGTGAGACCGGCCGCGTCGGCTCGCCCAAGCGCCGCGAGATCGGCCACGGCGCGCTGGCCGAGCGCGCGCTGATGCCGGTGCTGCCCAGCGTCGAGGAGTTCCCCTACGCCATCCGCCAGGTCTCCGAAGCCCTGGGCTCCAACGGTTCCACCTCGATGGGCTCGGTGTGCGCCTCCACCCTGTCGCTGCTCAACGCCGGTGTGCCGCTCAAGGCCCCGGTGGCCGGCATCGCCATGGGACTGGTGTCCGACGAGGTCAACGGCGAGACCCGCTACGTCGCGCTGACCGACATCCTCGGCGCCGAGGACGCCTTCGGCGACATGGACTTCAAGGTCGCCGGCACCAAGGAGTTCGTCACCGCCCTGCAGTTGGACACCAAACTCGACGGCATCCCGTCGAAGGTCCTGGCCGACGCCCTGGCCCAGGCCAAGGACGCCCGGATGACCATCCTGGAGGTGATGGCCGAGGCCATCGACGCGCCCGACGAGATGAGCCCGTACGCCCCGCGCGTCACCGCCATCAAGATCCCGGTCGACAAGATCGGCGAGGTCATCGGGCCCAAGGGCAAGATGATCAACGCCATCACCGAGGAGACCGGCGCCTCGATCTCCATCGAGGACGACGGCACGGTGTTCGTCGGCGCCACCGACGGACCGTCGGCCCAGGCGGCGATCGACCGGATCAACGCGATCGCCAACCCGCAGCTGCCCAAGATCGGGGAGCGGTTCCTCGGAACCGTCGTCAAGACAACCGATTTCGGCGCGTTCGTGTCGCTGCTGCCGGGCCGCGACGGCCTGGTGCACATCTCCAAGCTGGGCCGCGGCAAGCGGGTCGCCAAGGTGGAGGACGTGGTCAAGGTCGGCGACAAGCTGCGAGTGGAGATCGCCGACATCGACAACCGGGGCAAGATCTCCCTGGTCCCGGTCGGCGACGACACCGACGCGGCCGCGGGCGACGCTGCACCGGCACCGGCAGATGCCGCGACCGCTGACAGCTAGAGACACCGTCCGGCGCACCGTCCTGCCGGGCGGCCTGCGCGTGGTCACCGAAAAGGTGCCCTCGGTGCGGTCGGCGTCGGTGGGTCTCTGGGTCAACGTGGGCTCCCGCGACGAGGGTCCGACCGTCGCGGGGGCCGCCCACTTCCTCGTACACCTGCTGAGGGGACGGGGGTGCTGGCTCCTCATAAGCC
>NZ_JBBATF010000272.1:0-2280 GCF_040398885.1 Mycobacterium sp. | reverse complement strand
CACACGCTGACCTCGGCGCCGAGGGCGCGCAGATCCGGCGCGGCGGCGGCCAGCCGGCCGACCTCGGCCGCATCGCGGGCGACGGGCGTGGCCGCGGCGGCGGAGTCGCCCGGCCAGCCGGTGCCCGGCGGAACCGGGGAGTCGAACTGCCGGCCGGTTCGGGGGTGGGGTCGGCGCGTCACGGAATCTATGCTGCCTGCAATGACCACCTCCCGCGGGCCGGGGCTGCTGATTCTCGCCTCAGCGTTCCTCGCCGCGGCCGCCAACGGCATCTCGATGGTCGCCTTCCCCTGGCTGGTGCTGCAGCGCACCGGCAGCGCGACCGACGCCTCGGTGGTGGCCGGCGCGGCGACCCTGCCCCTGCTGCTGGCCACCCTGATCTCCGGCAGCGCAGTCGATTTCCTCGGCCGGCGCCGGGTCGCCATGCTGGCCGACACCCTGTCGGCGGTCTCGCTGGCGGCCATCCCGGTCCTGGCCCACTTCGTCGGTGTGGACGCACTCAACATCGTCGTGCTCTCCGCGCTGGCGGCCCTGGGGGCGTTCTTCGACCCGGCCGGCCTCACGGCCCGACGGTCCATGCTGCCCGAGGCGGCACAGCGCGCGGGCTGGTCCATCGACCAGGCGAACAGCTTCTACGAGGCCGGCTTCAACCTGGGCTACCTCACCGGCCCCGGCGTCGGCGGCGTGCTGATCGCGACCATCGGCGGAGTGAACACCATGTGGGTGACCGCCGCGGCCTTCGGTTGCTCGATTCTGACGATGGCGGTGCTGAGGCTGGAGGGGGCGGACCAGCCCGACCCGGAGCAGCGGCCCGAGAGCGTGCTGACCGGGATGATGGAGGGTCTGCGGTTCGTCTGGAACAACCGGGTGCTGCGCACACTGGGCCTGATCGACCTCGCGCTGATCGGCTTGTACCTGCCGATGGAGAGCGTGCTGTTCCCGAAGTACTTCTCCGACCGAAACGAACCGGCCCAACTGGGCTGGGTGTTGATGGCGCTGTCGATCGGCGGGCTGGTCGGCGCGCTGAGCTGGTCGGTGCTGTCCCGCGTGGTGAGCAAGCGGGCGACCGTGCTGACCGCCGTGCTCACCTACGGGGTGGCGATCCTGGTGATCGCGACGCTGCCGCCGCTGCCGGTCATCCTGGTGCTGGCCGCCGTCATCGGTCTGGTGTACGGCCCGATCGGGCCGATCTACAACTCGGTCATGCTGACCCTGACCCCGGAGAGCCTGCGCGGCAGGGTGGTGGGGGTGATGACGTCGATGGCCTACGCCTCGGGGCCGCTGGGTTTCATGCTGGCCGGGCCGCTGATCGACGCCTTCGGACTGCGGGTCGCCTTCGTGGCACTGGCGGCGCCGATCCTGGTGGTCGCCCTGGTATGCCCGTGGCTCCCGGCGTTGCGGGAACTCGACGGGTCGCCGAACGCGGGCTCCTAGAAGACGGGTCGCCGAACGCGGGCTCCTGGAAGACGGGTCGCCGAACGCGCACTCATACAATGTTGAGGTGACGGATCTGGCGAGTCTGGCGGCCGAACTCGGGGAGGGCGTGCTCGTCACCGATCCCGACATCCTCGGCTCCTACCGCCACGACCGGGCGATGGATCCGGCCGCCGGGATCCCGCTGGCCGTGGTGCGGCCGACGAAAACCGAAGAAGTGCAGGCGGTTCTGCGCTGGGCCAGTGCCCACCGGGTGCCGGTGGTGCCGCGCGGGATGGGCACCGGGCTGTCCGGTGGGTCGACCGCCCTGGACGGCGGCATCGTGCTCTCGACGGAGAAGATGCGCGAGATCACCGTCGACCCGATCACCCGCACCGCCGTCGTGCAACCGGGCCTGCTCAACGCCGAGGTCAAGAAAGCCGTCGCCGAGTACGGACTCTGGTATCCCCCGGACCCGTCGTCCTACGAGATCTGCAGCATCGGCGGAAACGTCGCCACCAACGCCGGCGGCCTGTGCTGCGTGAAGTACGGCGTGACAACCGATTACGTGCTGGGCCTGCAGGTCGTCCTTGCCGACGGCACCGCGGTGCGCCTCGGGGGCCCTCGCCTCAAGGACGTCGCCGGGCTCAGCCTGGTCAAGCTGTTCGTCGGCAGCGAGGGCACCCTCGGGGTGGTCACCGAAGCGACCCTGCGACTACTGCCACCGCAGCGCACGACGGCGACCGTGGTGGCCACCTTCGACTCGGTGGAGGCCGCCGCCGGTTCGGTGGTCGAGATCACCGCCAAGATCCGGCCCTCGATGCTGGAGTTCATGGACGCCGTCGCCATCAACGCCGTCGAGGACAA
>NZ_JBBATF010000271.1:0-2290 GCF_040398885.1 Mycobacterium sp. | reverse complement strand
GACCCGCGCGGCCGGCACAGCCGCCGCGACCAGGGACTCATGATCATTCTGAGTGGCCGCCGGCGCCGCGACCGCCGCCGCCGGCGCCGGAGCCTCCACGGTCAGGCCCCGCGAGGCCCGGACCGGGACCGGGGCCGCACCGACCACCGGCTCCGAGACCGGCCCCGTGACCGGCCCGCCCGCCGGGGCCGTAGCCGGTTCCGGCGCGGCCGCGGGGGCGGAATCATTCTGCCGCGGATTCCCCCCGACCACCTCAGCCGGGGCCGGTCGGCTCTCAGCGGGCGCCGGGGACACCTGCCCACCAGCGCCGGACCGGCCCGCCGAGCCGCGCCGCGAGCCCGTGGTCGCGCCGGTGGTATCGCTATCGGACCCCGACGCCCCACCCCCGCGGGCACCGGAATGCGACGACGAGCGCGGCGCACTCCGGGTCGTCGAGGTGCTCTCATCCGCCGAGCCCGTCGAACCCGCAGAACCCGTCGTATCCGCCAACGCCACCGTCGGCATGGCCACCACGGCCGCACCGATCCCCAACGCCACCGCCAACGCGCCCACCCGGCCCACACAACGATCGGAATGCGTGCGCGGCAAAGAGTTGAAGGTGGCCATCGGCGGTCCTTTCAGAGTCTCGGGATAACCTTTGGACCGTAGCCGGTTGGGCGTTCCGATTTAGGCCTATGCGCTGAAAGGTAAGGAGTTTACGACCTGCTGACTACAGGTTGAACCGCTCCCGGACCTCGCGGGTCTGCACCTGCTCGACGATGATGCCCAGCAACGGGACGGTGCCGGCCAGCAGGACGCCGATCGTCTTGGCGATCGGCCAGCGCACCTTTACTGCGAGGTTGGCGGTGAACAGCAGGTAGACGAAGTAGACCCAGCCGTGCACGACGCCGATCCAGTTGGGCGGGTTGTCCACCTTGACGATGTACTTGAGCACCATTTCGTAGACCAGAGCGATTAGCCAGATGCCGGTCATCCAGGCCATCACCCGGTAGCCGTTCAGCGCGGAACGGATCTTCTCCACCGGGGTGATCGGCGGGGTGTCGGTCATGCGGTGGTCCTTTTCTGGTCGGAATCGCTGCTGTCGTTGTCGGACTTGGCCAGATCGGCGAGGTAGGCGTTGTACTCGCGGAGCACGGGGTCCCGGGTTGGGGCCGCCGCGGCGGGCCTTTCGGGCAGCAGGCCCTCGGGAAGTTGGTTGGGGGTGGCCTGATCCGGCTGGTCGGTCGGCTGTTCTTCCAACTGGATGAATTTGCGGTAGGCGTACACGCAGAACGCCGCGAAGAGCGGCCACTGCAGGGCGTAGCCGAGATTCTGAAAGCTGCCGGAACCGGACTCCCAGCGGTTCCACTGCCACCAGCCCAACGCCAGGCAACCGGCGGCCGCGACGATCACCAGCGCGATCAGCGCGATGCGGCGGCGGCGGGGCACAGGCACACCATGACGGTACCGTGGGGTTCATCGGGCTTCTTGTTCAGGTTTTTGGCCCGATGAATTCATCAAGTCGCGCAGTTGCAGCTTTGCGATAGATGGCGATCGAGTGTTTGCGTAAAGATGGCCAGGATATCTTCGGAATAGTTCGTGAAGTGGTACCCGAGACTCGGGACGCCGCACCTCAGCAAATCCTCTGCGGTGCCCATCCGGCCTCCCGTCGTTCTCAGGCCAACGTAGCTTGCTGGACTGACAGCCTCAGACCTGTGGAGCGATAGAATCCGGAAGCTTGCGGGCGTGGCGAAATGGCAGACGCGATGGCTTTAGGTGCCATTGCTCGAGAGAGCGTGTGGGTTCGAGTCCCTCCGCCCGCACACCAACGAATCGGCCCCCTCCTTGGAGGGGGCCGATTCGTTTCCTGTGGCGCTTAGCGGCCGGTGCCGTCGGCCCCGGCCGCGCCGGTGCCGCCGGTGGCGCCGGCGGTGCCCTGCTGGGCGATGCCGGTGCCGCTCTCGTAGATGGCCTTGCCGCCGGTCCCACCGGTGCCGCCGGTTCCGCCGGCGCCGCCGGTGCCCTTCAGGCCGTCCAGGCCGGCCGTGCCGCCGGCCCCGCTGGTGCCGTTGGTCGCCTGACCGCCCGCACCGGCCTGACCGCCCAGGCCGGCATTGCCACCGGCCCCGCCGGTTCCGCCGGTGCCGCCGGTTCCGCCGTTGCCGCCGATCGCCAGGGTCCGGGTCGGGGAGCTCAGGCCGCCACCGTTGAAGATGCCGTCGCCGCCGGCCCCTCCAGCGCCACCTGCGCCACCGGCCGCACCGTTGCCGCCGTTGCCGCCGGCCCCGCCGCTGCCGCCCTGGCCGCCGTT
>NZ_JBBATF010000270.1:0-2290 GCF_040398885.1 Mycobacterium sp. | reverse complement strand
CGGATCTCAATGCCCTGAATCTCAAGACCAGCGGCACGATCAATGCCACCACCGTTGCGGCGATCACGGGCACGGCGGCGGATGTGATCACCACTTACACCACCGCTGGCTTCAGTGGCCTGGGCAATGAAACGGTCACGCTGAATGGCAGCACCAGCGTGGCGGATGCCAACAGCGTGGATGGCTACACCACGAATGTGGTGACTGCCACGATCAGCCAAGACGATCTCGCGACCCTCGCCACCCTTGCGGGAACGGGCAATGCCTACTCGATCGCCCTGGCTGACACCACGGCAACCGCCAGTGCCTTGAACACACTGGATAGCAAGACCACGTTGGTCGTGAATGCCGCCACCGTGGCGTCGATGACGGGCACGGCGGCCGAGGTGCTCACCGCCTACAACAGCAACGGGATCAGCGGGCTGGGCAATGAAACGGTCAGCCTGAGTGGCACGGCGGCGGCCACGGACCTCAATGCGCTCAATGGCAAGACCAGCGTCACGATTGATGCTTCTTCTGTGTCGACTGTGACGGGCACAGCAGCGGATGCCCTCACGGCCTACAACGGCAGCTGGATCAGCGGGCTGGGCAGTGTGGCGGCCACGCTGACTGGCACGGCGGCGGCCACGGATCTCAACGCGCTGGATCTCAACACCAGCGGCACGATCAATGCCACCTCCGTCACCACGGTGACGGGCACGGTGGCCGGTGCCCTCACGGCGTTTAACAGCCCAGGCATCAGCGGCCTGAGCAATCAAGCGGTCACGCTCAGCGACACCAGCGCGGCGGCCATCGATCTCAATACCCTGAATCTCAAGACCAGCGGCACGATCAATGCCAGCACCGTGACGGCGATCACGGGCACGCCGGCGGATGTGATCACCACTTACACCACCGCTGGCTTCAGCGGCCTCGGCACTGAAACGGTCACCCTGGGCGGCACCTCCACGGTGGCCGAGGCCGCCTCGATCAGGGCCGCCAACACCGGCACCAACACCTACAACCTCAGCGACACGGCGGCGAATCTGGCGGCGGCAACCACGGCCATCGGCAATGGTGCCGGCACGATCACCGCCACCACCGCCGCCACCCTGGTGCAGGCCACCGCCATCGAAGCCTTCACCAATCCCGGCGCCAACACCTACAACATCACCGACACGGTCGCCAACCTTGTTTCCAGCAACAACACGGTGCTGTCGAAGGCGGGCACCGTGACGGCCAGCACCGCTGCCAGCTTTGCCGATGCCAAGACGCTGGCGGCCTGGAGCAAGGCCGTTGTTTTTAACATCAGCGATTCGGCCTCCAACCTCACCAGTGACACGACCTCTGCCGGCAATGCGGCGCGCAACGAAGCGGTCAACATCAGCGTGTCCTCCGGCACGGTGACGGTGGCGGGTGCCACCACGATTGATAACGCCACCAACAGCGGCACCAACAGCTACACCATCAGCGACACGCCGGCGAACCTGATCGCCAGCACCGATGCCTTCCTGGGCAAAGCCACCAAGGTTGTGAGCAGCGTTCCCACGCTGGAGCAGGCCACCACCCTTTCCGCTCGCTCAACACCCTGGAGTATCGGAGATACGGCCGCCAACCTGGTAACAAGCACAGAAGCCGTCTTGAGCCTGGCTCCTTTAGGAGTAACGGCCAGCACCGCTGCCTCCGTGGCGGAGGGCACCACCCTGGCTGGCTTCAGTACGCCGATCACGTTCAACATCAGCGACACGCCGGCCAACCTGATCACCAGCTCCGATGCGGTGCTGGGCGAAGCCGTCACCGTGACGGCCAGCGGGTCGGCCACCGCCGACCAGGCCAATACCCTGGCCGGATTCAGCAAGCCGATTGTTTATAGCCTCAGCGACACGGCGGCCTCGATCAATGCGGCCACTTCCGGCGCCCGCACTGAGGCGGTAAACATCAGCGCCACCGGAACGGTGTCGGTGGCAGAGGCCATCAACATCCGGAATGGCGGTAACAGCGGCAGCCAGAGCTACTCCCTTCTCGACACCGCCGCCAACCTGGCGGCAGCCCCCGCGGCCATCGGCAATGGTGCCACCACGATTACGGCCACCGACTCCGCCACGGTGGCCCAGGCCATCGTGATTGAGGGCTTCAAGAACACGGGTGCCAATACATACAACATCCGTGATACCGCGGCCAACCTGGCCGCCAGCAACATCGCCATGGTGATCGGGGCGGGCACCGTGACTGCCAGTACCAATGCCACTTTGGCCGAGGCCAAGACCATTGCGGCTTGGGCTAAGCCCGTTGTTTATAGCATCTGGGATTC
>NZ_JBBATF010000269.1:0-2307 GCF_040398885.1 Mycobacterium sp. | reverse complement strand
TTCGCCGTCCACGGCGGCGGCACGATCGCGTTCGGCCTCAAGCCCGACATGCTCACCGGCGGCAAGGGAATCGGCGGCGGCGTCCCAATCGGCGTGATCGGGATGACCGACGCCATCGCCGACATCGTCACCGCGAACCGTGACCACGACCCCGGCCTGCTCGACACCGGTGACGCCCACGGTCTCGCCGTCGGCGGCACCCTCTACGGCAATGCACTGTCCATGGCTGCGGCGCGGGTCGGGCTCGCCGAGGTCTTCACCCCCAACGCGGGCCGGCGCGTCGATGCCCTCGGTCAGCGGCTGCAGAGCGGACTCCAGCGCGAGATCGACCGGGTCGGCCTGCCGTGGACCATCGACCGGCTCGGCGGGCGTATCCAGTTCCGCCTCACCCCCCAGGCCCCTCGCACCGGTGCGGAGAGCTTCGCCTCGCTCGTCCTGCCCCTCGCCGACGCCCGCAAGGTCTTTCTGCTCAACCGCGGTATCTGGGACTCCATCGCCACTGCTGGCCCGTCGGTGTCGTATGCCATCACCGAGGCCGACGTCGACACCTATATCGACGCCGCTGGGGAGTTTCTCGACGAACTCACCCAGGGCGCGCTCTCGCTGACGCCCCCGACCGCGCTGTAGAGCGCAGCGGTCAGCGGGCTCGTTGGTACTCCCGACCAAAGCCGCCAACCACCAAGATCAGTGCCAGCTCTACATCGTCTTCTCACCGAAATGTCGCAAATGCCATCGGTATGACATTTCAATTGAGACGACGACATTCAGAATGAGAACATACATACTATGCAGCAGCTGCTGCTGCTATTGCCTCGCCATATTCGTGAACCGCGACAGATGCAGCTGGTGCGCCACCGTCACCGTCTTCGTCGGACCGTTGCGGTGCTTGGCCAGAATGAGATCCGCTTCGCCGCCCCGGGGGTCATCCCGCTCGAAGGCGTCCGGCCGGTGCAGCAGGATCACCATATCCGCATCCTGCTCGATGGCACCGGACTCGCGGAGGTCGGCCAGCATCGGCTTCTTGTCGGTGCGCTGCTCCGGGCCGCGGTTCAGCTGGCTCATCGCGACCACCGGAACCTCCAACTCCTTGGCCAAAAGCTTTAGCTGCCGGGAGAATTCGGAAACTTCCTGCTGTCGGGACTCCACCTTCTTGCCGGAGGTCATCAACTGCAGGTAGTCGATGACCACCAGCCGCAAATCGGACTTCTGCTTGAGCCGGCGGGCCTTTGCGCGGATCTCCATCATGGTCAGGTTCGGCGAATCGTCGATATACAAAGGCGCTTCGCTGATCTCACTCATCCGACGGGCCAGCCGCGTCCAGTCGTCGTCGCTCATCCGGCCCGAGCGCATATCGGCCAGCTTGATCTTTGCTTCCGCCGAGAGCAGTCGCATGACGATCTCGGACTTGCTCATTTCCAGGGAGAACACCACGCTGGAAAGCCGGTTCTTGATGGAGCAGGAACGCAGGAAGTCCAGGCCGAGAGTGGAGTTGTGCGTCGGAATCATGGCGCGGCCGGCCAGATAGAGATGGTCGTCGTTGTCGACCTCGACGCACCGGACCGGCACGCTGGGAATCGTTCGCACATCAGCGATTCCGAATTGCCGGGAGACCGCAGCCGGTGCCCCCGCGCCGACGAGCTGACGAGCCCCCACTGCCGAAACGACGTCCGTCCCGATCTGCAACTGCGCGGTGATGACGATGCCGCGCAGCGTCGGCCACTGATGCTCCGCGTCCGCGACAATCACCGAGCCGTCGGAGAACTCAACCTCGTAGCAAGGGCGTCCGACCATCACCTCGGTCGCGGCGACCACTCGGGTCGGCATCCCGTCCGCACCGATCAGCCAGTCGCCGACGGCCACCTCGCCCATCGTCGTCCAACCGGTCGGGGTCGGCAGCGGGGTATCCAACGCCAGGGCCTTGCCCATACCCGGCCGCGCCGCCACCACGATCATCTGACCCGGGTGCAGCCCGTTGGTCACCTCGTCGAGTTCGGTGAATCCCGTTGGCACACCCCGGGCGATGCCGCCCTGGGAGGCGATGGCGTCGATCTCGTCCATGGTGGGCTGCAGCAGTGCCTCGAGTGGAACGAAGTCCTCGGCGGTGCGGCGCTCGGTGACGTCGTAGATCTCGGCCTGGGCGCGATCGACGATCTCGTTGACGTCGGCGCCCTCCGCACCGGCGTAGCCGTACTGCACCACCCGGGTGCCGGCCTCGACCAGGCGGCGCAGCAATGCCTTCTCCGCGACGATGCCGGCGTAGTAGCCGGCGTTGGCGGCGGTGGGCACCGTGGAGATCAGGGTGTGCAG
>NZ_JBBATF010000268.1:0-2392 GCF_040398885.1 Mycobacterium sp. | reverse complement strand
TTCGGTGACTACGGCATCCAGGCCCTGGAGCACGCCTACATCACCAACCGGCAGATCGAGTCGGCCCGTATCGCCATCAACCGCCACATCAAGCGCGGCGGCAAGGTCTGGATCAACATCTTCCCGGACCGTCCGCTGACCAAGAAGCCGGCCGAAACCCGCATGGGCTCGGGCAAGGGCTCCCCGGAATGGTGGGTCGCCAACGTCAAGCCCGGCCGGGTGCTCTTCGAGCTGAGCTACCCCAACGAGGAGATCGCGCGCGCCGCGCTGACCCGCGCGATCCACAAGCTGCCGATCAAGGCACGCATCGTCACCCGAGAGGAGCAGTTCTGATGGCAGTGGGCACCGAAGCCGGCGAGCTGCGCGAGCTGAGCGACCAGGATCTGATCGACAAGCTTCGCCAGTCCAAGGAAGAGCTGTTCAATCTTCGCTTCCAGATGGCCACCGGCCAGCTTGCCAACAACCGTCGGCTCCGAGCCGTTCGGCAGGAGATCGCGCGCATCTACACGGTGCTGCGCGAACGTGAACTGGGTCTGGCCGCCGGACCCGGTGGTGAGGATTCGTGATGGCTGAAACCAAGGCGAAGGTCAACGGGCCCAAGCACACTCCGGCTACCGAGGAGCCGCGCGGTCGCCGCAAGACCGCGATCGGCTACGTGGTCAGCGACAAGATGGAGAAGACCATCGTCGTCGAGCTCGAGTCGCGCGTGCGCCACCCCAAGTACGGCAAGATCATCCGGACCACCAAGAAGGTCAAGGCGCACGACGAGAACGGCACCGCCGGTATCGGCGACCGCGTCTCGCTGATGGAGACCCGGCCGCTGTCGGCCACCAAGCGCTGGCGACTGGTGGAGATCCTCGAGCGGGCCAAGTAACCCGATAGTCGCGTAACCCGATAGTCGCGCAAACGCCCACCGCCGCAACGGCGGTGGGCGTTCGCGTTCCCGGCGTCGCGTTGTCAGTCGAGACTGAGCAGCACCAGTGAGCAGTCGTCATCGAATTCACCTGTGGCGCTGAGGAACTGCATCTGCGTGATGAGCGAGTCCAGCGACCATCCGGGTGTCGAGGCCGCCGCGGCGCACTGCTTGGCGAAGTCCGTCGGGATCAGCTGGCTGCCGTCCGGCCGCGAGAACTCGTAGATCCCGTCGCTGTAGAGCAGGGATCTGCGCGCCGGCAGGCACCCGGTAGCGGTCGGCGGCGAACTCGGTGTCGGCGAACATGCCCAGCGGCACGACTTCGCGCAGTCGTGTTCCGACCCAGTGCTCGGCCGGGGCGCCAAGCACACCGTAGATGGCCGGTGAGACCCAGACCACAACGCCGTCTCGGACGTGGAGGACGGCGTCACCGGAGTTGAGGAGCAGCAACCGGTAGCGCTCCTCGGATTCGGCGAGCTTGCGGACCGACTCGAACCGTTCGGTGACGTCGCGCAAGGTGAGGCTGAGCTTGCCGACCGTGGTGCGTGCGGCGCGGATGTCATACCGCCGCACGGAGTCGAGGAACTCGTTGTAGTAGGGGAACTCGTCGAGCACGACCGGCTCACCGGTGTCCGCGCACCGCGCCAGGTGGCCCAGTAATCCGGAGGCGTCGAGGCTGGGCAGCGTCTCCAGCAGTGGGTGACCGATCAACTGCTCGCGGCGCATCCCGAGGTAGTCACACATCGCCGGGTTGACCTCCCGATAGACGAAGTCGGTGACGCGCCCACCGGGATCGCGAACCGGTTCGATCAGCACCTGCGGATCGAGTATGGCGTCGGTGCTGGCCCGCAGTGCGGCCAGCGCTTCGATCCGGCCGGTGACCTCGCGCCAGGACAGGCTGAGGAAGTCGGGCGGCACCCGGGCGCCGCGCACGTCGTAGCGGCGGTCCCCGCCGTGAAGGGCGAAGGCGTCGAGAACCAGTGGTTCGCCGGTGTCGACGCAGTGCGCGAACGTCTGCAGCAGTCCGTGGTCCAGGGTTTCGGCGACGCTGCGGCCGATCAGGTCCTCGCGGCGGCGTTGCTGCCGGCGGGCGCCGACCGGGTTGATGTCGTGGTAGACGAAGTCGACCACCCGGCCGGCGGAGTCACGGACCGCCCGCAGCAGCGCCCAGGGCTCCAGATCCGCCTGGTGTGCGCGGTCGAGCAGATCGTCGGCGGCGGGGGGCGCGAACCGCGGGGCTTGGTCGGTCATCACTTTCCTGGGTTTGCGCGGTGGGGATTCGCCGGCCGTGTCGCGCTGTGAGGTGATACCCCCGTCCTCGCGAGCCCAAACCCGGTCGGGTCGCAGGTTGCGCACTCCCGTCGCGCATCTGTCGGCTAAAGTTAGGAAGCCGGCTACGACGTGCCGAGACTGATTCAGCGGGGGGGGGGGGGAGAGATTGGAATCGGGGCCGACGAGAGGTGACGCGGTGGCCAACTG
>NZ_JBBATF010000267.1:0-2400 GCF_040398885.1 Mycobacterium sp. | reverse complement strand
GCCGGCACCAGCATCATCGGCGCCCCGCCGCGCGGGCTGACCGAGTTCGACGCCAGCCTGCCCACCGGGCAGCTGCCCGCCGGCGGCCCGTACACCGAGGCCGGCGCCAAGACCTGGCACATCGTCCCGGGCGCCACCCCGAAGGTGGGCCAGGGCACCGCCAAGACGTTCACCTACACCGTCGAGGTCGAGGACGGCATCGACACCTCATCGTTCGGCGGCGACGAGGGCTTCGCCCGGATGGTCACCGAGACGCTGGTCAACCCGAAGAGCTGGACGCACAACCCGCAGTTCGCCTTTCAGCGGACCGACGACCCCGCCGCCAAGCCGGACTTCCGGATCTCGCTGACCTCCCCGGTCACGGTGCGGGAGGGCTGCGGCTACGAGATCCAGCTGGAGACGTCCTGCTACAACCCGATCTACGGCCCGGACGCCGAGCCGCGGGTGTTCATCAACCTGGCCCGGTGGGTGCGCGGGGCGATGCCGTTCCAGGGCGACATCGGGTCCTATCGGCAGTACCTGACCAATCACGAGGTCGGCCACGCCATCGGCTACACCAGCCACGAGCCGTGCGACCGCACCGGTGCGCTGGCGCCGATCATGATGCAGCAGACGTTCTCCACCTCCGACAACGACGCCTCCCGCTTCGACCCGCAGTCGGTACAGCCGGACGGCAAGACCTGCCGGTTCAACCCGTGGCCGTACCCCATCGCCTGAGCCGGGCGGACAATGCGGGGCACACCGTCGCGGCCATGAGCACGGCCATGAGCACAATGGAGCCATGCCGCTGCCGCCGCTGGTCGAACCCGCCGCGGAGCTGACCCCCGTCGAGGTCGCCCGCT
Source organism: Mycobacterium sp. (assembly GCF_040398885.1). GTDB lineage: Bacteria > Actinomycetota > Actinomycetes > Mycobacteriales > Mycobacteriaceae > Mycobacterium. Next base: position 1,558 of record NZ_JBBATF010000267.1, on the reverse strand, counting down.
ACAGCCGGCACCTGCTGCTGCCCGAACTCGGGGCCGACGGCCAGCGCCGGCTCAAGAACGCCCGCGTGCTGGTCGTCGGGGCCGGCGGACTCGGTTCCCCGGCGCTGCTGTACCTGGCCGCCGCGGGGGTGGGCACGCTGGGCGTCGTCGACTTCGACGCCGTCGAGGAATCCAACCTGCAGCGCCAGATCATCCACGGGCAGTCCGACGTCGGCCGGCTGAAAGCCGACAGCGCCCGGGATGCCGTCGCCGAGATCAACCCGCTGGTCGAGGTCCGCCCGCATCCGTTCCGGCTCACCGCCGACAACGCCGTCGAACTGTTCGGCGAGTACGACCTCATCATCGACGGCACGGACAACTTCGCCACCCGCTACCTGGTCAACGACGCCGCGGCGCTGGCCGGCAAGCCGTATGTGTGGGGCTCGGTGCACCGGTTCCACGGTCAGGCGTCGGTGTTCTGGGAGGACGCCCCGGACGGGCCCGGCGGGGAGAAGCGCGGCGTGAACTACCGGGACCTGTACCCCGAGCCGCCGCCGCCGGGTGCGGTGCCGTCCTGCGCCGAGGGCGGGGTGCTGGGCGTGCTGTGCGCGTCGATCGCCTCGGTGATGGGCACCGAGGCGATCAAGCTCATCACCGGGATCGGCGAATCGCTGCTGGGCCGGCTGCTCATCCACGACGCCCTGCAGATGTCCTACCGCACCATCGCCGTCCGCAAGGATCCGGCCGCCCCGGCCATCACCGGACTGGTCGACTACGAGGCGCTCTGCGGCACCCCCGGGCCCGCCGACCCCGGCATCACCCCGGCCGAGTTGCGGGCCCTGCTGGACTCCGGCGCGGCCGTCGCCGTCATCGACGTCCGCGAACCGGCCGAATGGGAGAGCAGCCGGGTCGACGGGGCGCAGTCGATTCCCAAGGCGCTTCTGGAGTCGCCCGACGGCCCGGGGCTGCTGCCGGCCGGCCGGCTCCCGGTGCTGTACTGCCAGAGCGGGGTGCGCTCGGCGCAGGCGCTGGCGGCCCTCAAGCGGGCCGGGGTCACCGAAGTGGTGCACCTGCGAGGCGGAATCGCGGCCTGGGCGCGGCAATTCGAGCCCGACATGGCCGGTTCCTGACGGCCCGTTACGGCCGGCACGCCTTACCCTGGCCATGTGATCGACGAGCGCCCGCCGGCCCACGTGCTGGCCGCGTTCGGTCTGAAGAACTCCGAGCCCGAGCCGCTCTGGGACGGCGGCTGGCGCTACGGCGAGATCGTGCTGACCCCGATCGCCGACCACGCCCGCGCCGCCTGGTCGGCCAAGGTGCGCGAGACGCTGTTCGTGGACGGCCTGCGACTGGCCCGGCCGGTGCGCTCCACCGACGGCCGCTACGTGGTGTCGGGCTGGCGGGCCGACACCTACGTCGCCGGCGGCCCCGAGGCCCGGCACGACGAGGTGGTCTCGGTCGGGGTGCGGCTGCACGAGGTCACCGCGGGCCTGGAGCGGCCCCGCTTCCTGACCCAGGGCCCGGTGCCGCCGTGGACCGAGGTCGACGTGTTCACCGTCGCCGACCGGGCCGCCTGGGA
>NZ_JBBATF010000266.1:0-2406 GCF_040398885.1 Mycobacterium sp. | reverse complement strand
CACCGTCTTGGGGATTTTCCGGATTGTGATCGGCTTCCTGTTCGCCTTGCACGGCACCGCCAAGCTGTTCGGTTGGCCGGCAACCAAGGGCGGCGGCGCGGTTCCGTTCGGCACCTGGCCGTACTGGTGGGCCGGCGTCATCGAACTGGTCGTGGGTGTGCTGGTGGCCCTGGGGGTCTTCACCCGCATCGCCGCGATCCTCGGCTCCGGAACGATGGCTTACGCGTACTTCACCGCGCATCAGCCGAAAGGGTTGCTGCCCATCCAGAACGGCGGTGAACCGGCGGTGCTGTTCTGCTTCGCGTTCCTGCTGATCGCCTTCGTCGGCGCCGGGGCGTTCGCCGTGCTGGATCGTCACCGCCACGGCGACGGCCGGATCGACGCCCTCCCGCGCCAGTAGCCCCGCCGCCCAGCGCCGCCGGCGGGGTGGGCACTGGTTGCAGACGTCAAGGAGCACGCCCATGCCGTCGGTGCTGATCTCCCGGCGAGACTTGGACTTCCTCCTGTTCGACTGGCTGCGGATCGACGAACTGACCAAGCGTGAGCGGTTCGCCGAGCATTCGCGCGACACCTTCGAGGCGGTGCTGGACCTCTGCGAGCAGTTGGCCACCCGCTACTTCGCCAACCACAACAAAAAGAGCGACGCCCAGGAACCCACCTTCGACGGCCACCGGGTCACTGTCATCCCCGAGGTCAAAGAGGCGCTCGACGCGGCCGCGCAGGCCGACCTGGTCGCGATGACGATGGGGCGGCAACTCGGCGGCGCGCAACTGCCGGTCACGGTGGCTCAGGCCGCCTTCGCCTGGTTCGCCGCCGCCAACATCAGCACCTCCGGATATCTGATGCTGAGCATGGCCAACGCCAACCTGCTCGCCACGTTCGGCACAGCCGAACAGATCGACACCTTCGTCAAACCGATGCTGGCCGGCCGCTTCTCCGGCACCATGGCGCTCTCGGAAACCCAGGCCGGGTCGTCGCTGGCCGACATCACCACCCGCGCCGAACCGCAACCCGACGGCAGCTACCGGCTGTTCGGATCCAAGATGTGGATATCGGGTGCCGAACACGACATGACCGACAACATCATCAATCTGGTGCTGGCCAAGATTCCCGGCGGACCGCCCGGCACCAAGGGCATCTCGCTGTTCATCGTCCCGAAGTACCTCGTCAACGACGACGGGTCCCCCGGCGCGCGAAATGACGTCGCACTGGCCGGGTTGAACCACAAAATGGGCCAGCGTGGCATCACCAACACGGTGTTGAATTTCGGCGACGGCACCTTCACCCCCGGCGGCAAGCCCGGCGCGGTCGGTTATCTGGTCGGTGAGCCACACCGCGGAATCACCTACATGTTCACCATGATGAATGAAGCCCGCCTCGGCGTCGGGATGGGCGCGGTGGCGCTGGGCTACACCGGATTTCTCAAGTCGCTTCAGTACGCCCGGCAGCGCCCGCAGGGCCGAGCCGTCACCTCCAAAGACCCGGCCACACCTCAGATCCCGATCATCGATCACCCCGACATCAAGCGGATGTTGTTGGCGCAGAAAGCCTATGCCGAAGGCGGAATGGCGTTGCTGCTGTACTGCGCCAAACTGGTCGACCTGCAACACAGCGCGGAATCGGACCGGGAACGCGACAGCGCCACCATGCTGCTGGACATCCTGACCCCGGTCGCCAAGAGTTGGCCGTCGCAGTGGTGTCTGGAGGCCAACAGCCTGGCAATCCAGGTCCTCGGCGGCTACGGCTACAGCCGGGAGTACGACGTCGAACAGCACTACCGGGATAACCGGCTCAACCCGATTCACGAGGGCACCCACGGCATCCAGAGCCTGGACCTGCTGGGCCGAAAGGTGCCCTACCGCAACGGCGCCAATCTCGCCGCCCTGGGCGAGGCGGTGGCACACACGACCGCCACCGCCGCCAAACGCGGTGGCGAACTCGCGGGGATGGCCGCGCAACTCGATGCGTCCTGGCAACGCCTGCTGGCGGTGACCGCCGGGATGTTCGGCTCCGGCGACGTCGAGGCCGCACTTGCCAACAGCGTGGTGTACCTGGAGGCATTCGGACACATCGTCGTCGCCTGGATGTGGCTGGAACAGGTCCTGGCCGCGCACGGGCAGCACGGCGACTTCTACGACGGCAAGCGGCAGGCTGCCCGCTATTTCTTTCACTACGAGTTACCCAAGACCGCTCCGCAACTGGATCTGCTTGAGTCACTGGACCGCACGACCCTGGAGATGCGCGAGGGCTGGTTCTAGCCCCCCGTGCGATCAGTCCACACTCCCCTGGGAAGGCCGGCCGTGCCAGAATCACCCGATGTCTTCGGCGGAACGCCCATGAGTCGCGGCGTGCCCCGCCCGGGCCCGCTGCGGGTCGCCGGATCGGTGATCTGGTGGATGCGCTACG
>NZ_JBBATF010000265.1:0-2428 GCF_040398885.1 Mycobacterium sp. | reverse complement strand
AGGACATCTCCTGAACGTTTCCTGTGATCAAAATTCCGGTTCCCTCCCCTACCCTGTGCTGGGACGTTCCGCATTTGGAGCGGCCTGGTCCCCGGGGTCGACGACGCGCCACCGGGAGGGGCAATGTCATGGACCAGCAACGATTCGACGTGCAGGCGAAGTCGACGCGGTGGGGCGCCCCGGGCATGGCCGGAATCCGTGTGAACGCCATGCCCAGCCTGCTCCAGCGTCGCTCCGGGGGGATTGTCGATGGCGATGGACCGACCGCCCAGGCAGCAAATCCGGGCGCCAGCCGCACCGCGGCGGAAATCTGTGTCTGACCCGATCTGATTCGACTTCGACCGGCCGACCGGCCGCAACCCGACCATCTCAGTCGTTGTCGCGTCATCGAGGAGGGACATCACTGTGGACCAGCAACGATTCGATGCGGCGCTGCGGGCGCTGCAGGCGGGAACGACCCGGCGCGCGGGACTGGCGGGGATGCTGGGCGTGCTGCTCGGCGGGGTTGGCGCAGGGAGCCGGCGGCGCGCGGCGGCCCGCCGGCCGGAGATCCAGCTTCCCTGCGGCGACGGCTCCCCGGGCGCCAACAAGTGCAAGACCGACGGCGACTGCTGCACGAAGTACTGCCCCGACGGGCAATGCCGGTTCAAGGCGAACTGGATGGCCTGCCGCAACGACGGCGAGTGCTCCAGTGGGCGGTGCGTCGGCGGTAGGTGCGACGGCGGCTGCAACCCCGCCGGCAGCCGCTGCCAGGAGAACTTCAACTGCTGCGACGGGCTCGCCTGCGGCAACGGGACCTGCAAGAAGAGCACCTCCATCAAGTGCACCAAACAGAACTGCTCCGGCTGCTGCGACGGCACGACCTGCCGGCCGGGCGGCAGCGAGGCGGCCTGCGGCGCAAAGGGCGCGGCCTGCGTCCGCTGCAAGGGCGGGGTGACCTGCGCCAACGGAACCTGCGGCGCCGTATGCAACGCGAAGACCTGCCCGAAGGGCTGCTGCCGGGAGACAGTCTGCCTGTCGGGCGCGGACGTTTCGGCCTGCGGCACGGGCGGCGCGGCCTGCCAGACCTGCCCGGCCGGTGGGACCTGCGAAAACAAGGCCTGCGTGCCGCCGTGCTCGCCGGCGACCTGCCCGGCGGGGTGCTGCAAGAACGGCCGCTGCAAGTCGGGAACGGAGAACGCCGCCTGCGGCATGCAGGGCGGCGAGTGCGCGGTCTGCTCCGGCGAGACCACCTGCAAGGTTGTCGAGCCATACCGGGCCTGCCTCGGCTGCCTGTCGGACCAGGATTGCGGCGGCGCGAAACCGGTGTGCGATCTGAACACCCAGACCTGCGTCCAGTGCCTGGACAGCAGCAACTGCCCGAGCTGCGAGATCTGCCTGTCGCAGACCTGCTCCCCGCCGGGATGGTCGGCGCAGACGACCTTCGGCTCGGGCCCGGGCAGCGGGGCAAGCCAGTTCAGCTCGCCGAACGGCCTCGCGGTCTCCGGCGACGGGCTCGAGGTCTACGTCAGCGATGCGGCGAACTACCGGATCGACCTCTGGACGCGCTCGAGCACCGCCAGCAACACCTGGACCAATCTCACCAGCTTCGGCAGCTACAGCGATTTTGGGCTGCCGGACGGCGTCGCGGTCTCGTCCGACAAGCTGACGGCCTTCGTGGTCGGGGGCACCGGGAACGTCGTCGTGTACACCCGCCCCGGAACCACCGGCGCAAATGCGACCAACTGGACCAAGCAGACGACCATCGGCACCTTCTCCAACAGCCAACCCGTTCCCGCCGACCAGTTCAACAGCCCGCGGAACCTGTTCGTCACCGCTGACATGCTGACGATCTACGTGGCGGACTCGGGCGCGCAGCGCATCTCGGTGTGGAGCCGGCCGGACACCACGACCAACGCGACCGCCTGGACCCACCAGTACAACTTCGGCAGCACCGGCATGGAGGACATCGTCGTCTCGGTGGATGGGCTCACCGCGTGGGTCGGGGAGAGCCAGAACGTCGTCTCGGTGTGGACCCGGCCCGACACCACGACCAACGCCAGCGCCTGGGCCAGCCAGACGACGTTCGGCGAGTACGGGTCCGATCTGGGCCAGATCTCGGGGCTCGGCCAACTCGCGGTCACCCCCGACGGGTTGACCGTGCTGGTATCGGACTTCGGCAACAGCCGGGTGGACCTCTGGACCCGGACCGACGCCGCGAGCACGGAGTGGACCGCCCAGACGCCGTTCGGCGGCGACGGCACGGCGACCTGCCAGATGCAGCAGCCGGCAGGCGTGTCGATGTCCGCGGACGGTTCGGGCGCGTTCGTCGTCGACTTCGGCAACAACCGCGTCTCGACCTGGAAGAAGATCTGAGTGGAGCGCCGGTGGCGGCCGCGCCACCGTGCCGGCAACCTCCCCGTGCCCCTGGGGGGCTGGACTGACCGGA
>NZ_JBBATF010000264.1:0-2451 GCF_040398885.1 Mycobacterium sp. | reverse complement strand
TTCCGGGACCGCAACGGACTCGCCGCTGCCGCCACCTATCAGGCTGTGCTCGACGCCGAACGCAATCCGGAGGTCTTCTCCAACACCGGCGGGATCCGGCCCGACCAGCCGGCGATGCCCTACATGATCGACATGGACGACCCGGAGCACCTTTTGCGGCGCAAGCTGGTCAATGCCGGCTTCACCCGAAAGCAGTTGACGGACAAGGCCGCCGGGATCGAAGTGCTGTGCGACACCCTGATCGACGCGGTCTGCGAGCGGGGGGAGTGCGACTTCGTCCGCGACCTTGCCGCGCCGCTGCCGATGGCGGTCATCGGCGACATGCTCGGAGTGCTGCCGCAGGACCGCGCGACGTTGCTGAAGTGGTCCGACGACCTGGTGTGCGGGCTGTCCGCGAGCGCCGACGAGGCTGCACTGCAGGCGGTGATGGAAGCTTTCGCCGGCTATCACGGTTTCGCGATGCGGACCACCGCCGAGCGCCGGGCCGAGCCCACCGGGGACCTGTTCTCCGTCCTGGTGAACTCCGAGGTGGACGGTCAGCGGATGAGCGACGACGAGATCGTCTTCGAGACACTGCTGATCCTCATCGGTGGGGACGAGACCACCCGGCACACCCTCAGCGGTGGGTTCGAGCAACTGCTGCGCAACCACGAGCAGTGGCAGCAACTCGTGGCGGACCCCGCTCTGGTGCCCGGGGCTGTCGAGGAGATGCTGCGCTGGACCGCCCCGGTGAAGAACATGGCCCGGACCGTGATGCGCGACAACGAGTTTCACGGCACCTCGTTGCGGGCCGGGGAGAAGATGCTGCTGCTGTTCGAGTCCGCGAACTTCGACGAGGCGGTGTTCGGCGACCCGGAGAACTTCCGCATCGACCGAAACCCCAACAGCCACCTGGCGTTCGGCTTCGGGACCCATTTCTGCCTCGGCAATCAGTTGGCGCGGCTGGAACTGACCACCATGCTGCGCAAGATCCTGCAGCGGTTGCCGGACCTGCGACTGGCACCTGAATTCACCGAGTCCCCGCTGCCGTTGCGGCCGGCCAACTTCGTCAGCGGCCTGGAAGCCATGCCCGTGGTCTTCACCCCGTCCGAACCGGTGCTGGCTTAGTCCGCACCCGCGCCGAGCGTGCGGTCACTGCGAAACTCGGGCCGGATTTTCGCAGTGTGTTCACGTTCGGCGAGCCCGAGCCCAAGCGTCGCGGACCCGGCGCAGAATCTCGCCTTCGGTGTCATCCGCGGTGACGCGGACATTGATCCAGCCCTGTTCGGCGACGTTCTCCGACCGGTGGATGTCCTTGTTGAACTGCCGCCTGTCGAGTCTGTGGTGCTCGCCGTCGTACTCCGCGGAAACCTTGATGTGCTCCCATCCCATGTCCAGGGCGGCGACGAGCACGCCGTATTCGTTGTGAACCGGTATCTGGGTTGTCGGCGGCGGAAACCCCGCCCGGATGAGAAGTAGCCGGAGCCAGGTTTCCCGGGGTGATTCGGCGCCCGGGTCGACGAGGCTGATCGCTCTACGGGCCCGGCGGATTCCGCGCCGGCCCCGGTATCTCTCGGCGAGGGCCTCCACGTCGACGACCTTCAGATGTGTCGCTCGGGAGAGGGCGTCGATGGCGGCGACGGCCCGATCCACGGGGTAGCGGCAGGCGATGTCGAGCGCTGTGCGGACAGGCGTCGTGAGGGTCATGCCATCCAGATCCTGGCGCTCGTCGTCGGCCACGGCGTCCGACCAGACCGTGATGCCCTTCGGTGGGCGCCGATTGGTCCAGATCAGTTCCGCGGGTAGTCGCGCGTCGATCCATTTCGACCGGTGCAGTGCGGCGGCCGATCGGCCGGCGATGACGCCTCGGCCACCGGACCAGAGCCAGGCTGCCCGGGCTCTACCGATGGGAGTGATCTCGGCGCCACCAGGCAGATAGACGTCTGGATAGAGGGCGGTGTACCTGGTGCGCAATGCGTACGGCGTGAGTTCACCTCGCGACAGGGCCGCACTCCCGATGAAGGGCACATTCATGGCGGCAGTGTGCGCGCCCACACCGACAGCGCACCGAACGTGCGCTCACTGCGAAATATCGGCCCGGATTTCGCAGTGGACGCACACTCGGCGGGGGGAGGTGGGAGGCGAGGGAGGTGTGAGGCGAGGGAGGTGGGAGGCGAGGGAGGAAGGGGAGCGGAGCTCAGCGCATCTTGAACTGAGGCGGCCGCTTCTCCTTGAACGCCAACGGGCCCTCCTTCGCGTCCTCGGACAGGAACACCTCGATGCCGATCTTGGTGTCGATCTTGAACGCCTCGTTCTCGGGCAGGCCTTCGGTCTCGCGGATGGAGCGCAGGATCGCCTGAACCGCCAGAGGGCCGTTGCCGGCGATCACCCCGGCGATCTCCAACGCCTTGTCCAAGGCCTGGCCATCCGGCACCACATGCCCGATCAGCCCGTACTCCAGCGCCTCCGCGG
>NZ_JBBATF010000263.1:0-2457 GCF_040398885.1 Mycobacterium sp. | reverse complement strand
CCGAGGACGACGCCGGCGGGGTCGGCGTTGAGCAGATCGGCCACCGCGCGGCGGGCGGCGTCCAGGAAGGCGACACTGCGCTGCGCGGCCGGATGGGGGCCGCCCGGGTTGGCCGCGGTACTGCGGAAGGCCGTGGACACCGCGCTGGCAACGGTCTGCGGGACCAACATGGCGGCGGGTGCGTCCAGGCGGGTCCAGCCGTCGCCCAGATCCGAGTGCAGACCACGCACGCGCGCGACGTCGTACCCCATCGCACCACCTTCGAGCCGCCCGCGAACTGCGTAACCGGAGGAACGCCGCAAAACCCACCCGACGGCGATCCTGACCGCCTCACCATACTAGGGCAGCGAACTTGGCCGCCGCAGCGCCAGTCGGGGTCATGTCGCCGACGCTCGGGCTAGTGTCACTGGAACAACCGGCGCCGCGACGCCGGGCGGCCGGGTCGGGAGCGGGAACGGGAAACGGGAAAGCCACACGCATGACAGACGACAGCGACGACGACATCGAAGTGCTCCCCGGCCAGCCGGGCGAGAGGGCCGGCGACGACGAGGATCAACGCTCGATCACCGACCTCGTCGAGCAGCCTGCCAAGGTGATGCGGATCGGCACCATGATCAAGCAGTTGCTCGAGGAGGTGAAGGCCGCGCCCCTCGACGACGCCAGTCGCACCCGGCTGCGGGAGGTCCACGCGACCAGCATCCGCGAACTCGAGGGCGGCCTGGCACCGGAACTGCGCGAGGAATTGCAGCGCCTGGCGCTGCCGTTCACCGAGGACTCGGTGCCCTCCGACGCCGAACTGCGGATCGCCCAGGCCCAACTGGTCGGCTGGCTGGAGGGACTGTTCCACGGGATCCAGACGGCGCTGTTCGCCCAGCAGATGGCGGCGCGGGCTCAGCTGGAGCACATGCGCCAGGGCGCACTTCCCCCCGGCATGCAGTCGCCGGGGGAACCGGGCGGGTACCCCGGCGGCCATCCGGGCCACGGCACCGGGCAGTACCTGTAGGCCCCGCCGCTCCGATGTCCCCGGATCCCCACATCGAGACCCGCAACGCCTGGGTCGAGTTCCCCATCTTCGACGCGAAGACCCGGTCCATCAAGAAGGCCTTCCTCGGCAAGGCCGGCGGGGCGATCGGCCGCAACGAGAACAACGTCGTGGTGATCGAGGCGTTGCGCGACATCACCATGACACTGAACATGGGCGACCGCGTCGGACTGGTCGGACACAACGGCGCCGGAAAGTCGACCATGCTGCGGCTGCTGTCCGGCATCTACGAGCCGACCCGCGGGCGCACCGTCATACGGGGCCGGGTCGCACCGGTTTTCGACCTGGGCGTCGGGATGGACCCGGAGATCACCGGCTACGAGAACATCATCATCCGCGGGCTGTTCCTCGGGCAGACCCGCAAGCAGATGCTGTCCAAGGTCGACGAGATCGCGGAGTTCACCGAACTCGGCGACTACCTGAACATGCCGCTGCGCACCTACTCCACCGGCATGCGGGTGCGCCTGGCGATGGGAGTGGTCACCAGCATCGACCCCGAGATCCTGCTGCTCGACGAGGGCATCGGCGCGGTGGACGCGGAGTTCCTCAAGAAGGCGCAGACCCGGCTGCAGGCCCTGGTGGAGCGCTCCGGAATCCTGGTGTTCGCAAGCCATTCCAACGAGTTCCTGGCCCGGTTGTGCAAGACCGCGATGTGGATCGACCACGGCGTCGTACGCCTCGCGGGCGGTATCGAGGAGGTGGTGCGGGCCTACGAGGGCGAGGACGCCGCCCGCCACGTCCGCGAGGTGCTCGCCGAGACCAGCCAGGAAGGCTGGGCCGCCCGGCCATGACCATGTTGTGCGCGGTCGTCGTCACCCATCGGCGCCCGGAGGAACTGGGCGAGTCGCTGCGGATGGTGACAGGGCAGAGCCGGATGATCGACCACCTGATCGTGGTGGACAACGACCACGACCAGAGGGTGCGTGACCTCGTGGCCGCGCAACCGGTTCCCAGCACCTACCTCGGTTCGCGCCGAAACCTCGGCGGCGCAGGCGGATTCGCCCTCGGGATGCTGCACGCGCTGGCCCTGGGCGCGGATTGGGTGTGGCTGGCCGACGACGACGGCCGACCGCGTGACGGCGAGGTGCTGGCCACCCTGCTCGCCTGCGCCGAGAGGCACGGTTTGGCCGAGGTCTCCCCGATGGTCTGCGCGCTAGACCGCCCCGACGAACTCGCCTTCCCGTTGCGCCGTGGACTGGTGTGGCGGCGCCGGGCCTCCGAACTGCGCACCGAGGGACCCGGCCAGGACCTGCTGCCGGGAATCGCCTCGCTGTTCAACGGGGCACTGTTCCGCGCCGAAACCATCGAAGCGGTCGGCGTTCCGGACCTTCGGCTGTTCATCCGGGGCGACGAGGTGGACGTGCACCGCCGCCTGGTGCGCAGCGGCCTGCCGTTCGGCACCTGCCTGGACACCG
>NZ_JBBATF010000262.1:0-2534 GCF_040398885.1 Mycobacterium sp. | reverse complement strand
TACGCCGCGTAGATCACCCAGGCGATGAACGACACCGTCTCCTTGGGGTCCCAACCCCAGTAGCGCCCCCACGCCTCCTCTGCCCAGATGGCGCCGAAGATGACCCCGAACCCGAACACCGGGAAGGCGAAGACGGTGGTGCGGTAGGCGATACGGTCCAGGGTCTGGGCGTCGGGCAGTTTGGCCGCGATCCGGGCCAGTGCCCCCGCCGGAGCAGCCTGGCCGGCGACGTCGGATTCAGCCCCGGGACGGCCGTGCCTGGACATCTTCAGCAGGAACAGGATGCTGGCCACCCCGGCGACCAGGAACACCCCCGAGCCCAGGCTGACCACCGAGACGTGGATGGGCAACCAGTAGGACTGCAGCGCGGGCATCACCGGTGCGGCGTGGGTGTAGAGCCACTTGCCGGACACGGTCAGCAGGACGAGAACAGGCACCAGTACGAAAACCCACAGCACCCGGTACTGCGGTTTGCGCAGCACCACCGCGGCGGCGACCAGGCCGCAGAAACCGGTCAGGTTGATGAACTCGTACATGTTGCCCCAGGGCACCCGATGGGTGGCCAGTCCGCGCAGAACGATGCAGGCCAGCAGCAGCATGATCCCCAGGTAGACCAGGTTCAGGCCGGACCTGCCGACGCGTTCGGCCGGCGTGGGCGCGGGGGTTTCGACGACGACGCCGGGCCGTTGGTCATCCGCGGCCACCCCGCCGGCGGCCACCAGTTCCCGCTCGTCCACCCGGCGCCCGCGACTGGACGCCAGTTCGACGGCCAGCAGCAGCAGCGCGAGAACCAGGACGACGACCGAGGTGGTGAACGCCCAGTCCGAATACCGGGCCAGGCCGATGTCTATCGCTTCGGTGTTCATGCGTCACCAGCCTCCGTCAGAACCTGTCGGGCCAACCTGTCCAGTTCCTCGCCCCACCCCGAGTTGTCGGTGCGGGCCAGGCCGGCCAACTCGACGTTCACGGTACCCGGCCCGGCCGGGATGATCCGGGCCCACACCCGACGCCGTCGCACGACGAGCGACACCAACAGCCCGCCCATCATGGTCAGCGCGAACACCAGCACCCACACCTGGCCCGGGTCGTGGGAGACCTGCAGATTGACGAACGGGGTGGCCCCGTCGAACCGCACCACCGTTCCGTCGTCGAGGCGTGCCTCCTGGCCGAGGGTGAGGTTGACGCGCTTGAGTTTGGTCAACCGCCTCTGCTCGATCAGCCGGGTGTCGAGCCTGAACAGCGACTGCGGGCGTCCGGTGTCCAACCCGGCGTCGCCCCGGTAGATGTCGATCGCCACTGCCGGGTCCTTCATCCCCGGGAAGCTCGACGACAGCAGTTTGCCGTCCATCTGCTGGGTGGGCGCGAACAAACCGGTGATGGCGATCTGGTTCTTGCGCCGCTGTTCCGGTGGGTAGAGCCCGGCCGGCGGGTCCACCCGGACGGTGCCCGAGGACAACAGGGTCTGGGCGTTGTCGGGCTGGAACTGGACGGTCTGGGTTCGCGTCTGCCCACCCGGGAAGGTGACGGTGAACGTCGGGGCGTAGCCGTGGCCCTGCAGGTAGACCCGGTCGCCGCCGACCCGCAGCGGATGGTTGACCTCGAGCCGGTAGGGCTGCCAGGTACCGGTGGTCAGGTCCGCCCCGGCCTGGTAGTCGATGTCGGCGGCGAACGAGGTGGCCTGCCCGGTGGGCAGGTAGCGGGCCTGGAAGTCGTTGACCCGGATGCACATCGGGTACAACGACGTACCGTCGACCTTGTTGCCGGCGCGGAAGGAGTCGTAGGCGGCCGGGGAGGCCGAGCAGAACCCAGGTCCGCCGTTGGCCAGCACGATGACGTTGCCCTCGTAGCCGAACAGCTTGCCGACCGCGACGGCAGCCAGCAGCCCCAGCAGCGAGAAGTGGAAGACGATGTTGCCGAACTCGCGCAGATAGCCCTTCTCCGCCGAGATCTCGGTGACCTCGTCGGCATGGCGGGTGATCCGCCGCCACCCCCGTAGCTGCCCGCCGATCCGGGTGGCCACCTCGGCGGGAGTGCCGGTGGCCGTGCCCTCGGCGTGCCGGGGCAACCGGCTCAGATTTCGCGGGGCCGGCACCGGCGTGGCCCGCAGGCCGCGCATGTGCTCGATGATGCGCGGGGTCAGGCAACCCACCAGCGAGACGAACAGCAGCACGTAGATGGCGGTGAACCAGAAACTGGAGAACACGTCGAACAGTTGCAGGCGGTCCAGCCAGGGGCCGAGCACCGGATGCTGGGCCAGGTACTGGTCGACCTTGGACTCGTTGAGGCTGCGCTGCGGCAACAGCGCCCCGGGAACCGCGCCGAACGCGAGCAGGAAGAGCAGCACCAGGGCGGTGCCCATCGACGTCAACGCACGCCACCCCTTCAGCGCGAGCAGACGTAAACGCCCCCCAGACCTCGGAGTGTCGGGGACGTTTGCGTCTGCTCGCGGGGGGGAGAGGGTCAAATCGGCAGCCTCACGTCGCTGACGAACGCGTCGCGCACCCAGGAGGTGAAGTCGTTCCACAACCCGGTCA
>NZ_JBBATF010000261.1:0-2556 GCF_040398885.1 Mycobacterium sp. | reverse complement strand
GCACCCGTCAAGCGGTTTGAACATTCGGAAAATAGGCTGGTGCGAATGCGGTACGGGGCATACGACAAAAGGATGAGGTCTGGTCATCACTTTATGCAGGCGATCCGGGAAATCATCCATGAATTGAGGTAGCGCAAACCGGTGAGGTTGCCCGGTGCTGGCGCGGCCGAGAAAACGGCCCGCCCCCGGAACCTCCGGAAGCGGGCCGATGGGTGATGCGTGGTGTCCGAGGGCGTCCTGCCGGTCAGCAGCCGAGGGTCCAGACCTTGGCGCGCGACGCTGCCTGGTCGGGGTAGCGGAGGTCGTTCGTGATCAGGGTGCGTCCATCCGGGGTGACCGCGACGCTGGCGAGGAGTCCGGTGATTGCGGTGGTGTTCGCGGGCGACCAGGTGGCGCTGGCGACGTTGGGGCGCGTCCAGATCGAGACCCGGGAGTTGCCGGAGTCGCCCACATAGAGGGTCAGCGTGTCGCAGGAGATTGCGACGCCGTTTGGACTCGTAAACTGGTTCGGCGCGGCCCCGGGGCTGCCGACGTTGTAGGCATGGGACCATGCGGTGCTGCTTGTGGAAGGCCGTGTCCAGACCGAAACGCGGTTGTTGCCGGTGTCTCCGACCCAGACCGTCAGCATGTCCGGGGAGACGGCGACGCCATGCGGAGACTTCAGCTGGGCATCGCCGGAGCCGTCGGCGCCGAAGGTGGTCTGCAGCGTCCAGGTCGTGCTCGTGGCGCTGGAGCGCGACCAGATCTGGACGGCGCCCCCGAAGTAATCGACGATCCAGATGGCAAGCCCGTCCGGGGAGACGGCGATGCCCTGCGGAGCAACCTGATTGGTGGAAAAGACGGAGAACTCCGTCTGCTTGGTCCAGGCCGTGCTGCTGGTGGATGGCCGGGTGTAGACGTAGACCATGTCCGCCGCCGAATCGGTCGCCCAGAAGGTCAGGTTGTCGGGCGAGAGGGCGAAGCTGTTGGGACTGTTTGCCCCGGACAGCGAGGTCGCGACCGTCCACGCGGTGGCGGTTGCCGAGGTTCGTGTCCAGATCTGGATCAGCGACGGATTCGGACTGACCGGGGTGTTGCCGGTCAGCGCCATCAACCCGTTGGCGGTAATGGCGACCCCTGGGCCCGCCGTCGGATTGGCGGCGGATCCGATCGTGCTCTGGTTGGTCCAGTTGGCGCTCGCGGTGCAAGTCCCGGAGCAGGTGACCGGGGTCAGGCTTGAGCATTCGCCACAGAGACCGGCGCAAACCCCGCTGGCGGTGCAGGTCTTTCCCGCCCCGCAGGCCGCACAGGCCGCGCCGCTCGCGCCACATGCGCCCTGCCGGGACCCGGCGCGGCAGACCGTTCCATCGCAACACCCCGCGCAGTTGGATTTGCTGCACTTCGCCTTGTTGCTCGACGCGCACCGGCTCTCGACGCAGGCCAACCCGCTGCAGCAGTTGAAGTTTTCCTCGCAGCGGGTCCCCTCGGGCTTGCATCCGCCATCGCACCGGCCGTTGACGCAGAGACCTGAGCAGCAGTGGGCGTCATTGCCGCAACTCATGTAGTTCGGCTTGCAGCGGCACATGTCCTCGGCGCAGTACTTCGTGCAGCACTGGCTGTTCTTCGTGCAGCGATTGGCCGCGGCGCTGCCGTCGCCGCAGGGACCCTCGGGCTTCGGCTTCTTCCCGCGGCTGGCGGCGCTTGCCGTCGCGACACCCCGGCCGAGCAGCACGCCAGCCGCGGCGGCCAGTCCGCGCCTGCGCGTGGTCCCGGCGTTCAGCGCGCGGAGCGCGGCGTCGAATCGTCGTTCGTCCATCTCGTCAGCCCCTCGCATTAGAACGGCATGCCGTGCCGGTTGGCGAAGGTCCGGATTTGCGCCGTCGCCGCCATCGCTCGGCTCCGGTGAATCTTGCACCGAATCACCGGCGGTGTACAGGAAGGCAGCCCGCGCCGCCGGGACTGGTGCATCGGCGAGCACGAAGCCGCCCGGACCAGCCGCTACGCCGGCAGCCACCGCGGGTGCGGAGGCTGCCGGTTACGACATGACATGCGGGAGCCGCCCGAGGAGATCGGACAGCGCGAACTCCAGCCGGAAGATGCGTTCCCGAAGGTCGGCAGTCTCGCGACAGTGCGCATCCTCGGCGACGGCAACAGCCGCCTGCTGCTCCTGCAGCGCGGCGGCGAGCACGGCGGTGAGCATGGCGTAGTCAAGGGTCAACATGCCGTCGTGACGGCGGCCGACGGCCTCGGGAACGACGGCGGCGACCTCGTTGGCGATGAATCCCACCTGCCTGCGGCCGCCCATGCCGGATGCCGGAGTCCAGTCGAAGCGGACGGGACGCAGGGCGGCGACGAGGGCGAGTCCCCCGGCCAGCGGCTCGATCCGCTGCTTGAGGGCAACGTCGGACCCGCCGACGATGAGCGCGCCGGAGGCATCCGCGGACACCGGGCCGCCGCCGTAGAGATCGGTCGAGCGGATCGCGCCCGCGACGTCGAGGCGGTAGGCGGGATCGGGGCGGCCAATGCCGACGCTGCCATTGCTGACGGTCGAGCCGGTTCCATCGAGACCCGTCGCGT
>NZ_JBBATF010000260.1:0-2567 GCF_040398885.1 Mycobacterium sp. | reverse complement strand
GGTGCCGAACCGGATGCCGCTGGTGTACCAGGCGCCGTTGGGGTCGGCCGGGATGGAGTTGCGGTTGGTGACGATGCCGGCGTCCAGCAGCGCGGACTCGGCCTGCCGGCCGGTCAGCCCGAAACTCTGCACGTCGAGCAGCACGATGTGATTGTCGGTGCCGTCGGTGACCAGCCGGGCCCCGCGGCGCATCAGACCGTCGGCGAACGCCTGGGCGTTGTCGGCCACCCGTTGGGCGTAGGCCCGGAACGACGGCTGACGCGCCTCGGCGAAGGCCACCGCCTTGGCCGCCATCACATGCGAGAGCGGTCCGCCGAGCACCATCGGGCAGCCCTTGTCGACGGCGTCTGAGTACTCCTTGGTGGCCAGCACGACTCCGCCGCGCGGCCCGCGCAGGGACTTGTGCGTGGTGCTGGTGACGATGTGGGCGTGCGGAACCGGGTCCTCGTCGCCGGTGAACACCTTCCCGGCGACCAGGCCGGAGAAGTGCGCCATATCGACCATGAAGGTGGCGCCCACCTCGTCGGCGATCTCGCGCATCTTGGCGAAGTCGACCCGCCGCGGATAGGCCGAGTAGCCGGCCACCAGGATCAGCGGCTTGAACTCCCGGGCCGCCGCGGCGATGGCGTCGTAGTCCAGCAGTCCGGTCTGCGGGTTGGTGCCGTAACTGCGTTGCTGGAACATCTTTCCGGAGATGTTCGGCCGGAAACCGTGGGTCAGGTGACCACCGGCGTCGAGTGACATGCCCATCAGCCGCTGGCTGCCGAGCTTGGCGCGCAAGCGTTCCCACTCCGCCTCGGACAGGTCGTTGACGTTCTTGACGCCGGCGTCTCCGAGGGCCGGCGCCTCCACCCGGGTGGCCAGGATCGCCCAGAACGCCACCAGGTTGGCGTCGATGCCGGAATGCGGCTGGACGTAGGCATACGGCGCGCCGAACAGTTCCCGGGCGTGCTCGGCTGCGATCGCCTCGATCTCGTCGACGTTCTGGCAGCCGGCGTAGAAGCGGTGCCCGACGGTGCCTTCGGCGTACTTGTCCGACAGCCAGGTGCTCATGGTCAGCAGCACGGCCGGAGAGGCGTAGTTCTCGCTGGCGATCAGCTTCAGCGAACTGCGCTGATCGTCGAGTTCCCTGGCCGTGGCCGCGGCGATCCGCGGTTCGACGGACTCGATGACCTTCATCGCCGCCCGGTAGGCCTCGCCGGCGGTCGCGGCGTAGTCGGCGCCCGGCGCGGTCACGGCGGGCAGGATCGCTTCGGTGCTCATGCCCCCAGAGCGTAGTCGGCCCGCCGAAGCGCCCCCACCCCCGCCGACTGTGCGGAATTCCCCGCCGCCGCGGGCGTGTCGCGCAGGGAACCGCACAGTCGCGCGACTACCCCGCGAGTTCGGCACGCAGCGCCGAGGGGATCAGCGGTTCGTCGAGCAGCCGGCCGAACCGCTCGTGCCGGCCCACCCCGTCCGGCCGGGCGTCCAGCCAGCCGCGCAACAGCCGGTAACCCTCGACATAGGTCGAGGTGTAGGCCCGCCACAGCGGCGAGGACAGGAATCGCAGCGACTGGCGTGCGCGGGTGTCGTCGATCAGCAGCCAGCGCTGCAGGAAGGCGGACACCTGGTCGGCGTCGCGGTGCTCGTCGTGCAGCATCAGCGCGGCGTCCTGACGGACGTCGGCCAGCTCGGCGCGGGCGGCGGACAGCGCTTCGGCCCGCTCCCCGTCGAACCGCAGACCCAGATCGGCGTAGATCTCCTGCGCCCAGGAGCCCCAGCCGGGTCCCACCGCGGCGTGCAGCGCCAGGTCGGCCAGGCCCTCGGCCATCAGGCACTGCGGGGTGTTGACCAGGAAGATGGTGTGCTCGCCCTGACCGAGGCCGGCGACCAGTCGCTGTTCCTTGCGGCAGTGCTCGGTGTGGTGGCCGGGATAGGACTCGTGGGCGATCAGCCCGGGCAGATGGGACATCTGCTGCTTGAGGTCGGAGTTGACCGCCACCCGGGACCGGTAGTCGCCCTCGTAGTAGTTGAACCCCGACCACGGCTTGTCACTGACCACCTCGTAGACGACTGTCTCCCCCTCGGGAAGCGGGTACCTGGCGCGGACGACGTCGCGTAGCGCACTGGAGAACGCACCGATGGCTTCCTCGAGGCGTTCCGGCGGCAACTCCTCGGTCCGGCGTGCGGCTTCCATCCGGCCCGCCAGCGGGCCGGCCCCGCCGAGGATCTCGCCGATGCGGGCATGAGCGGCCCGGTAGCGCTCCTCGTCGCCGCGGGTGATCTCGACGTCGAAGTAGTCCCGCACCTCCTCGACGAAACCGACGTCCGCACCGGCGAACTTGCGCGCCGAGCAGGCCAGCGCGCGCAGGTGGGCGGCGATGAACCCGGCGCGCTGCTCGGTGAACCCGCCGGTTCGCGGCACGTCGGGCAGCGCGGCCAGCAGGCGCCGGGCCTGCGCGCCGAGTTGCGACGGCTCCGGAGCGGGCTCGTCGGCCACCTGCCGGCGCAGCGCCCGATCGCCGGTGAAGGAGTCGACGTAGCCTTCCTCGATGCGGTCGAACCGCAAGCCGAGCAACAGGTATTCG
>NZ_JBBATF010000259.1:0-2619 GCF_040398885.1 Mycobacterium sp. | reverse complement strand
GCCCCGCCGCCCGGGCCCGGGCCCGCTGCGCGCCCTTCATCGTCCACCTCCATGGGGCCCGCCACCACCCGGTGTGCCGATCCGAGAGGTAGATGTAGGTGCTGTCGTGATGGGCGCGCAGATTTCGCGACGGGTCACGCCCGGTCGAGTGACCCTTGTCGTGCAGGACCTCCGAGCCGGGCACGTAGACGTTGAGCCAGCCGGCTTTGCCGAGCCGGTCACCGAGGTCGACGTCCTCCATGTACATGAAGTACCGCTCGTCGAAACCGCCGATGGCATCGAAAGCTTTGCGGCGCAACAGAAGACACGAGCCGGAGAGCCAGCCGACCGGCCGTTCGCTGGGCTCGATGCGTTCCTGGCGGTAGGACCGGGTCCAAGGGTTGTTCTTCCAGGCGAACCCCACCACCGCGTGCATCCCGCCGCGGACCAGGCTGGGCAGGTGCCGGGCGGACGGATAGATCGCACCGTCGGGGTCGTGGATGAGCGGTCCGACCGCGGCGGCCTGCGGCCAGCGCTCGGCGGCCTCCAGCAACGCGTCGATGCTGCCGGGCGACCAGACCACGTCGGGGTTGGCGACCACGACGAATTCGCTGCCGCTCCCGGCGTCGATGGTCGCCACCGCGCGGTTGACCGCGGTGCCGTATCCCAGGTTGCCGCCGGTGCGCAGCAGTCGGGTGCCGGGGTAGCGCCGCACCGCCTCTTCGGGGGCGCCGTCGACCGAGCCGTTGTCGGCGATGATCACCTGCAGGGGAAGGTCGGTGGCCACCGTCAGCGAGGACAGGAACCGGTCGAGGTGGTTCCCCGACGAGTAGGTCACCGTGACAACGGTGAGGGCCGTCTCGTCGTTCACGGCGTCGAGGCTAACGGGGCATCGTCGGCGGGCGCCGCAAGCGCGGCCCGTAGTGCGTCCCGCCACGGACGCAGCGGCCGCAACCCCGCGCGCACCGACTCGGCCATCGACAGCGCCGAATACGCCGGGCGGCGGGCCGGGCGGGCAAACGCGTCCGTGCCGACCGCACGGACCCGGCCGGGGTCGGCACCGACCAGCGCGAACACCGCTTGGGCCTGGTCGAACCGGCTGGCTTCACCGGCGTTGGCGGCGTGCAGGATGGGCGCGTCGACGCCGCCTGCGGCCACCTGGAGCAAAGCGTCGACCAGATCCCCTGCGTAGGTGGGCGAGCCGGTCTGGTCGGACACCACGTCGAGGGTCCGGTCGGTCGCCGCCGCCCCGCGCATCACCGCCACGAAATCGGTGCCGGCGCCGCCGGTGTAGACCCACGAGGTGCGCACCACGTGCGCGTCCGGCAGTTCGGCGTGGACGGCCAGTTCCCCGTCGAGCTTGGTGCGCCCGTACACGCCCAGCGGGCCGGTCGGGTCGGAGATCTCGTAGGGTCGGCGCTCCCCGCCCTCGAAAACGCCGCTGAACACGTAGTCGGTGGAGATGTGGATCAGCCGTGCGCCGGCCGCGGCGCAGGCGCGGGCCAGGTTCCCGGGCCCGACCGCGTTGACGGCGTGGGCGGCCTCGGGTCGCGCCTCGGCGGCGTCGACGTCGGTGAACGCGGCGCAGTTGACCACCAGATCACCGGGCTGAACCATCCGGCGGGCCGCCTCTGAGTCGGTGATGTCGAACTCGCGGTGGCTCAGTGAGCGGACCTGGTACCCGTGTCGGGACGCCGCCCCGGCGAGAAGCCGCCCGACCTGGCCGCCGGCCCCAGTGATCAGCATCCGCACAACGACGAGTCTGGCACGCCGGTTCCGGCTCCCACGGATGCGCCCGGGTCACCAGTAGCCTGAGCGGGTGTCAGATGAGACTGAAGTGGCGAAAGTGACACGAGCGCGTTCGGTGGGTCAGACCGTGATGGCGGCGCTGGCCGTCATGGTCCTGCTGGGCACCGGGGTGGCGTGGGGGTCTGTTCGCAACTTCGAAAGCGGCATCTTCCATTTCACCACCGCCCTGCTCGGTGGCCGGGGCGACGATGACGGCGCCACCGACATCCTGCTGGTCGGCATGGACAGCCGCACCGACGCGCACGGCAAACCGCTCTCCGAGCAGGAACTGGCCGAACTGCACGCCGGTGACGAGACCGCGACGAACACCGACACCATCGTCCTGGTCCGCATCCCGCACAACGGCCACTCGGCCACCGCCATCTCCATCCCCCGCGACTCCTACGTGGAGGCGCCCGGCCTGGCCAAGACCAAGATCAACGGCGTCTACGGGCAGGTGAAGCTCGATCAGATGAAGGATCTCGTCGAGGGCCGGGGCATGGATTCCGCCGAGGCCGAGCCGCAGGCGGTCGAGGCAGGCCGCAATGCCCTGATCAAGACCGTCTCAGACCTCACCGGGGTGACGGTGGACCACTACGCCGAAATCGGTCTGCTGGGCTTCTCGCTGATCACCGACGCGCTCGGCGGTGTCGAGGTCTGCCTGGAAAACCCTGTCTCGGAACCTCTTTCGGGTGCCGACTTCCCCGCCGGCTGGCAGCGCCTGGACGGCCCGGAGGCATTGAGCTTCGTCCGGCAGCGCCACGACCTGCCGCGCGGCGACCTCGATCGGGTGGTGCGCCAGCAGGTGGTGATGGCGTCGCTGGCCCACGCCGTCACCTCCGGTAAGCCACT
>NZ_JBBATF010000258.1:0-2632 GCF_040398885.1 Mycobacterium sp. | reverse complement strand
GGATCAGGTCGTTCTCCGGGTCGGCCTGCCACCAGGTGCCGTAGGCCCCGGGCCAGCCGAACGTCCCGCGCCCGCCGGGTCCGAACAGCTGGGCCGATTTCGCGGGGTCGGTGACCACCGAGAGGTTCAGGCCGAACCCGCGTCCCGTCCAGAACGGCATCCCGAGGAACGGGTGGCGCTTCTGGTCGTCGGTGAGCCGGTCGGTGCGCATCAGCCGCACCGACTCCTCGCGGAGCACCCGAACCCCGTCGACCGAACCGCCGCCGAGCAGCATCCGGGCGAACCGCAGGTAGTCGTCGGCGGTCGACACCAGTCCCGCGCCGCCCTGGCAGAACCGCGGCTCCCTGACCGGAATCGGGCCCATCGCGTCATGCTTCAGGCCGGCCGCATCACCCTCTGCGGCGAGCCGGTACATCGTCGCCGTCCTGGCCCTCTTGTCGGGGCAGACGTGAAAGCCGGTGTCGGGCATCCCCAACGGCGCCAGGACCCGCTCGGTCAGGACGTCCTGAAGGGACCTGCCCGCTATCCGCGACAGCATGATGCCCAGCACCTCGGTGGCGTGGCTGTAGGTCAGCCGATCACCGGGCTGGTGAACCAATGGCAGGGTGGCCAGCTCGGCCAGCCAGTCGTCGGCGTCCTGGCGCAGCGACAACTGCGCGTAGGCGCGGCCGATCGGGCCGGGCGCCGAGAAGGAATACGCCAGCCCGCTGCGATGCGTCATCAGGTCGTCGACGGTGATCGCCCGGGCGGCCGGCACCGTCTGGTCCAGCGGGCCGACCGGGTCGACCAGCACCCGCACATCGGCCAGTTCCGGCAGCCAGCGGGTGACCGGGTCGGTCAGCGCCAGTTCGCCCTCCTCGGCGAGCGCCAACGCCGCCGCCACCGTCACCGGTTTGGTCATGGACGCGATGCGGAAGATGGTGTCGCGCTGCATCGGCAGTTTCGCCTCGACGTCGCGGTAGCCGATTTCGTTGACCTGCAGCACTTCTCCGCGGTGCCAGACCAGCGTCACGGCCCCCGACAGCAGTCCGGTGTCCACGGCCTCGGCTACGGAGGACCTGTTGTCGGCGAGGCTCATCGGCGAGAGTCTACGGGCGGGTGCTATCGTTCCCGATCAGTCGACATCCTTTAACGATCCGTCCCGCGAGGCGGAGAAGGAGGTCTGGTCAGAAGGTGGCTGGCACCGACCGGGAACTCATGTCCGAGGCGGACGTCGGTCGAACCGTTTCCCGCATCGCCCACCAGATCATCGAGAAGACCGCCCTGGACGGCGCCGACGCGCCGCGGGTGGTCCTGCTCGGGATCCCGACCCGCGGCGTCACCCTGGCGAACCGGCTGGCCGCGAAGATCAAGGAGTTCTCCGGCGTCTCGGTCGCGCGCGGCAGCCTGGACATCACACTCTTCCGCGACGATCTGGGCTTCAAGCCGCACCGGGCGCTCGAGGAGACCTCGATTCCGTCCGGCGGTATCGACGGTGCGCTGGTGATCCTGGTCGACGACGTCCTCTACACCGGACGCTCGGTCAGATCGGCGCTGGACGCGCTGCGCGACATCGGCCGGCCCAGGGCGGTCCAACTGGCGGTGCTCGTCGACCGCGGCCACCGCGAGTTGCCGGTGCGGGCGGACTACGTCGGCAAGAACGTGCCCACTTCGCGCAGCGAGAACGTCAAGGTCCGGCTCGCCGAGGACGACAACCGGGAGGGCATCTGGATCGCGCCCGAAGGGGGGCCGGTCAGATGAGCGCCAGGCATCTGCTGTCCGCCGCGGACCTCTCCCGCGACGAGGCCACCGCGATCCTCGACGACGCCGACCGGTTCCGGCAGGCGCTGCTGGGCCGCGACGTGAAGAAACTTCCCACGCTGCGCGGCCGCACCGTCATCACGATGTTCTACGAGAACTCCACCCGCACCCGGGTGTCCTTCGAGGTGGCCGGCAAGTGGATGAGCGCCGACGTCATCAACGTCAGCGCCTCGGGTTCCTCGGTGGCCAAGGGCGAGTCCCTGCGCGACACCGCGCTGACCCTGCGGGCCGCCGGGGCCGACATGCTGATCATCCGGCACCCGGCGTCGGGAGCCGCCCAGCAGTTGGCGGAGTGGACCCTGGAGGCCGAGGGCGGCGGGGCGGGACCCTGCGTGGTCAACGCCGGGGACGGCACCCATGAACATCCCACCCAGGCCCTGCTGGACGCGCTGACCATCCGTCAGCGCCTCGGCGACATCGCGGGCCGCCGGGTGGTGATAGTCGGCGATGTCCTGCACAGCCGGGTGGCCCGGTCCAACGTGCTGCTGCTCAACACCCTCGGCGCCGAGGTGGTCCTGGTGGCGCCCCCCACGCTGCTGCCGGTGGGCGTGGGGAACTGGGGCGGCGCGCAGGTGTCGCACGACCTCGACGCCGAACTGCCCGCGGCCGACGCGGTGATGATGCTGCGGGTGCAGGCCGAACGGATGAACGGCGGGTTCTTCCCCTCCGAGCGCGAGTACTCGGTGCGGTACGGGCTGTCCGAGCGCCGGCAGGCCATGCTGCCCGAGCATGCGGTGGTGCTGCATCCCGGACCGATGCTGCGCGGTATGGAGATCTCGTTCTCCGTGCCCGACTCGTCGCAATCGGCTGTGCTGCAACAGGTTTCCAACGG
>NZ_JBBATF010000257.1:0-2642 GCF_040398885.1 Mycobacterium sp. | reverse complement strand
CCAGGTGTTCCTGGTTGTTCCACATGAAGGTGGCGACCCGCTGATCGCCGTCGATCCCCAGCCGACGCAGGGCATTGGCCAACCGCGCGGCCTGCCGGCCGACCTCCCGGTAGCTGGCGTGGCGAAAGCCCTCGCCGGTCGCGGTGGTGACGGCGCGGTCGCCGTGGACGTCGACCGCGTAGCGCAGAATCGCGCCGACGGTCAGGGACGAGTCCTGCATGGTGCTCCGCATCGCCCGATCATATCGGCGCCGGGAACCGACGAACCCGGCCGGTGAACGACGCCGTGCAACGCACACCGGATCGGCGGCGATCAGTCCGATAGCGTGGAAGACACAAGGAGGCGACGTGGGCAGAGCAGCCGGGTACGCCGCGGCGTTGACCGCGTTCGCGATGCTGGCTGTTCCGGCCGGTGTGGCGAGGGCGGAGAAAACCGCGCAGGAGACCATCGACGAACTGCAGAAGCAGGGCTATACCGTTCAGATCGACAAGATCGGCACCGGCCCGATATCGCAGTGCGTGGTGACCAGCGTCCGCAGTCCGCACACGGTGACCCAGTGGGTGCCCTACGTCGGGCCCGGACTCGGCGACCGGGGCAGTTTTCTGGTGCCGGTGGTGACCAGCCGGACCATCTCGGTGTCGCTGAACTGTCCCGGCGGCTAGCTACCCGGCCCGCTCGCCCGGCCCGGGGCGGGCGCCGCCAATGCGGTGACCCCGCCGTCGAAGTCGCCGACGTAGAGCCGGGATCCTTCCCGGCTGATGGCCAGGCAGGACACCGGACGGCCGATGTCGACGCCGTCCACGCTGCGCAGGGTGCCCGCGTCCAGGACCGACACCCGCTCCCCGTGCGCCACGTAGACCACCGAACCGGCCGCCAGGACGGCCAAGGGCTGCGCGTCGATCGCGACGGAGCCGGCCACCCGCGCAGACGGCACGTCGACCACATACAGCGTGGCGCCCCGGGCGGCGTCCCATCCGGTCACGAACACCCGGCGGTCGTCGGAGTGGACGGCGATCTCACCGATGGCGGCGCCGATCGGGACGGTCCGCACCTGGCCGGTGCGGATGTCGACGACGACGAGTGCGCCGCCGGCGGCCGTGGTGAGGGCGGCGTAAAGCCGGGTTCCCGCGGGGTTGATCCGCACGGAGTCGATCGAGGCGCCCGCGGCCCGGGTGACCGGGATGACGCTGACCTCGCCGCTCTCGACGCGGATCACCGCGATGTCGACGACGTCGTCGACCGAGCGCGCGACGTAGAGCGAGTCGCCGGCCGGGCCGGCTGCCAGGCCGCCGGCGCCCACGCCCACCTCGCGGTCGGCCAGCGCCGCACCGGTCAGCAGGTCGACGGCCACGACGGTGTCTTCGGACGACGACGCCGACCGCAGGTAGGCCCGATCGGCCGCGGCC
Source organism: Mycobacterium sp. (assembly GCF_040398885.1). GTDB lineage: Bacteria > Actinomycetota > Actinomycetes > Mycobacteriales > Mycobacteriaceae > Mycobacterium. The sequence goes on along the minus strand of NZ_JBBATF010000257.1, from coordinate 1,236 downwards.
ACCGCGTACGGCTCCGCGATGCCGGACACCGTCGCGGTGACCTCGAGGGCGGCGGTGTCGATCAGCGACACGGCGTCCTCGCCGTAGTGTGCGGCCACCAGATGGGCTCCGTCGCGGCTGACCGCCAGACCGGTGACCGCGCCGGGCAGCCCGGCCAGCACGCCCTCCGCGAGCCGGCCGACCGGATGCAGAGAGGCGCCGGCCCGGACGGCGGGGAGCAGGTCTGGTCCGGCGGGGCGGCGCGGCGCCGCCGGGGGCGAGGGCGGGATCGAATCGGTGGGGCGTTCCGCGAGGGCGGTGCCGCCAGTCATGGTTGCCATGTTCTTCTCACTCTCCTGGGCCGGGCCGAACCCGGCCCCACTGGGAAATCAGGGAAAACGCGCTCAGGCGGGAAAAGTTTTCGTTGCCCAGTTTAGCCGACGCACCGATCACCGATTTCTCCCGAAAGAAAAGGGGCCGACAAATTGCCGGTCGGAAAATTCGTTATCCCATTGTTGTCCCGGCGATTTTTTATTCACATCAGCGCTGTTTAATCGCTTTTTCTCGAGTCCGTCCATGCCACAGAAGAATTCGGCCGCGGGCTTGCGGAAGCCTTATCCGCCACACCTGAATGCGGCGAATGTCACATTACGGCGCGAGTGTGGCTAATTATTCGGACCGGTCGGCTGGAATTGCCCGGGGTCAACCCAGATGCAGCAGATGCGGGGCGAAAAGACCGAGTCCCATGAACGCCCCGCCGGCCAGCAGGGCAAGACCGCTGGCGATGAATCCCGGGACGGCCAGGCCGGTGATCACCGCGGCCGAGGCCAGGACGATGCCGATCTGGAATGCCGCGGAGGCGAACTCGTAGTTGTGGTATTTCGACAGCATCTCGTCGCGATGATGCTCGGAATCCTGCGCGCGATGCGACAACTCCTCGGTGCCCTCACCCTTGCCGTCCGCGGCGGCTGGCTCGGACTTGTAGCGCGCAGCGGTCTGGTTCCATTCGTCGACCTGCTTCTGCATTGCGGCGCGCTGCCCGGGATCGCTGACACCGGCCATCTCGATCTGCGCCTGCTGCGCTGCTATGAGGTTGTCGGTGCGGCGGATGTTCTTGGCCTGATAGAAGCTCCAGAGGTTGGACGCCTCCATCTGGGCGTTCAGCGCCGCGGTCTGCGCACTCTTGCCGACGGTCTCGGCGAAGGACAGGAACAGCGCGAGAACGGCGATCATCAACGCCATTTTCTTGTTGGTGCT
>NZ_JBBATF010000256.1:0-2665 GCF_040398885.1 Mycobacterium sp. | reverse complement strand
CAGCCCCCACGGCGCCAGCGTGGTGCCCAGCGTGGCGGTGACGATCGCGATCGCCGCGCCGGTCATCGGCATGCTCGGCACGAAGGTCCCGCGCAGCGCCGCGCCCCAGTCCGGGTGTGCCATGAATCCCGAGGCGATGTAGGCCAGGAACACCGTGGCCAGCATCAGCAGCAGCCTTTCCACCCGGTGGAAACTGCCGCGCAGCACCAGCAGCGACACCGCCACCGCCGCCACCGGGACGCTGATGTAGCGGCTCACCCCGAACAGCTCGAAACCTGCTGCGACACCCGCGAATTCAGCGCAGGTGGTCCCGATGTTGGCCACCACCAAGGCGGCCAGCACCAACCCGCCGACCCGCACGCCGTAGCGCTGGCGGACCAGCCCGATCAACCCCTGACCGGTGACCACCCCCATCCGCGCGGCGAGGCCGTGGAAGACCACCAGCGCCACCGTCGACAGCAGCAGCACCCACAGCAACTGATAACCGTGGTCGGCGCCCAGCACCGAGTAGGTGGTGATGCCGGCCGGATCGTCGTCGGACAGGCCGGCGAGCAACCCCGGCCCGAGCACGGCGAGCAGCGCGGCCCACCTCGCGCGCAATCGGGTCATGCGCGCCGGTCGCGAATCAGATGACGGCGGTGCGGCCACACCCGGTGCCGCAGGAACCGGCGTCCGCGCCACGGTTCCAGTCGGGACAGCCGGTGTCGCCAGGGCCCGGCGTGCTCCGACGGCATCGCCGCCACGATCCGGGCCGCCAGTGCGGCGGGCATCGCCCGCAGCACCCGCTCCCCCACATCCGGGTGCGCGACGCGAACCGCCTCGGCGGCCAAGCCCGGGTCCTCGACCGCCAGGATGTCGCCGGCCGCCTCGACGTCGACCCGGCTGACCAACGCCGCCAGGCCGCGGGCGTCCAGCCGGTGCACGGCCGCCCGCGGAGTGGACAGCTGCACCGTGTGGCCGCGCTCGGAAGTCAGATGCAGGTCCGACCACGCCACGATGTCCGCACCGGCCGGCACCCGGCGCAGGCCAAGCCGGCGCAGCACGCCGGAGAAGCCGACGTCGACTCCGCGGAGTCGCAGCCGGCCGTCGTGGTCACGGCTCAGCACCACATCGGCGACCCGGGCCAGCCGCTGGCCCACGACGTCGACGACCTGGGTGTCCAGCACATCGCGTTTCAGCAGGATCTCATCGGGTTCCAGAGGCGGCGCGCCGGTGGTCCCGGCCGGCTCGGCGGTGACGACCACCCGGTCGGGATGGAACTGCCCGACGCCATCCCACGGCAGCAGGGCGATGCGGCCGTCGGGCCGCCGGACGACCAACCGGTCCACCCGTTCGGTGCCGTCGAGCCGCATGGTCAGGTCGGTCAGCCGCCCCACCGGTGTCCCGTCGGGGGCCACCACCTGCTGACCGGTCAGGCGGCTGAGCAGCAACACGGCTCACAGCATGCCGCATCGTCGAGGTGATCGGAGGCCGGACTGCATGATGGAGTGGTCGGCGGACGCGCGGTGGCGCTGCCCTGAGACCGGAGGTTCATCCAGACCATGTGGGACTTCGAGACCGACCCGGAATACCAGCGCAGGCTCGACTGGGTCGAGGAGTTCCTGCGCGAGGAGTTGGAGCCACTGGATCACGCGCCGCTGGACCCCTACGACAAGAAGAACCCCGAACTGATGCGGGTGCTGCGGCCGCTGCAGCAGCAGGTCAAGGCTCAGGGGCTGTGGGCCGCGCACCTGAGCCCCGAGCTCGGCGGCCAGGGCTACGGCCAGGTCAAGCTGGCCCTGCTCAACGAGATCGTCGGCCGTTCCCGTTGGGCGCCCGCGGTTTTCGGCTCGCAGGCCCCGGACTCCGGGAACGCCGAGATCCTCGCCCTGTTCGGCACCGAGGAGCAGAAGAACCGCTACCTGCAGCCCTTGCTCGACGGGGAGATCTCGTCGTGTTACTCGATGACCGAACCCCACGGCGGTTCGGATCCGGGCCTGTTCACCACCCGCGCGGAACGCGACGGCTCAGGAAGCGGGGACTGGGTGATCAACGGGGAGAAGTGGTTCTCCTCCAACGCCCGCTACGCGTCGTTCTACATCGTCATGGCGGTCACCGACCCGCAGGCCCGCACCCGCCAGAAGATGTCGTTGTTCATCGTGCCGGCCGAGACCCCGGGCATCGAGATCGTCCGCAATGTCGGGGTGGGCGGTGAGCAGTCGTCGCACGCCTCGCACGGCTACGTCCGCTACACCGATGTTCGGGTGCCGGCGGACCATGTGCTCGGCGGGGAGGGGCAGGCGTTCGCGATCGCGCAGACCCGGCTCGGCGGCGGGCGGGTGCACCACGCCATGCGCAGCATCGCATTGGCGCGCAAGGCTTTCGACATGATGTGCGAGCGGGCGGTGTCGCGACGGACCCGCCAGGGCCTGCTGGGCGATTTCCAGATGACGCAGGAGAAGATCGCCGACAGCTGGATCCAGATCGAGCAGTTCCGGCTGCTGGTGCTGCGCACCGCGTGGAAGATCGACCGCTACCAGGACTACCGGAAGGTGCGCCGCGACATCGCGGCGGTGAAGGTCGCGATGCCGGGGGTGCTGCACGACGTGGTCGCGCGGGCCATGCAGTTGCACGGCTCGCTCGGGGTGTCCGACGAGATGCCGTTCGTCAAGATGATGGTGGCCGC
>NZ_JBBATF010000255.1:0-2696 GCF_040398885.1 Mycobacterium sp. | reverse complement strand
CCAAGGGCTGGGACGGTTTCGTCCTGGCCCGGGTCAGACGGCCATGACCTGAACCGGCACACCGTTGAGTACCGCGGTGCCCGACAGCGGCTCGATCAGGGAAGCGTCCAGCAGGCTGTTCGCGTTCACGCCGGGTTGGGCCGCGGCCACCGAGAGCATGCTGCCCGGCGCGGTGTGACCCCAGCCGTGCGGCAGCGACACCACCCCGGGGCGGATGGCGTCGGTGATCTCCACCGGCACCTGGAGTTTGCCCGCCGGCCCGGTGATCACCGCCATATCCGTCACGCCCAGCACTGCGGCGTCGTCGGGATGGATCTGCAGGGTGCAGCGGTTGCTGCCGCCGGCCAGAGCGGGCAGGTTGTGCATCCAGCTGTTGTTGGACCGCAGATGCCGGCGGCCGATGAGCAGGAATCCGTCCGTCCCCGATTCCAGCGACTTCTGCAGCCGCGGTATGTCGGCCAGGATCGGTTCCGGCGCCAATTCCACCTTCCCGGAAGGGGTTCGGAGGACCTCGGGGATACGCGCAGTGAGCGGGCCGAGGTCGATGCCGTGCGGGTTGTCCTTGAGGCGCTGCAGCGTCAGGCCGCCCGGGTGGGCGCCGAAGGCGTCACCGAACGGGCCGAGCCGCAGCATCATGTCCAGTCGCCGCTCGTGGCCCGGTCCGGCGGGGAGCATCGCGGCGAGTTCGGTGACGTCGCGTCCGGCCACGGGGGAGTCGGGGTCGGCGGCCTCCCTGCACAGAACGGCCGAAATGATTTGGTCGTCAACCAGTTTCGGATCCGCGTCGGTGCCCAGCCCGAGGATGCCCAGCGCCAGCCGGGAGATGATCTGCGCCTCGTCGGGCCGGCCGTCGGGCAGCCCGAAGACCGGCGGCGAGTAGCGGGCGTTGCCGCGGACGGCCACCCCGGACAGGGCCACGTCGAAGTGGGCGGTGTGCGAGGGCGGCGGCGGCGGCAGGATGACGTCGGCGTGGCTGGTGGTCTCGTTGAGGTAAGGGTCGATGCTGACCATGAAATCCAGGCTGTCCAGCGCCGCCGACAGCCGATCGCCGTCGGGCGCGGAGAGCACCGGGTTGCCCGCGATCGTCACCAGGGCGCGGATCTGGCCGTCGCCCCCGGTCTCGATCTCCTCCGGCAGCAGCGCCGTCGGAAGCTCGGACAGCACCTCGGGATGGCCGGAAACCCGGCTGTGCCAGCGGCCGATCGAGAATCCGCGACCGGGGCGGGCCGGTCTGGGGGCGGCGCCGATCGGGGAACTGGTGAACATCGCCCCGCCCGGCCGGTCGAGGTTGCCGGTGAGCACGTTGACCACGTCGACCAGCCAACTGGCGAGCGTGCCGAACCGGACGGTGGAGGTGCCGATCCGGCCGTAGACCGCCGATCGCGGGCCGGCGGCGATGTCGCGGGCGAGGTCGCGGATCTCCTGCGCGCTCACCCCGCAGTGTTCGGCGACCGTCTCCGGGGGGAACTCCAGCGCCGCGGCGCGAACCTGCGCGACCCCGGTGACGAACGCGGCGATGCCGCCTAGTTCGGGGTCGACGAGATCCTCGTCGAAGAGCACGTTGACCACCGCGAAAAGCAGTGCGGCGTCGCTGCCCGGGCGCGGGGCGATGTGCCGGTCGGCCATCTCGGCGGTGCGGGTGCGCTTGGGGTCGATGACGGTGAGCCGACCGCCGCGGCGTTTGAGTGCCTTGAGCTTGCCGCCGAAATCGGCTGCGGTGGCGACGCTTCCGTTGGAGACCAGCGGGTTGGCTCCGATCACGACGAGATGATCGGTGCGGTCAAGATCGGGCACGGTGAAGGCGAACGGGTTCCCGTACAGATAACCGCAGGCAACGTGTTTGGGCATCTGATCCAGCGTGCTCGCCGAAAACACCTGCCGGGTCTTCAGCGCTCGCACCAACTGCGGTGCGTAGAGCCCACCGGCGATGGTGTGGGCGTTGGGGTTGCCCAAGTAGACCCCGACCGAGGCATCCGCGTCGGCCTGCACCCGTTGCAGACCTTCGACGGCCACCGCCAGCGCTTCGGCCCAGCCGGCTTCCACCAGTTCGCCGTCCCGACGCACGAGCGGGGTGAGCAACCGGTCGGGGTCGTTGTCCAACTCGGCGAAACTGGCGCCCTTCGGGCAGATGTAACCGTGGCTGAAGACGTCGTCACGGTCCCCACGGGCACCGGTGACCCGGCCGGCACCGTCCTCGTCGACAACCGTGAGGACCAACCCGCAGGTCGCCTCACAAAGCGGACAGATACGAAGTGCGGTGCGGCTCATCTTTGTCACTGTGCGCCAACGCGGGACGCCAGGCAAGCCCTCCCGACCGAAACCGGCCGGTCAGTCGCAGACCGCGCCGCCCGCGGCGGAGCCGACCAGCTTGCAGTACTTGGCCAGCACACCACTGGTGTACCGCGGTGGCGGCGGGGCGAAGCCCACCCTGCGGGCTTCCATTTCCGCGGCGTCGACGAGGATGTCGAGGCTCTGGTTGGCGACGTCGAGGCGGATGCGGTCACCGTCGGCGACGAACGCAATGGGTCCGGCGTCCACGGCTTCCGGGGCGACGTGGCCGACGCACAACCCGGTGGTGCCACCGGAAAACCTGCCGTCGGTGAGCAGCAGCACGTCCTTACCCAGCCCGGCGCCCTTGATGGCGCCGGTGATGGCCAGCATCTCCCGCATACCCGGCCCGCCCTTGGGTCCCTCGT
>NZ_JBBATF010000254.1:0-2712 GCF_040398885.1 Mycobacterium sp. | reverse complement strand
GGTCGATGACCTCGTCGAGGTTGACCTCCTCGTCGACCGACATCGACAGCGCCTCGTGCACCTGGGCGATGGCGGCCACCCGCCGCACCGACTCCATCAGCGCGTGCCGGCCCTCCTCGTTGCCGGTGCGGCGGGCCTGCAGCCGCAGCAGCGCCGCCACCGTCTGGAGGTTGTTCTTGACCCGGTGGTGGATCTCCCGGATGGTGGCGTCCTTGGACAGCAGCGCCCGGTCCCGGCGCTTGACCTCGGTGACGTCGCGGATCAGCACCGCCGCGCCGGCGGAGCGCCCGGCCACCGCCAGCGGCAGTGTGCGCAGCAGCACGGTGGCGCCGCCGGCGTCGATTTCCAGCCGCGTGCCCGGTCCGCCGGCCACCGAGGCGCCCACATGCCCGGCCAGTTCCCGGGCCTCGAACGGATCGGAGATCAGCGGCCGGGTGATGGAGACCAGGTTGTGGCCCTCCAAGTCCGCGGTCAGGCCCATCCGGTGGTAGGCGGACAGGGCGTTGGGACTGGCGTAGGTCACGACGCCGTCGACGTCGAGCCGGATGAATCCGTCACCGACCCGGGGGCTCGAGCGCGAGCCGGCGGCATCACCGGCGTCGGGGAAGGTGCCCTCCCCCACCATCTCCAAAAGCTTTGCCGCACAGTCCGAGTAGGCCTTCTCCAGAGGAGACGAGGTGCCCGTCCTGCCGAAACCGCCGTCGCCGGCGCTCTGGTGGGTGAGCAGCGCCACCTCCTCCCCGCGGTAGCGCACCGGCACCGCCCCGGGCAGATCGTCGGGGGCCGCCTGGGTTCCGACGGCGTCGGCGGCCAGCAGTGTGGGGGCGGTGTTGGGCCGGCACTGCGCGACGCAGACCAGGTCGCCGCCCTCACGGCGGACCCACATCAGCAGGTCGCCGAAGGACAGATCGGCGAGTAACTGCCATTCGCCGACGACGGCGTGCAGATGGTCCACCGCCCCGCCGGGCAGCACGGTGTGCTCGGCGAGCAGGTCACCGAGGGTTGACACGGGTGGGTCGAGGACGAACTAGTCGATGACGGCGATCAGGTGACCGGCCTGGATGACATCGCCGACGACAACGTTCACCTCGGTGACGGTTCCGCCGGACTCGGCCAGCACCGGGATCTCCATCTTCATCGACTCCAGCAACACCACCGTGTCCCCGGCGCCGATCCGGTCGCCCTTGCTGACCACGACCTCCAGCACACTGGCCACGATCTCCGCGCGCACGTCCTCGGCCATGTCCCTATCGAACCACAACAGTCGATTACAGGAGCCGAAGCCCCGCGTGCGACACTGAAGTCGACAGCGGGGGCATGATCGAGGAGGAAACCGATGGCCAAGCGTGGCCGCAAGAAGCGTGACCGCAAGCACAGCAAGGCCAACCACGGCAAGCGGCCCAACGCCTGAGCCGGGGCCGGCTCAGAACTGACGCCGGATGATCGTCGTCCGGCTGATCTGGATCCGCACCCGCTCCACCAGGTAGGGCGGTGCCTTCTCGCCGCTGCACTTGGTGGCGATCAGGGTTTTGATCCGTTCCTCGACGCCGTAGTGGCGCAGGCAGGCCGGGCAGTGGTCGAGGTGCAGGCGCAGTCGTTCCCGTTCGGCGTCGTCGACCTCGCCGTCCAGCAGAGCCCAGACCTCCCGGATGACGACCGCGCAGTCGGTGTGGCCGGGATCGGGATCGGGCACGGCGTCCGGTGCCGGTTTCTCAGCCGTCACGGCGCGACCTCCTCGTCCTGTGCGACGGCCCCGTCGCGGCCGCGCAGCAACCCGCGGTCCCGGGCCACGTCGGCGAGCAGGCCGCGCAGCTGCCGGCGGCCCCGGTGCAGGCGGGACATCACGGTCCCGATCGGCGTCTCCATGATCTCGGCGATCTCCTTGTAGGGCAGGCCCTCGACGTCCGCGAGGTACACCGCGAGCCGGAACTCTTCTGGTAACGCCTGGAGCGCCTCTTTGATTTCACTGTCCGGAAGGTTTTCCAGCGCCTCGACCTCGGCTGAGCGCAGACCGGTCGAGGTGTGCTCGGCATTGGCGGCCAGTTGCCAGTCGGTGATCTCCTCGGTGGGGTACTCCGCGGGCTGGCGCTGCTTCTTGCGGTAGCTGTTGATGTAGGTGTTGGTCAGGATCCGGTACAGCCAGGCCTTGAGGTTGGTGCCCTCCCGGAACGACCGGAAACCCGCATAGGCCTTGACCATCGTTTCCTGCACCAGGTCCTCGGCGTCGGCCGGGTTGCGGGTCATCCGCAGGGCGCCGCCGTAGAGCTGGTCCATCAGCGGGATGGCGTCGCGCTCGAACCGCGCGCTCAGCTCGGCGTCGCTCTCCTCGCGGGACTCCTCTGTATCGGTCATCGGGTTCTGATCCTAGGCTGTCGCCATGACCTTCTCTGGGGCAGCCTTCTCCGGCAAGACCATGTTCATCTCCGGCGCCAGCCGCGGCATCGGCCTGGCGATCGCCAAGCGGGTCGCCGCCGACGGCGCCAACATCGCGCTGGTGGCGAAAACCACCGAGCCGCACCCCAAGCTGCCCGGCACGATTTACTCCGCGGCCAAGGAGATCGAGGAGGCCGGCGGGCATGCCCTGCCGATCGTCGGCGACGTGCGCGACGGCGACTCGGTGGCAGCCGCCGTCACGCGGGCCGTCGAACAGTTCGGCGCCATCGACATGTGCGTCAACAACGCCAGCGCGATCAACCTGGGCTCCATCGAGGA
>NZ_JBBATF010000253.1:0-2736 GCF_040398885.1 Mycobacterium sp. | reverse complement strand
TGTCGTAGCGGTTCAGTTCCCTGATGCGCTGGGGCGGTTCGCCGGGGGCCAGTTCATCGACGAGTTCCTGCTCGGTGGCCTCATGCAGTCCCGGGGACAACTCGCTGGCCGGAATCGGCTGCGCCGGCCCGGCGCCACGGGCGACCTGCAGGATGACGCTGGCCGCGCCCGTGGGGGCGGCAAAGGCCACTTGCAGTTCGGCACTGGCGCCCTGGTCCAGCGTGATCCGGCAGGGCGTGGCGGCCGTACACAACTGGCCGTCGACCGTCAGCCGGACGCCGGGATTGGCGCTGAACCGGTAGTCGTCCCGGCGCGGGGCGGTGAAGAACCCCGACAAGCGGCCGCTCCAGGCTTGGCCGCGGCCGGACGGGTTGCTGGTCCAGCCGAGGATCATGACACTGGCAGTCTGTCCATTGATGACCGGGCCGATCGAGCGCTCGGCCGGGGTGCCGAGCTGACGGGCATTGTCGAAGGCGAAGAAGGCCAGTCCGGTCAGTGGCCGGCCGGGCTGATCAATCGGCTGTCCATCAGCATGGGTGGTGTCGTAGCGGGTCGTCGATACCGGCGCGCCGGAGGTGGTGGTCATGGGCAGACGGGATGGGCCAAAGGTCTGGTACGGCTGGCCCTGGGCGTCGTAGGTGGTCTGCGTCCGGGTTTGGTCGCAGAGACTGATCCGCCCGGTGGCATTGTCATCGTCATTGAAGCGGGTTTCGGTGCCACAGCCATCCGGGCCGATGACCCGGGTCCGGTCCATGGTCGCCAGCGTGGCCGTGGATTGCTCAACGAACGGCATGGCGATGCCGGTCTGTTCGGCGGTGAAGACCATGTCGCTGTCGCGCAGCTGATAGCGGTAGGTCTGGGTGGTGCGGGTGTTCTGCGCCGGGGTCTGGGTGGCGGCCGGTACCAGCGGCGCGGGTGAGATGACGCGCAGGACCCGGCCGCGGTCGTCGTACTCGATGGTGGTCTGGGCCCGCACGTCGCCGGCCTCGAGCCCGGGGATGGCGCGGGCGGCAATGGCGGCGGCGGCCAGCGGTTGACGCAGGGCGATGATCCGCGCTGACGCATCCCAGCCAAGGTCGCTGACCTCGGCATCCTGACCGGCGCCGGCGAAGGCGGTGATGCGCCCGATCTGGGGCCCGGCGGCAGTGCGGACATAGCTGAGGGTGGTCTTGGCGCCCGACCAGTCGGTGACCGCGCAGAGCTTGCCGGCCGGGGGGGCAATGAAGCCGGGCCGGGGGGCGCGGCAGGCGCCGGCGCCGGCGTAGTGGAAGACGATCTTGCGCTGGCTCACCGGATCGGTGAGCTTCTCCAGCCGGCCGTTCGCGCCAAAGCCTTGCTGCAGCAGGGTCGAGCCCTCGGTCCAGGTGCGCTTCGGGTGCAGTACTTCGGCGCCGGTGCTGTCGCGCGCGCCGTGGGCCGGAAAGGTGGTGACGCCCTGGTTGACGTCGATCACCGTGTAGGTGCCATCATCGTTGCGGTAGAGATCGGCATAGGCGCCGCCTGACCAGGTGTGGTGCGGTCCGAGCCGCGGGGTGTAGGCCGCGCCCGTGGTCCGCGCATAACTGACCGTGAAGCCATCGGCCTGGGCCAGGGTCGCCAGGCCGCCGCCTTGGGCGAGGGTGAGCGTCTTCCAGCGGGCAGCGGCGCCGGCAGGGTTGAGGCTCCAGCCGGGGGGTAGCCCGGGCTCGGCCGGGTTGGTGGGCCGATGGGTAAGGGTGAAGCCGGCCGCGCCGGCCAGCGTGGCGACCCCGTGGGAGGCGATGCTGACCACCGGTTCGCCGGTGACCTCGGTGACGTTCATGCCGGCAAACGCGTGGACTTGCTGGGCGCCGGTCCGCTGCGGGTCGACGTGCAGGGGTCGCGGCGAGACCACGACGTTGCGGGGATTTGCCGCGTCGACGGCGGCCATCTGGTAGGTGGTCTGAGGACGGAGCACGTTGGGCGGCACCGCACAGCGGGCCGTCTGGTTGACGATGGGCACGTCCGGCGATTGCCAGAGCAGGACGCCGCGGTCATCGGCAGTGAGGATCTGGCAGCGGACCCGACGGCCATTGGCGTCCGCGCTGACCTGCAGGGTCGGCTCGGTGGAGGTGGCCACGCCATTCGCCGTCATCTCCACCACATCGCCCTGCAGCGGCGCAAAGCGCGCGCCGGTGGCGGCGGACCCCACCAGCGGCGGCAAGGCCTGGGCATCCCAGCCCGCCGCCATCACCACCGTCGACCCCAGGCCGATGACGCCGGCCAGGAGCGGTGACACCAGCGCAACCCCGCGGGCCCGCGCCCACCATGGCAGCAACTTCCGGCAACAGACGTCAGGTCGTTCGTTCATGATGGCAGGCCTTCGGGAAGAGTGAGGGGCAATCCAGATGAGGGCCCGTGTTGGACAGGGTCCCGGTTGCCCGGGACCGGCGTGTGTCAGGGGTCATCATCGCTGCGGCCCCATGACGAGCCGCTCATACCGCCGGACCGAGGTCAGGCTGAGGGGCGAACCAGCAGGTAGATAATGGTTTTGCCTTCGTTGCGGCTGATGTTGGGGACCGCGCAGAAGGCTACCGGAAAACTGCCGCTGACGGTGCAGGTGCTGCCGTTGTCCTTCCCGTTCGCCCCGAGTCGCAAGTTGACGGTAACTAGATTGCCGGTGTAGACATTACGCAGGGTCCCGTCAATGGTCGTATCGACGTATCTATAAGTCAGAATCGCCGCGGTGTTCTCAGCGACCGGACGATACGTACCGTA
>NZ_JBBATF010000252.1:0-2744 GCF_040398885.1 Mycobacterium sp. | reverse complement strand
TGAACGCCTCATTCGGCTCCACCACGGTGTCACCGATCACCCCCACATTGACCGTTCTGGTGGTTTCCCCGGCGGCGAACGTGACGGTGCCCGAGCTCGCGAGGTAGTCCGTACCTGCGGTCGCGGTGCCGTTGGCCGTTGTGTAGCCGACGGTGATTGGTGAGGTCGAGGTCTTGGACAGGGTGACGGTGAAGCCCATGTCCGCCGTTCCGGTGTTGCCTTCGGCGATGCTGGCGTCGGCGACCGCCACCGTAGGTGCGCTCCACCATCGCCGTTTCCGGAAGGTGGCTGCACTGCCTTGGACGGTGCCCGCCATAACGTTGAAGGCCGAAAACAGATCTTCGATCTCCCGGCCGACCCAAGTGACTACCGCCGCGAGGAATCCGGTCGGTGCGGTGGGGGTAGGGCCCGACGCCGCCAGTCCGATGAGTCCGCGGATTGCTGACGCGATTGCCGGGGCTGATACCGGCGGGGGTGGCGACGCCGCCACCGCTGCGACTACTGCAGTCGCAGCAGCGATCGCGGGCACGGTCGAGGTGGTTCCGGCAGGAGAGGGAAGCTTTGCGGCTGCTTCCGCCGTGCGAGCGGAGAGGGTCACGTGCTCCGGTGACTGAGCTGCAGCGGGCAGTTGCGGGCGCGTGGGTGCGGCGAGGGCGGCTGCGGGTTTCGCAACGGAGGCCGGCAAGCCCGGAGCCTTTTTGCGTTGCGGAAGGCGGTCGGCGGGCGGCACCGGATAATCGGCCTGCCCCTCATCGGAGACCGCCGGGGCCGCCGGCGTTCGAGACGCCCTTGATGTGGCGGGTCGGCGAGTCGGGACTGCGCCGGATCGGACTGCGGGACCGTTGCCCGACGACGGATCCTCTGCGGTGCTGTCATCCCCTGCCGCCGGCATCGCCTGCTTCGCCTGGGTATTCCCCGCCGCGGGCCCGTTGCGCTTGGTCGTCGTTGCCGACGACGGCCCGGCCATCCGCGCGGGATCGGCTGCCGCAGGCCCGGCGGAATGCGTTGTCGGTGTGTCCGTTGAATCGGACACCGCAGAGTCGGCGCAGGCGATTCCCGCGCTGCCAACGGTCAATGCGGCGCCGATTCCCAGAGCCGCCGCCAGGCCGCGGACACGGCCGATGCAGATCGGACGACGCCCGTAGGACGTTGATCGGGGGTCGGAACGGAAATGATTCTTTGTCGCGTAAATTAAATTGGCGTGGTCGTTCGCCGAAATATCCATCAGGGCGTCCCTCAATTGCTGGGTCTAGGCACGGGGCTTTGGGTATTAAATTAAATTGCCGAAACTTCGAGATAGTGACGGGAATTAATTCACGTCCCCCCCGATGTGTCAAGACCTCTAAGGGTTTATTTCCGAGGTCCCATTCGGGTTCCGGGGTCGGTCGGCAAACATCGACGGGTGCGGCTCCCGGGTGCGCCGATTATCGAGAAAAGTAATGCTCAAACCGCATTTTCGCCCGGTCGATCGGGGAGGTTGCGCAATGCCGCGACGACGTCGCCCGAAGCGGTTTATCCTCCGCACCGAAAATTGCCGAATGAACGGACGGCGAATATCAAGGTGCCGAATCGGACTTCTCGTCCGAACGCCGGCGCCGGATCACTCGGAACGGGTGCCCACGCAAGGCCGCAGTTCAGTGGCTGGAAAGGTAATCCACCGGCGCACATGTTAATTGCGGAACGGTCGCCGCGCGCTATTCGGCGGGCGGCCTCGTCGCGGCTGGGGGCATACTTCCAGTCGCTAGCTGAAGGGCCTACTTCAGGACTGGGAGAATCGCCGAGGTGTCGGCGCCGTTGACAACCGCGCTGGCGAGTTCGGAGAGGCTTTCACGGCTTTTGCGGGCGTGCGATCGCAGCAGGTCGAAGGCTTGGTCCACATCCATCCCACCGCGCTCGGCGAGCAGTCCCTTGGCCTGTTCGATGATGATCCGGGTGTCCAGGGCGGTCTGAAGCTGCCGGTTGAGAGACTGCGATCGGGCGACCACCCGTTCCCGCCAGAGGCCCGTTGCCGCGATATCCGCCAGCGCGCGTCCTACCGCGAGGTCGTGGGGCGGCATCGGACCCAACTCTCGGCGAACCAGAAGAACGACACCGAGCCGCTGGCCGTCAACGCGCAGCGGAAGCGCGACTGCCGAGAGGAAGCCGTGTCGGAGTGCGTTCCCGGCGAAAACGGACCAGCGGTTCGGGGCCAGATGGAGATCTTCGATGCTGATCCGGCGACCTGTGTGAGAGGCCTGCAGACAAGGCCCCGCGCCGGCCTGGAGCTGAACGAGCGCCAGCGACTCGGCGAGTTCACCACTGGATGCTCCTACATGAAGTTCGCCGCTCGCGTCAGTAGTGATAACCGCGGCAGCCGCTACCGGCAGAACTGCCATGAGAGCAGCGAAGAGCTGCTGTTCCAGCGGGTCCTGCGGGGCAGTGATTCCATCAGCGGTGCTGCCGGCAGCTACGGACAACACCGCGGTACTGCTATTGCGACCCATGTCTGCCTCTCCCTCGCCGGACGTGTCCTCGGCACACCGGTGAGAGGGGGGATTGCCACATCGGCGGGTGGTTTAAACCTCACATTCCGATCAACTCGACGTCCGACAGCACCGCGGCGTCGTCCCGGCCCGGAGCGGTCACCACCCCGACGTATCGGTCCCCGTCGCGCCACACACCGGCGCGCAGGGTCTCACCCGGGAACACCACCCCGGCGAACCGGGCACCGTAGGAACCCACCCGGGTCGCGTCACCGTCGAGCA
>NZ_JBBATF010000251.1:0-2789 GCF_040398885.1 Mycobacterium sp. | reverse complement strand
ACGGGGTGTTATTGGTGACGTAGGCGCGGCGGCCGTCCGGGCTGACCGCGACGTCGTAGACACCGTTGTATGAACTGTCGCCCACCGGGATCGTCGTGGACACTGTGTTCGTGGCCGCGTCGATCACCGAAACACTGTTGCTGCTCAGGTTGGCGACGTAGACGCTGGCACCATCCGGTGTGATCGCCACCCCGCGAGGTGCGGTCCCGACGGGAACGGTGGCGATGACTGTGTAGCTACCGCTTCCAGATCCGCCCAGAGCGCCGGTGCCGCCATTCCCCCCGTTGCCGCCGGTGCCGCCGAACAGACCGCCGTTTCCGCCCCTCCCGCCGTTACCTCCGCTGAACCCGGCCCCCAGAGCGCTGTAACCCGCGCCCCCGTTGCCGCCGATGCCGAAGAGAAGTCCGCCGTTGCCGCCGTTGCCGCCACTGAGGAGTTGCGGGCCGCCGTTACCGCCATTGCCGCCGTTACCGATCAGCGGGCCGCCATTGCCGCCGTCACCGCCGCCGTACCCGTGCCCGCCGTTGCCGATCATCCCGCCGTTGCCGCCATTGCACGCCGTCGAAGGACAGCTGGCGGCGTCCCAGCTGTAGCCGTTGCCGAACAACAGACCGCCATCGGGGTGCTCAGCGGTGCCGTTGCCGAACAAGGGCCGCGCCCATCCTCCCGCCGTCAAGCCAGCCGCCGACGCCGGAGGCGAAACGCTTTCGCCCGCAGCCGGGTCGGGTTCTCCAACATTTTCGAAAGACAATCCACCAGCGGGGCCAGGCAGGGGGTCACCGGTGAGCGACGCCGACGCCGGGGCGGGGCTTGCAATGTCCTCGAGAGCCCGTCGACTGGTTGGCAGCGGGTGCGGTCCCGGCGCTACCCGTGCGGTGACCCCGACTGTCGGCGCCGCATGGGTCTCGGCGCCGTCGGAAAGGATCGCCTCTCGGCCTGCCTTCGGAACTGACACGGTGGACGCCGGGGCTACCGAGGAACTGTGGATTGCGGAGTGTTGGCGGGAGCGCCCGGGGGCCGGTGCGGTCGCTGGGTCGCGGAGCGGGGAGCGAGTAGCGCGAGACTGTGCCGCCGGCCCCGCCGTTCCCGGATGGGATGCGGCGGCCGCGGTGCGGGTGCGGCCTGATGAGTCCGAGGAGTCCTCCGGATCGGCAGCGGCCACCGCCAGACCAATACCTCCGACCACAACACCAATCCCGAGGGCGGTGGCTAAGCCGCCGACCCGTCCCACGAACATTGACGCCGACATCGCCGACATAGCCCCACCCCTCTGTGTCCTCTGGTTCGCTGACTGCTTCGAAGGCAAACATTCCCCCGTTGAAATCAGCATCCCAATTCAAACAGACCCGCGGAGAATCCGGAGGGGAACCCGGTGCGTCAGCAGATGTCGTGCCCAATAGTCAGGTGCATGGCGCACAGAACATTTCGGCCGGGTCGGCCAAGACTTCGACGCGAATGATCTGCCTTTGCCGCGCCGTCTGACACGAGGCCCTTTCACCAGCCATTCCGGAGTCTCCCCGCATACTTCGGGGACGTTGCACACCCGTGAGTTGTATAGGATCGCCGGATGCGTTTGGTCGTGTGGAACGCCAACATGGCCGTTCATCGGAAGCTCGACACGGTGCTGGATCGGCTGCGGCCAGACGTGCTCGTGCTCTCGGAATGCGCCGCGGAAAGCACGCTGACGTCGAAGTATCCGGGCCCGGCGCCGTGGACGTCGATGGCCTGGGCCGGCAAGGTCCCCGAGCCACCCAGGAACCCCGACAAGGGTCTGGCGGTGATGACGTTCGGGGACTATCGGATTCAGGCCACCCGACCGGTCGAGCCGATGATGGAGTGGGTGGTTCTGGCCGATATCGCCGGGCCGCTTCCGTTTTCGTTGATCGCGGTCTGGGCGATGAATCACCGCGCCTCCAACATCAAGACCTTCCCGCAGTCCAATCCCCAGCCGGCGGCCGCGCTGAACATATATGGGAACGACAGTGCGGGCCCGACAATCTTGGCCGGGGATTTCAACCACAACGTGTCCTGGGATGCCGACATGCCCCACGCCAAACGGCACGCCCGCACCCTCGACGCGGCCAAGCGGGCGGGCCTGGCCAGCGCCTATCACCACCACTTCGGTGAGGCGCAGGGCGCCGAGAGCACCCCGACACTGCACTGGCGTGGAGCCGGCGCCAAGACCTATCACATCGACTACGCCTTCATCCCCGAGGCCTGGCTGCCGCGACTGCGCGATGTCAACGCAGGGTCGAAGCAGGACTGGATCGACTCCGGACTGTCCGACCACATCCCGCTAGCGGTGGATCTGGCCGATGCTTCATAGGTAAAGGTCTTTAGAGAATTCGTCTTCGCTCAGCCGATTGCGCCTGATTCTGACCGGTTGCGGCCGGATCACGCCGAAGGTGAAAATGAATGATGTTGCCCTGGTGCAGAGTTGAAGATGCCGACCGCAATCGGGTGGCCCTCGTCGAGGCGGGCCCGCGGTGTGACCCGCGTCCGCGCCGCTACAGCAGGAACGGCTTCGGTGAACACCTTGCGCCCCCAGACTATGCAGGGGCACAGCACCTTTCGCTTCCGCCACCGCAACACGGGGCCGTCAGGGCCGACCCGCACATCACGCGGCGAGGTCACTACCCAGCCCTTCGACCGGGTGGAGCGCTGTCCGCACTCCGGGCGGATCCCACCCCACTCCGGGGTGGTGCGCACCACCACCAGCCGGGTGCCGCCCGAAAGGCGCTGCACCGACTCGACAACCACACCGTCGAGATCGAGCAGCAGTGAACTAC
>NZ_JBBATF010000250.1:0-2832 GCF_040398885.1 Mycobacterium sp. | reverse complement strand
CCGATCGCGCGCATGCAGTGGTGGATGCGGCCCGGGCCGAGGCGGGCCTGGGCGATCGCGAACCCCATGCCCTCCTCGGCGAGCAGGTTGGAGGCCGGCACGCGGACGCCCGAGTAGACGATCTCGGCGTGACCGTGCTGGTCCTGCCAGCCGAACACCGACGTCGACCGCACGATGTCGACACCGGGCGTGTCGACGGGCACCAGGATCATCGACTGTTGCTGATGGCTCGCCGCGTCAGGGTTGGTCCGGCCCATCACGATCAGGATCTTGCAGCGCGGGTCGTTGGCGCCCGAGGTCCACCACTTACGGCCGTTGATGACGTAGTCGTCGCCGTCGCGGGTGATCTCGGTCCGGATGTTGCGCGCGTCGCTGGAGGCCACCGCCGGTTCGGTCATCGAGAAGGCGCTGCGGATTTCCCCGGCCAGCAGTGGCCGCAGCCACTGCTCCTTCTGCTCGGGCGTGCCGAACATGTGCAGCACCTCCATGTTGCCGGTGTCGGGGGCGGCGCAGTTGATCGCCTCCGGGGCGATCTCGGTGCTCCACCCGGTCAACTCGGCCAGCGGGGCGTACTCCAGGTTCGTCAGTCCCGACTCGGCGGGCAGGAACAGGTTCCACAGCCCGCGTTGTCTGGCCTTGACCTTCAACTCCTCCACCACCGGGGGGGCGGTGAAGTCGCCGGGGCCGGCGGCGGCCCGGTACTCGTCGTAGGACTTCTCGGCCGGGAACACCTCCTCGACCATGAACTCGGTGAGTCGCTGGTGGTAGTCGGCGCCCCTGGCGGACATCGCGAAGTCCATATCGCCACGATATCGGCCGGCTGCATCCGGTCGCGGCGCCTCGGCTTGGGAAATAGCCGCTGCCAGCAGTTAGGGTGTCACGAGCATCGGGGCAGATGCCCGATTGATCCGAGAAAGCACACGCACAGTTCATGACAGATACGCAGACGACGGTGGGAGTCGTCGCCGAGTCGGGCGCCGACGAGCGCCGGGTGGCGCTGGTTCCCAAGGCGGTCTCGACGCTGGTGGCGGGCGGCGCCGCCGTGGTGGTGGAGTCCGGCGCGGGTGAGCGGGCGCTGCTGCCCGACGGGCTCTACACCGCGGCCGGGGCGACGATCGGGGATGCCTGGGGCTGTGACGTCGTGGTCAAGGTCGCACCGCCGTCCGCCGCCGAGGTGGCCCGGCTGCGCGCCGGCCAGACCCTGATCGGATTTCTCGCGCCGCGCAACGCCGACAACCAGATCGCGGCCCTCAAGGCCGCTGGTGTGCAGGCATTCGCGGTCGAGGCCATCCCGCGTATCTCCCGGGCGCAGGCGATGGACGCGCTGTCCTCGCAGGCCAACGTCGCCGGCTACAAGGCGGTGCTGCTCGCGGCCAGTGAGTCCACCCGGTTCTTCCCGATGCTGACCACCGCCGCGGGCACCGTGAAACCGGCCAGCGTGCTGGTGCTCGGCGTCGGCGTGGCCGGACTGCAGGCACTGGCCACCGCCAAGCGACTCGGTGCCAAGACCACCGGGTACGACGTCCGGCCCGAGGTCGCCGACCAGGTGCGCTCGGTCGGCGCGCAGTGGCTGAACGTGGGAATCGACGCCGCGGGCGAAGGCGGCTACGCCCGCGAACTCACCGAGGACGAACGCGCCCAGCAGCAGAAGAAGCTGGAAGAGGCCATCGGCGGGTTCGACGTGGTGATCACCACCGCGCTGGTGCCGGGCCGGCCGGCGCCGCGACTGGTGACCGCCGCCGCGGTGCAGGGCATGAAGCCCGGCAGCGTGGTTGTCGACCTGGCCGGCGAGACCGGCGGCAACTGCGAACTCACCGAACCCGGACAGACCGTCGTGAAGCACGGGGTGACCATCGCCTCGCCGCTGAACCTGCCGGCCTCCATGCCCGAACACGCCAGCGAGTTGTACTCGAAGAACCTGACATCGCTCCTCGAGTTGATGATCTCCGACGGCGCACTGGCGCCCGATTTCGACGACGAGGTCATCTCGTCGTCATGTGTCACACGCGAGGTGCGGAACTGATGTACACCCAACTGCTGGCCAATCTGGCGATCCTGGTGCTGGCCGGATTCGTCGGTTTCGCCGTCATCTCCAAGGTGCCCAACACTCTGCACACGCCGCTGATGTCGGGCACCAACGCCATCCACGGCATCGTCGTGCTCGGTGCGCTCCTGGTCCTGGGCGGCCTGCCCGGCGACGCGCACTGGGGCGTGCGGATCATCGCGTTCGTCGCGCTGATCTTCGGCACCCTGAACGTCATCGGCGGCTTCCTGGTGACCGACCGGATGCTGGGCATGTTCAAGAGCAAGAAGGCGCTGCCTGCCGCCGAGAAGCGCGCCCTCAAAGGCGAGGAGCTCACCAAGTGACCTACCTCGTCGACGTTCTCTACATCTTCGCTTTCGCGCTCTTCATCTACGGCCTGATGGGCCTGACCGGGCCCAAGACCGCGGTGCGCGGCAACTGGATCGCAGCGACCGGTATGGGCATCGCGGTGATCGCCACACTGATCAAGATCCGTGACACCGCCTCGGTCAACTGGCTTCTGATCGTCGCCGGTCTGGCGATCGGCGTGATCCTCGGTGTGCCGCCGGCCAAGAAGACCAAGATGACGGCGATGCCACAGTTGGTGGCGCTGTTCAACGGCGTCGGCGGCGGCACCGTGGCGCTGATCGCCTGGGCCGAATTCATCGAGACCAAGGGCTTCTCGCACTTCAAGCCGGATCAGTCCCCGACGGTGGCACTGGTGGTCGGGTCGCTGTTCGCCGCGATCATCGGCTCGGTGTCGTTCTGGGGTTCGCTGGTCGCCTTCGCCAAACTGCAGGAAAACATCA
>NZ_JBBATF010000249.1:0-2873 GCF_040398885.1 Mycobacterium sp. | reverse complement strand
GAGCACCTTTGGAGGAGCCCATGAACGCAACGCTGACCAGTCCGGAACTGACCAGGGCTGACCGCTGCGACCGCTGTGGCGCGGCTGCCCGCGTGCGCGCGAAACTGCCCTCCGGTGCCGAGTTGATGTTCTGCCAGCACCACGCCAACGAGCATCAGGCCCGGTTGCTCGAGCTCGACGCGGTGATCGAAACCAGCCAGGCCGGCGCCTGAGCGCTCCGGCGTGACCGAACGCACGCCGCTCCCCCCGACGCGCCACCACATCCGGCGCATCACGAGACGGACCCTGTCCAAGAGTTGGGACGACTCGATCTTCTCGGAGTCGGCCCAGGCGGGTTTCTGGTCGGTGCTGTCGCTGCCGCCACTGCTGCTGGGGATGCTGGGCAGTCTCGCCTACATCGCTCCGCTGTTCGGGCCGGACACCCTGCCGACCATTCAGCGGCAGCTGATCAGCACCTCGAGCAGATTCTTCTCTGAGAACATCGTCGCCGAGATCATCGAGCCGACCGTCCGCGACATCGTCCTGGGCGCCAGCGGCGAGGTCGTGTCGATCGGGTTCATCATCAGCCTGTGGGCCGGCTCCTCGGCGATCTCGGCTTTCGTCGACTCGGTGGTCGAGGCCCACGACCAGACCCCGTTGCGGCACCCGGTGCGGCAACGTTTCTTCGCCCTCGGCATCTACATGGTGATGCTGATCGGGGTGATCGCCACCGCGCCTCTGCTGGCGCTGGGGCCGCGCAAGATCGCCGGATACATTCCGGACAGCTGGGACGATTTCCTGCGCTTCGGCTACTACCCCATGCTGGTGCTGGCACTGGTCGCCGCGGTGACGGCGCTGTACCGCGTCGCGCTACCAGAACCGCTTCCCACCCACCGGCTCGTATGGGGTGCGGTGCTGGCCACCGCCGTCTTCGTGGTGGCCACCGCGTGCCTGCGGGTGTATCTGCAGTACATCACCCGCACCGGTTACACCTACGGCGCGCTGGCCACGCCGATCGCGTTCCTGTTGTTCGCGTTCTTCCTCGGTTTCGCGATCATGATGGGCGCCGAACTCAACGCCGCGATCCAGGAGGAATGGCCCGCTCCTGAACCCCACCTGGCGCGCTGGCGGAACCGTTGGCGGGAACGCAAGGCGAGTACGGCCGCGCACGGCACCGACCCGGCACTGGTCAGCCGCTCTTGAGCGACTCGTAGATCCGCTTGCAGTCCGGGCACACCGGCGACCCCGGCTTGGGTGAGCGGGTGACCGGGAAGACCTCGCCGCAGAGAGCGACGACGTGGGTTCCCATCACGGCGCTCTCCGCGATCTTGTCTTTTTTGACGTAGTGGAAGTGCTTGGGCCTGTCGTCATCGGAACCGTCGTCGACGCGTTCGTCGCTGTCGGCGCGTTCGATCGTATCGGTCTGCATAGCGACCATTGTGCACCGAACGAATCGGTCGGCGTAAGACAGCCGTAAGAAACCAGCTCTCGTCCGACCTGGCCCGATGTGGAACAGTGTTTACATGGACCGCGAGTTGGGTTTCGACGACGAAGGTCGACCCGTTCTCATCACCCGTGCTGCGTACTCCTACGAGGAGCAGCATCGCGCCCGGGTCCGCAAGTACCTCAAGCTGATGTTCTGGCGCATACCGGCTTTCATCGCCTCGGCGGCCGCCTACGGCATCTGGCACAACGGCCTTGTCTCCCTGGCGATTCTGGCCGCGTCCATCCCGCTGCCGTGGATGGCCGTGCTGATCGCCAACGACCGCCCGCCCCGGACAGCCGAGGAGCCCCGGCGATTCCCGGACGCCCCGGAACACATCGCCCTGTTCCCCCGCGCTCCGCGTCCGGCCCTTGCGGCCGCACGACCCGACGAGGAACCCGCCCGCTGACCCCGAACACCCGTCGCTTCTTAGGTATTTCTCAAACCCAGGGTTCTGTCCACGCAGTTCAGAGGCGTGTGAGTCGACCGATAGACGGGAACTCTTCACCGCAGTCGAGCGTTGGACCCTTCGACATCAGGAGCCGATCAGGAGGCACCAATGGCAAACGCCAGCAACCGCTATGACACCGACCTGGACGCCCAGAGTCCGGCCGCTGACCTTGTGCGCGTCTACCTGAACGGCATCGGTAAGACCGCCCTGCTCACCGCCGAAGACGAAGTGAAGTTGGCGAAACGGATCGAAGCCGGTCTGTACGCCCAGCATCTGCTCGAGACGCGGAAGCGCATGAGCGAGAACCGCAAGCGCGACCTGGCACTCGTCGTGCGGGACGGGCAGGCGGCCCGCCGGCACCTGCTGGAGGCGAATCTTCGGCTCGTGGTGTCGCTGGCCAAGCGCTACACCGGTCGCGGTATGCCCCTGCTGGACCTCATCCAAGAGGGCAACCTCGGTCTGATCCGGGCCATGGAGAAGTTCGACTACACCAAGGGCTTCAAGTTCTCCACCTACGCCACGTGGTGGATCCGCCAGGCCATCACCCGCGGCATGGCGGACCAGAGTCGGACCATCCGACTGCCGGTCCACCTGGTGGAGCAGGTCAACAAGCTGGCCCGGATCAAGCGGGAACTGCACCAGAACCTCGGCCGCGAGGCCACCGATGAGGAACTGGCCGCGGAGTCGGGCATCCCGGTGGACAAGATCAACGATCTGCTCGAGCACAGCCGCGACCCGGTGAGCCTCGACATGCCGGTCGGCAGCGACGAGGAGTCCCCACTGGGCGACTTCATCGAGGACGCCGAGGCGATGTCGGCGGAGAACGCGGTGATCGCCGAACTGCTGCACACCGACATCCGCCATGTGCTGGCGACTCTCGACGAACGCGAGCAGCAGGTCATCCGGTTGCGCTTCGGCCTCGATGACGGCCAGCCCCGCACCCTCGACCAGATCGGCAAG
>NZ_JBBATF010000248.1:0-2918 GCF_040398885.1 Mycobacterium sp. | reverse complement strand
CGCACCCCGTTGGTGGAGAACTTCACCCCGACATGGTGGGCGGTGGCGTAGTCCACCAGTTCCCAGAAGTCCGGCCGCACGGTCGGCTCGCCACCGCCGATGTTGACGTAGAACACCTGCATGCGCTCGAGTTCGTCGATGATCGCCTTGCACTGCGCGGTGGACAGCTCGCCGGGATCGCGGCGTCCGGAGGAGGACAGGCAGTGCACGCAGGACAGGTTGCAGGCGTAGGTCAGTTCCCAGGTCAGGCAGATGGGAGCGTCCAGTCCCCGCTCGAAGTGTTCGATCAGTCCGGAGGTCATCGGCTCTCCCGGGGTATCAGCATGTCGGATTCGGCGAGCGCGGCGAGTGCGCGCAGGTAGGGGCCGCGCTGTTCGGGGCCGACGCCGGCGGCCGCCAGAGCCGACGGGACGTCCGGGTGGTCGGCCAGGGACTCCACCACGGCGACGATGGTGCGGTTCTTCAGGAACGACAGTTTGCGGGTTCCGAAGTGGTACAGCAATGCCCCGAACGGCTCGGGGCGCACGGCGACCTGCGGATGCAGACGCCAGCTGCCCGGAACGGGTGACGGCTCGATCAGTAGACCCCGCACATCCCGTCGATGGAGACCTCTTCGACCAGGCTCTCGGTCACCAGCGCGGAGGCGGTCGCGTCGGTGGTGTTCTCGCTCTGCGTGGGCTCCATCCGGGGTGATCCTTTCGTCGGTCCTCGACATCGGTTGGCGTCGTGACAGAATATGGCATCAGGTGCCGAAAAGGAAGGTTTTGGGCAGGTGCGGGCAGCAGCGAAGACGTCCCCGGGGCCGGGCCGGCGGCGGTCGACCACCCCGGGCGACATCGCCGACGTCGCACTGGAGCTTTTCGCGAACCACGGCTTCGGCGAAGTCAGCGTCGACGACGTCGCACTGGCGGCCGGCATCGCGCGCCGCACGCTGTTCCGCTACTACCCCTCCAAGAACGCGATCCCGTGGGGCGACTTCGACTCGCATCTGCAGCGCTTCGCCGCACTGCTCGACGGCGCCGACCCCGGGCTGCCACTGCGGGATGCGCTGCGCTCGGCGCTGCTGGAGTTCAACACCTTCGACGATTCCGAGTCGGCCCGGCATCGCCGGCGCATGCGGGTCATCCTGCAGACCGAGGAACTCCAGGCGTACTCGATGACCATGTACGCCGGCTGGCGGGAGGTGATCGCCGAGTTCGTCGCTCGCCGGACCGGTTGCGGCTCAACGGATCTGGTGCCGCAGACTCATGCCTGGCTGATGCTGGGGGTGGCGCTGGCGGCTTACCAACACTGGCTGGCCGACGATTCGGTGTCGCTGCGTCAGGCGCTGGCGGAGGCCTTCGACACCGCCGCGGCCGGCCTAGCCGAGTCGACGATGCTGCCGAGGAACGAGGCAGAGGAGGAGCGAGGCAGTCCGGCCTAGCCGAGTCGACGATGCTGCCGAGGAACGAGGCAGAGGAGGAGCGAGGCAGTCCGGCCTAGCCGAGCACCTCGCCGATCGGCGCCGCGGCGGCGATCTTCGCGCGGGCCTTCATCACCTTGCCGGGCATGCCGCCGCCGACCACACCGGCCAGCACGCCGTCGCGCTCGTAGTAGGCCAGGAACCGGCGGCCGTCGTCCTCGGCCACGTGCACGACGTCATCGGCCGCCGGCTCCCCCAGACACTGGATCTTGACGTCGTACTGGTCGCTCCAGAAGTACGGCACCACCACCGGGGTGGGCACGTCCCGGCCGAGCATGGCCGGCACGAGCACCCGGGCCTGTTCGGCGACGTTGCTCCAGTGCTCGACGCGCCCCTGGTGCCCGGCCGCGTCGCGCCAGGAGGCGACGTCGCCGAGGGCCCAGACGTGCGGCGCGCTGGCGCGGCCCACCCCGTCGCAGAGCACCCCCCGGTCCTTGGGGTCCAGCGCGATCCCACTGCCGTCGAGCCAGTCGGTGGCCGGCCGCGACCCGATTCCCACCACCACCAGGTCGGCGTCGAGCACCGTGCCGTCGGTCAGCGTCACCGCACTGACATGTCCGTCGGTCCCGGCCACCTCCGCCACGCCGACGCCGGTGCGCACGTCGACACCCTCGGCGCGGTGCAGCCGCGCCACCAGCTCGCCGATCCGCTCGCCAAGCACACCGGCCAGCGGAGCCGGCTGCGGCTCCACCAGCACCACGTCCACACCGAGCCTGCGCAGGCCGGCGGCGACCTCGCAACCGATGAAGCCGGCGCCGACGATGACCGCCCGGCGCGCCGAGGCGGCGCGCTCCCGCAGCCCCAGCGAATCGTCGAGGGTGCGCAGCACCCGGATCCCCGCCAGATCGGGGAACGACGGAATGCGTTTGGGGACAAGGCCGGTCGCGATCACCAGGTCGTCGTACCCGATCACCCGGCCGTCGGCCAGGGTGACCGTCCGGGCCGCGGTGTCCAGCGACCGCGCGGCCACCCCGAGGCGCAGCGTGACATCGGCGTCGGCGTAGAAGTCGTGCGGTTTGAGCGCGACATCGGCCAACCCCTTGGCAGGGTCCTGCAGCACATCCTTGGACAGCGGGGGCCGATCGTAGGGGGGGTGCCGCTCGTCGCCGACGACGGTCAACGGACCGGCGTAACCGGATTTACGCAACTGCTCGGCGGTCCGGACCGCTGCCAGCCCACCGCCCACGATGACAACCCCGTTTTCGCCCACGAGGTGTTCTTACACGACGTGGGGTGAGGCGTTCCCGAGCGGACCGGCCCGATGCCGCCCATAATCGGCTGGTCCGCAAAAATCAGGAGGCGCCCGCGATGACGGCACCACCGACGGTCACCCTGACCGAACAGATGCTGCGCCGGCGGCCGGTTGTCGGCGCACCGGTGGCCCATGGGGCCTCCGAGAACCTCAAACGCTCGATCGGCGTGTTCCAGCTGACCATGTTCGGCGTCGGCTGCACCG
>NZ_JBBATF010000247.1:0-2967 GCF_040398885.1 Mycobacterium sp. | reverse complement strand
CTCGATCGTCGAACTGATCCTCGACGACTCGATCGACTACACCGACGAGACCTGCCAGTACCCGATCGAAGTCGTGCAGTTGGTCATCTTCGCCATCCAGATCGCCCTCGGTGAACTGCTCAAGCATCACGGCGCCAAGCCCGCCGCGGTCGTCGGCCAGTCACTCGGCGAGGCGGCCGCGGCCTACTTCGCCGGCGGCCTGTCGCTGGCCGACGCCACCCGAACCATCTGCGCCCGTTCGCATCTGATGGGCGAGGGCGAGGCGATGCTGTTCGGCGAGTACATCCGCCTGATGGCACTGGTGGAGTACTCCGCCGATGAGATCAGAGAAGTGTTCTCCGATTTCCCCGGCCTGGAGGTGTGCGTCTACGCCGCCCCGACCCAGACCGTGATCGGTGGGCCGCCGGCCGAGGTCGACGCGATCATCGAACGCTGCGAGACCGAGGGCAGGTTCGCCCGCAAGTTCCAGACCAAGGGGGCCAGCCACACCCAGCAGATGGATCCGCTGCTGGGCGAACTGGCCGCCGAGTTGCAGGGCATCGAGCCTCACCCGCTGAAGCTGGGCTACTTCTCCACCGTGCACGAGGGCAACCACATCCGCCCCGGCGAGGTGATCCACGACGTGGACTACTGGAAGAAGGGCCTGCGGCACAGCGTCTACTTCACCCACGGCATCCGCAACGCCGTCGACAGCGGGCACACCACCTTCCTGGAACTGGCCCCGAATCCGGTGGCGCTCATGCAGGTCGGACTGACGACGGCTTCGGCCGGGCTGCACGACGGGCAGTTGATCGCCACCCTCGCCCGCAAGGAAGACGAAGTCGACTCGGTGGTCGCCGCGATGGCCCAGTTGTACGTCTACGGCCACGATCTGGACTTCCGGACGCTGTTCACCCCGGCCTCAGGCCCGGACGACTACGCCGACATCCCGCCCACCCGGTTCCGGCGCAAGGAGCACTGGCTCAACGCGCACTTCTCCGCCGACGGTTCGGCGCTGATCCCCGGCACCCACGTCGCCATGCCGGACGGCCGGCACGTCTGGGAGTATGCCGGCGGCGGCGCGACCGACCTGGCGGCGCTGGTGAAAGCCGCTGCGGTGCAAGTGCTTCCGGATGCCAACCTCACCGCTTCCGAGCAGCGCGCGGTCCCCGGAGACGGGGCGCGGCTGGTCACCACCCTGACCCGCCACCCCGGCGGTGCGTCGGTTCAGGTGCACGCCCGCATCGACGAGTCCTTCACCCTGGTCTACGACGCCGTCGTCGCCCGCTCGGGTGCGGTCTCCGGCCTGCCCGCCGCCGTGGCGACCGGAGTCGCCGTCACCGAAACCGTTGTCGCGCAACCGGAACCGGATGGATCCGACGCTGAATCCAATGTCGCCGCCGAAGCGGCTCCGGCGATCCTGCACGATAACCTCGCCGCCGGCGCCGGGGTCGCCGCGCAGCTGGGCAAGTGGTCACCTGACTCCGACGAGACGGTGCACGACCGGCTGGGCCTGATCGTCGGCAGCGCCATGGGCTACGAGCCCGAGGACCTGCCCTGGGAGGTGCCGCTGATCGAGCTGGGCCTGGACTCGCTGATGGCGGTGCGGATCAAGAACCGTGTCGAGTACGACTTCGACCTGCCGCCGATCCAGCTGACCGCGGTGCGCGACGCGAACCTCTTCGCCGTCGAGCAGTTGATCGTCTACGCGATCGAGAACCGCGAGCAGGTGGCCGAACTCGCCGAGCATCAGAAGGGCATGACGGCCGAGGAGATCGCCGCCGAGCAGGCCAAGCTGGCGGCCGGTGAGATCCCGGCGGCGCTGGCGGAGAAGCTCGCGGCAAAGCATCCCGAGGCTCACGACGGGCCCGCGGACATCCCGCCCCCGCCCACCAATCCGCTGGGCCCCACCCAACCCGATGTCGCCGGCCCGGCGGCTCCGGTCCCGCCCCCGCCGACCAATCCGGCCGGCCCGGACGCCCCGCAGCAGAACACCCCGGCCGCGGCCGCCGCGAAAGTCCTCACCCAGCAGGCCGTCATCGACGCGCTGGGCACCGACGTCCCGCCGCGCGAGGCCGCCGAACGGGTCACCTTCGCGACCTGGGCGATCGTCACCGGCAAGTCGCCGGGCGGCATCTTCAACGAACTGCCGAAGATCGACGACGACACCGCCGCCAAGATCGCCGCACGGCTCAGCGAACGCTGCGAGGGGACCATCACCGCCGAGCAGGTGACCGCCGCGACGACCATCGAGGAACTGGCCACCACGGTCCGCGAGCATCTCGAGTCCGGCGAACTCGACGGGTTCGTCCGCACCCTGCGGGCCCGTCCGGAAGGGTCCGGCAGGGTCCCGGTGTTCGTCTTCCATCCGGCCGGCGGGTCGACGGTGGTCTACGAGCCCCTGCTCAAGCGACTGCCCGCCGACACCCCGATGTACGGGCTGGAACGGGTGGATGGCTCGATCGAGGAACGCGCCGCCCAGTACGTGCCCAAGCTGATGGAGATGGGCGGCGACGGCCCCTACATCCTGGCGGGCTGGTCGCTCGGCGGCGTGCTGGCCTACGCGTGCGCCATCGGGCTGAGGAAGGCCGGGGCGGACGTCGAGTTCGTCGGTCTGATCGACACCGTCCGGGCCGGGGAGGAGATCCCGCAGACCAAGGAGGAGATCCGGGCACGCTGGGACCGCTACGCGCTGTTCGCGCAGCGGACCTTCAACGTCGAGATCCCGGCGATCCCCTACGAGCAACTCGAGGTCCTCGACGACGACGGCCAGGTGCGGTTCGTCCTCGACGCGGTCAGGCAGAGCGGGGTGAACATCCCCGGCGGGGTGCTCGAGCACCAGCGGACGTCCTATCTGGACAACCGCGCGATCGACACCGCCAAGATCGAGCCCTACGACGGCCACGTCACGCTGTACATGGCGGATCGCTACCACGACGACGCGATCATGTTCGAGCCGCGCTACGGCACCCGCAAGCCCGACGGCGG
>NZ_JBBATF010000246.1:0-2989 GCF_040398885.1 Mycobacterium sp. | reverse complement strand
GAGCTTCTGCTGGGCCTGCCTGCGCTGCTCGGCGAGCCGGTCGATCTCGGCCTGCTGCGCACGGAAGTTCTCCTGGGCGTTCCTCAGCGCGGCCACCGCGGCATCCTGGCTGGCCTGGGCGCCCTCGACGGCCCGGTCGGCCTTGAGCTTGGCCTCCCGGGCAACGGCAGCCGAGGCGACCGCCCGGGATTGGGCCTGGCGCAGGTTCGCCATCACCTGCTGGGCGCTGAGCGCGAAACTCTGCCCGGCCGCTGCGCTGGAGATCACGTCCTCCGGCGCGCTTGCCATCACCAGCGAGGCGGACGGGCCGTTGACATAGGTGGCGGCGGCGAAGTCGTCGAACTTGCCCTGCGCCGCGACGATCGCCGCGTCCGCCTCCTTGAGCGCCTGCCGGCTGACCTCGATCTGAGCCTGTGCCACCGCGGCGGCGTCCCGGGCCTCCTGGACCTCCACGATCGCCTTGTTGACGCTCTCCTGCTCCATCTGCACCCGGGCGCCGACGTCCTGCAGTTGCTGGTTGGCCTCGGCCACATCGGCGACCAGGGCCGCCACGCTGTTGGGCTGCTGATCGGGTTCGGCCTGGGCCAGGCCCGGGGTGGTCAGAGCCATCCCGACGGTGAGGGTCAGCGGACACACCGCCCGGGCAGCCCGGCCGGCAGTACCAGAACCGCGGGTGGAAGGTCTCATTCGACTCCGACTCCTAGTGCTCCAACGACTTGTCACATGAGTAACAAAAGCCCCATATTCACCATCAATAACACTGGTGACAGTTGCACCGTACGTCACAGT
Source organism: Mycobacterium sp. (assembly GCF_040398885.1). Taxonomy (GTDB): domain Bacteria; phylum Actinomycetota; class Actinomycetes; order Mycobacteriales; family Mycobacteriaceae; genus Mycobacterium. The sequence continues at coordinate 2,200 of NZ_JBBATF010000246.1, read as the reverse complement.
CAACGCAGAAGAAACCGGCGAAAATAATTACACGTTTGTATTTCCGCAGGTGTGACCGAATAGTGATCTAAGGGAATTGCCACAAGCAGTGCCCGCGCAGCGAAGTCGCAGGATGGGCTAGCGCTTGGCGGTGCCGGCCCGTTTTCCCCAGCGTTGCAGAAGCCGGGTCGCGAAGGCGGCCGCGGCGACGGCGAAAACAACGAAGATCGTGAATGCGGTCCAGTCGAATATCGGCGTCGTCATCTGATCGACGAAATTCTGCGCGGACTGCACCGGATCGCCTTCCTCCTTCGCCACGTCCTGCCCGGCCTCAAGCAGCACCCGGTCGTAGTCGGGACTGTAGGTTCCGGCCCATCCGGGGCTGAGCACCAGCACCGTCGAACCCGGGTGGGCCTGACCGACCTGGGTGGCGATGTCGCGCAACGGGGTGTCGATGATCGGGCTCTCCTGCATAACGACGACCTTGAGGTCGACACCGCGCTGCCCGGCGTCGGCCACCACCTTCTGCAACCCGGGCACGTACTCGGCCGGGGCGGCCACTCCGTCCTCACCGACGTCCGCCTTCACCGCGGACATGCAGTCGGCCAACGGCGCCGACATCGGGAGCCCGACGGCGGTGCAGACCTCCACGGGGATGAACGTGGGCATCGAAGCAAGCACGGGCAGAGGGCTCACGAGCCCGACGGTACCGCGACCGCGCCCCGGGGGTGGCAGCACGCGCCGTGGGAGACCAGACTGGGGCTGCGGGGGTCGGCCGGTACGGTTCGGCGTCCGCCCCGCTAATATCCGACCTGCCCGCAATCTGGCGGGTTCAGCACACGCCGGGAGTTGATGTGAGCAGCGCCAGTTCTTCCCTGGACTCTTTCGGGGCCCGCGACACCCTCGAGGTCGGGGACAACAGTTACCAGATCTACCGCCTCGACGCCGTTGCGGGCACCGAGAAGCTGCCCTACAGCCTGAAGGTGCTCGCCGAGAACCTGCTGCGCACCGAGGACGGCGCCAACATCACCAAAGACCACATCGAGGCGATCGCCAACTGGGATCCCTCGGCGCAGCCGAGCATCGAGATCCAGTTCACCCCGGCCCGGGTGATCATGCAGGACTTCACCGGCGTGCCGTGCGTGGTCGACCTGGCCACCATGCGCGAGGCGGTGACCCAACTCGGCGGCGACCCGGAGAAGGTCAACCCGCTGGCCCCGGCAGAACTGGTCATCGACCACTCGGTGATCCTGGACTACTTCGGCGGCGCCGATTCCTACGAGAGGAACGTCGCGCTCGAATACCAGCGCAACGGCGAGCGCTATCAGTTCCTGCGCTGGGGCCAGGGCGCTTTCGACGACTTCAAGGTCGTCCCGCCCGGCACCGGCATCGTGCATCAGGTCAACATCGAGTACCTCGCGCGCGTGACGATGGTCCGGGACGGGGTCGCGTATCCGGACACCTGCGTGGGCACCGACAGCCACACCACGATGGTCAACGGCCTCGGCGTGCTGGGCTGGGGGGTGGGCGGCATCGAGGCCGAGGCCGCCATGCTGGGCCAGCCGGTGTCGATGCTCATCCCCCGCGTCGTCGGGTTCAAGCTGACCGGTGAGATCTCCCCGGGGGTGACCGCCACCGACGTCGTGCTGACCGTCACCGACATGCTGCGCAAGCACGGCGTGGTCGGCAAGTTCGTCGAGTTCTACGGCAGAGGTGTGGCCGAGGTGCCGCTGGCCAACCGCGCCACCCTGGGCAACATGAGCCCCGAATTCGGTTCCACCGCAGCGATGTTCCCGATCGACGAGGTCACCATCGACTACCTGCGGCTGACCGGCCGCACCGAGGAGCAGTTGGCCCTGGTGGAGGCCTACGCCAAGACACAGGGCATGTGGCACGACGCTGAGCACGAACCGAAGTACTCCGAGTACCTCGAACTGGATCTGTCCACCGTGGTGCCGTCGATCGCCGGGCCGAAGCGCCCGCAGGACCGCATCGAGCTGTCCGACGCGAAGACGGCCTTCCGCAAGGACATCCACAACTACGTCGCCCAGAACCTCCCGGCGCCGGAGACCAAGCTCGACGAGGCCGTCGAGGAGTCCTTCCCGGCCAGCGACCCGGCGGCGCTGTCCTTCGCCGACGACGGGGCGGTCGACATGCGGCCGTCGGCGGCCAACGGCTCGGCCGGCCGGCCGAGCAAGCCGGTGCAGGTGCGTTCGGCCGA
>NZ_JBBATF010000245.1:0-3028 GCF_040398885.1 Mycobacterium sp. | reverse complement strand
CGGCGTCGAAGTGCTTCGCCTCCGACGTGGCGATGGAGGTGACCACCGACGCCGTCCAGTTGTTCGGCGGCGCCGGCTACACCGTCGACTTCCCGGTGGAGCGGATGATGCGCGACGCCAAGATCACCCAGATCTACGAGGGCACCAACCAGATTCAGCGGGTTGTGATGTCGCGCGCGCTGCTGCGCTGAAACGTTCCGCGGCTACCCGCCGCGCAGATGGGTGACGTCGCCGGCTGACACGGCCACGGTCTGGGCGCCGGTGTCGATGAGCAGATGGCCGTTGTCGTCGATGTCCGTCGCGGTGCCGACGACCTCCCTGCCGCCCGGCAGGACGGCCCGAACCCGGGTGCCCAGCGTGGCGCTGCGGCAGCGGTAGTCGGCGACCAGCCCCGAATCGGGGCCGCCGGCCGAGCGCCAACGGTCGATCCGGGAGGTCAGTTCGGCCAGGACGCTGCCCAGCAGGGCGGAGCGGTCCAGCATCGTCGAGCCGAGCATCGCCAGCGAGGTGGCGCGCGGGTCGGGCGCCTCGTCGGCGGTCATGCTGACGTTCAGGCCCAGGCCCACGACGATCACCGGCGCGGCCATCTCGGCGAGGATCCCGCCCAGCTTGCGCTCGCCGACCAGAATGTCGTTGGGCCACTTCAACTCCGGCCGCAGGCCCGTCGTCGCGCGCACGGCGTCGACCGCCGCCACCCCGGTCAGCAGCGGCAGCCAGCCCCACGCCGCGGGCGGCAAGCCGCCGGTGTCGACCCCGAGGGACACCGCGATCTGCGACCGGGCCGGCGCCGACCAGCTCCGGCCGTGCCGCCCCCGCCCCGCCGTCTGGTGTTCGGCGACCAGCACCGCCCCGTCGACGTCCTCCCCGGCGGCGCGGCGGGCCAGCAGGTCGGCGTTGGTCGAGCCGGTGGACTCGACCACGTCGAGGCGGCGCAGCGCCCGGCCGGGGCCGACGAGGTCGCGGCGCACCCCCTCGACGTCCAGCGGCGGGCGGGGGTGGTCGGTAGCCATGGAAGCCAGCCTAAGCGGGTGGACGATTTTTAACTGGCCGGTCAGTTCGGCTAGGTTGCTTCTCATGACTTCAGTCCGTTTCTTGAGCTGCGTCGCTCTTTCCGGCGCCTTCCTGGTCGGCTCGTTCGGTGGCGCGGCGGTCGCCGCGGCCGACAACACCGTGCCACCGTCCATGCTCAACACCACCTGCTCGCTGGACCAGATCCTGGGCGCCACCAAGGTGGTCGACCCGGTCGCCTACGGCGAGGTGATCGGCAAGTACAACACCGAGCCGCGCTGGGTGCAGGGCGGCATCGTCTACCACATGAACCTTCTGCTGCAGAAGACGCCGCAGGAGCGTCAGGCCGAGGTGAACGAGCTCGTGGGCATCTTCCCGGCCTACGTCTCGATCTTCACCGCCGCCGAGCCGGTGGCCGACAAGATCGCGGCGCTGTGCCCGACGTTGCCGGCCGAGGACCCGGCGGTGTGGAACCCGGCCGCCCCGGCACCCGCTCCGGTGGCCGCTCCGGCCGCACCTGCTCCGGCACCTGCCGCGCCCGCTCCGGCACCGGCACCTGCCGCGCCCGCTCCGGCTCCGGCCCCCGCGCCTGCGCCTGCCTAAGGCTCCAAGTCGCGGGTGACCCTCTCGGTCTCGCGGCGCCGGTCGAGCAACGCGGAATCGGGCTCGGCGAGTTGCACCAGCGACGCGCCCGCCGCCAGCACCGCCAGCAGGTTGTCCACGATCTCCCGGGGGGTCGACCACCCCAGGTCTGACATCACCCGGTCGCCCGCGGTCAACCCCCGCCGCGCGGCACCGCGACGCGCCGCCTCGAGCACATCCTCGACGGAGCGGCCGTCGAGCGCGGGGCCCGGGACGCGTTCGGGGACCACCTGGTCGCCGTGGACCCGCACCGCGGTGGCGTAGTCGACCACCCCGATCGGCAGGTTCGCCGCGGGCTTGCCGAACGGGTCCAGCGACAGCACCGCCACTTCACCGCCGGCCACCGCCTCGTCGGCCTCGGCCAGTCGCTCGAGGGTGCACAGGGCCAGGTCGGCGGGGCCGGTCACCACTTCCGCGCCGATCCACCACACTCCCAGCAGCACCGCCGCGGTCTGCCAGTGCGCCGGCAGCAACACCGACACCCGGCTGCCGGGACCGGCGCCCATCTCGTCGCGCAGCAGATTGGCCGTCTTGGCCGCCCAGTTCGCCAGGGTCACCGTCGAGAGTTCGATGCGCTCGCCGGAGGCGTCGTCGTAGTAGGTGATGCGCGGACCCATGCCGCCGGGACCGAGCAGCGGATCCAGCAGCGCGTCGGTCAGTGTCATCAAGTGACGACTCCGTCGGTAAGGGTCATCGAGTGACGAGTCAGTTGACGCACTTCGGGTCGTCGGACGCGGCGGTGATCACCGGCGACGGCGCCACCTCGCTGGGAACCGCCTCGGCGGCCGCGTCGTCCACCGTCGCGGCGGTGGGCAGTGTCCCGTCCATGCCCGAGCCCGGGCCCTGGTAGTCCGCGGCCAGCACCACCCGCACCGTCCCGGCCGGGATGGCGGGGTCGGATTTCACCGGAAGACCGCCGAGTTCCTTGGCGACCGCCTGGGCGCCGGGATCGTCGACGCTGGCGGCGAGCACCTGGGTCTCGGTGACCTTGGCGTTGTCGTCGTTGTTGCCGATGGCCCCGCCGCCGAACCCGACCGCGGCCAACCGGTCCGACACCGCACCGGCCAGGCCGTTGATGTCGGTGTCGTTGACCACGTCGACCTTGGTCTGGTCCCGGGAGTAGGCGATCTTGGCGGTGTTGCCCTGAACCTGGTCCTGCAGCAGGCCCTTCACCCAGTCCTGCACCTTGGGGGGGTCGACGGTCACCACCGACTGGGTGCCGTCGTCGCTCCAGCCGTCCTCGGCGATCACCGGGATGGTGGCGAAGGCCACGTTGCCACCGGCAAGCCGCTGCAACTGCTTTAGGAAGTCCATGACGTCCCAACCCGAGGAGATCACCACCGAACGCTGGATGGCGTCCTGCAACCGGTTCAACGTC
>NZ_JBBATF010000244.1:0-3070 GCF_040398885.1 Mycobacterium sp. | reverse complement strand
ACGACGACGCGATCATGTTCGAGCCGCGCTACGGCACCCGCAAGCCCGACGGCGGCTGGGGCGAATTCGTCTCCGACCTCGAGGTGGTGCGGATCGGGGGCGAGCACATCCAGGCCATCGACGAGCCGTACATTGCGAAGGTCGGCGCTCACATGAGCGAGGCCATCAACCGCATCCAGGCCCACAACGACCAGGCCCGGCAGGAGAAGCCGTGACGAACAAGTCCACCGCCGAGTTGCTGGCCGAGTTGCGCGAGAAGATGGAACTGGCCAGGGAGCCCGCCGGTGAGGCCGCCGCCGCCAAGCGCGACAAGCGCGGAATCCCGAGCGCCCGAGCCCGCATCCACGAGCTGCTCGACCCGGGCAGCTTCATGGAGATCGGCGCGTTCGCCCGCACCCCGGGTGACCCGAATGCCCTCTACGGCGACGGCGTGGTCACCGGTCACGGCACCATCAACGGCCGGCCGGTCGGCGTCTTCTCCCACGACCAGACCGTCTTCGGCGGTTCGGTGGGGGAGATGTTCGGGCGCAAGGTGGCCCGGCTGATGGAGTGGGTGGCCATGGTCGGCTGCCCGATCGTCGGCATCAACGACTCCGGCGGTGCCCGGATCCAGGACGCGGTCACGTCGTTGGCCTGGTACGCCGAACTCGGCCGCCGGCACGAATTGCTGTCCGGTGTGGTGCCGCAGATCTCGATCATCCTGGGCAAGTGCGCCGGTGGCGCGGTGTACTCGCCGATCCAGACCGATCTGGTGGTCGCGGTGCGAGACCAGGGCTACATGTTCGTCACCGGTCCGGACGTCATCAAGGACGTCACCGGCGAGGACGTCAGCCTCGACGAACTGGGCGGGGCCGACTACCAGGCCCGCTACGGCAACATCCACCAGGTGGTGGACTCCGAGAAGGCCGCCTTCCAGTATGTCCGCGAATTCCTGGAGTTCCTGCCGCCCAACACTTTCGACGACGCGCCGGTGATCAACCCGGGACTCGAGCCGGAGATCACGCCGCACGATCTGGAACTGGACAGCCTCGTCCCCGACGCCGACAACACGGCCTACGACATGCACGAGATCCTGATCCGGATCTTCGACGACGGCGATTTCCTCGACGTCGCGGCGCAGGCCGGGCAGGCGATGATCACCGGGTTCGCCCGGGTGGACGGCCGGCCCGTCGGCGTGGTCGCCAACCAGCCGATGCACATGTCGGGCGCGATCGACAACGAGGCGTCCGACAAGGCCGCCAGGTTCGTCCGGTTCTGCGATTCCTTCAACATCCCACTGGTCTTCGTCGTCGACACCCCCGGCTTCCTGCCGGGCGTGGAGCAGGAGAAGAACGGCATCATCAAACGCGGCGGCCGGTTCCTCTACGCCGTGGTGGAGGCCGACGTCCCGAAGGTGACGCTGACCATCCGCAAGTCCTACGGCGGGGCGTACGCGGTGATGGGGTCCAAGCAGTTGACCGCCGACCTCAACTTCGCCTGGCCCACCGCGCGGATCGCCGTGATCGGCGCCGAGGGCGCCGCACAGTTGCTGGTCAAGCGGTTCCCGGATCCCACCGCCCCGGAGGTCCAGAAGATCCGCGCGGACTTCATCGAGGGCTACAACCTCAACATGGCGATTCCCTATGTCGCCGCCGAACGGGGCTTCATCGACGCCGTCATCGAGCCGCACCAGACCCGACTGCTGCTGCGCAAGTCCATGCGCTTGTTGCGGGACAAGCAGATCCAGCGGGTGCAGCGCAAGCACGGCCTCATCCCCATCTAGCGAGGATCATGACGTGACCGGCATGAAAGAGGCTGTCCGCGCCGCAGGGGCCCCGATCCGAGAGGCCGTCGCGGTGTTCATGCTGCATCCGGAGACGCTCGCCGGAAGTGTTGCGGCGGGATACGGGAACCCGATCGCCGGTTACGTGCTCGGCCGCGCTGGTGTGCTGCCCAACCCGACCGCCGAGTCGGCGGCCGAGGCTTTCGCGATCTTCGAGCCGAACTTGATCGACGCCATGTGGGACCAGGGCGCGCCGGTCCGCAGCCCGGCCGAGGCCGCCGAGGTGTACTGGAAGCAGACCGCGGACTTCGGCCGCAGGTACCTCGCCGGGGCCCGCGGTTTGTCCCGCATCGCCGAGTTGGGCGAGAAGGTCATCGCCGCCACCCCCGGCGACGATCTGCCGCTGTACTCGGGATGGCGAAGGATGCCGCCGGCCGAGGATCCCGCCGCGCGCGCCCTGCAGGTGATGTTCGTGTTGCGCGAACTGCGGGGCGGCGTGCATTTCGAGGCGCTCAAGCCCTCCGGCATCCACCCGGTGGAAGCCCACATGCTCAACAACGGGCCGGAGTACTGCGCCATGTTCGGCTGGCGGGAACCGTTCGCCGACGGCTCGGACAAGAAGCAGCGCTATGCCGAGGTGGAGGACGCAACCAACGACCGGATGGCCGAGATCTTCTCTGCCGCTTTGACTCTGGAAGAGGCCCAAGAGTTGGCACGGTTGAGCGAAGCCGCCCTGAATTCTTTGAAAGCCGCCCTCCCCGCCTAGGGGTGCGCCGAGGTTTCCGCCATGCCGCTCACCGAGGGCCAGGTGTTCGCCGGCTACACGATCGTGCGCGTGCTCGGCGCGGGCGGCATGGGTGAGGTGTACCTCGCCGCGCATCCCAGGCTGCCCCGCAACGACGCGCTGAAGGTGCTCGGCCCGGCGGTCAGCGACGACGCGGAGTACCGGCAGCGGTTCAACCAGGAGGCCGAGATGGTGGCGGGGCTGCACCACCCCAACATCGTCACGATCTACGACCGCGGCGAATTCGATGGGCGACTGTGGATCTCGATGGAGTTCGTCGACGGCGCCGACGCGTACGGTCTGATGACCGAGAAGTACCGTGGCGGACTTCCCGCCGAACTCGTGGTGCGGATCGTGACCGCGGTCGCCGGGGCGCTGGACTTCGCCCACAGCCGCGACGTGCTGCACCGCGACGTCAAGCCGGCCAACATCCTGCTGGGCGGCGACTACTCGACCGGGGGCGCCGCGGCCGGGGGCGCCGCGACCGGGGGCGCCGCGACCGGGGGCGCCGCGACCGGGGGCGC
>NZ_JBBATF010000243.1:0-3111 GCF_040398885.1 Mycobacterium sp. | reverse complement strand
CCAGGGCTGGAAGGCAGCAAGGGTCAACGGGCTCTGGCGGGTGCGCGGGGTCCCCCTCATTCGAAAGGCCCGCGGTGTCGCTCCAGTCCCTCAGCCGCGACGAACTGCGGATCCACCATGACGAGCAGCGGCGCAACTACTCCGACCTGCAGAACAAGAAGCTCGCCCTGGACCTGACCCGGGGCAAGCCCTCGGCCGAGCAACTCGACCTGTCCAACGGCTTGCTGGAACTGCCCGGCCGCGGAGACTTCCTCGACGCCGAGGGCGCCGACACCCGCAACTACGGCGGTCAGCACGGCTTGACCGGCCTGCGCGCGATCTTCGGCGAATTGCTCGGTATCCCGGTGCCCAACCTGATCGCGGGCAACAATTCCAGCCTGGAATTCATGCACGACGCCGTGGTGTTCGCGATGCTGCACGGCTGCCTCGACTCCGCCCGGCCGTGGATGCGTGAGCCGGTGGTGAAGTTCCTGTGCCCCTCGCCCGGATATGACCGGCACTTCGCCGTCACCGAGACCCTCGGCATCGAGATGATTCCGGTCCCGATGCGCGACGACGGACCCGACGTCGACCTCGTCGAGGAACTCGTCGCCGCCGATCCGGCCGTCAAGGGGATGTGGTGCGTGCCGGTGTACTCCAATCCGACCGGGGCGGTGTACTCCTGGGAGGTGGTCCGCCGACTGACCCAAATGCGCACGGCGGCAGCGGATTTCCGGCTTTTCTGGGACAACGCCTACCTGGTCCACACGCTGACCGAGGACTTCGTCCGTCAGATAGACGTGCTGGGTCTGGCCGCGGAGGCCGGGCACCCGAACCGGCCCTTCGTCTTCACCTCCACCTCCAAGATCACCTTCGCCGGTGCCGGGGTGGGCTTCTTCGGCGGCTCGCTGGGCAACATCGCCTGGTACCTGCAATACGCCGGTAAGAAGTCGATCGGACCGGACAAGGTCAACCAGTTGCGGCACCTGAGGTTCCTGCGCGACGCCGACGGGGTGCGCCGGCACATGCTGCGCCACCGGGAGCTCCTGGCGCCCAAGTTCGCCCGGGTGCGCGACATCCTCGACAAGAGGCTCTCGGAATCAAAGATCGCCTCCTGGACCGAGCCCAGAGGCGGCTACTTCATCAGCCTCGACGTGCTGCCGGGCACCGCCAAGCGCACCGTCGCGCTGGCCAAGGACGCCGGCATCGCCGTCACCGCCGCGGGAGCCTCCTTCCCGTACGGCGAGGACGCCGACGACACCAACATCCGGATCGCCCCCAGCTTCCCTCCGCTGGCGGACCTGTCCGACGCCATCGACGGGCTGGCCACCTGCGCGCTGCTGGCGGCCACCGAGAAGCTGCTCGGGTCCGAAACCGTCGCAGACGGTCGGTAGCCTGCTGTCGTGGCGCTCTACCGCAAGTATCGACCGGCGACGTTCGCCGAGGTGGTCGGCCAGGAGCACGTCACCGAACCGCTGTCGACGGCGCTGGCGGCCGGGCGGATCAATCACGCCTACCTGTTCTCCGGGCCGCGGGGCTGTGGCAAGACCTCCTCCGCGCGCATCCTCGCCCGCTCGCTGAACTGCGAGCAGGGTCCGACGCCCGAGCCGTGCGGGGAGTGCGATTCCTGTGGGTCGCTGGGCCCGGGCGGCGGCGGGTCCTTCGACGTCGTCGAACTCGACGCCGCCAGCCACGGCGGTGTCGACGACACCCGCGATCTGCGTGACCGGGCATCCTTCGCCCCCGCCCAGAGCCGCTACCGGATCTTCATCATCGACGAGGCGCACATGGTCACCACGCAGGGCTTCAACGCGCTGCTGAAGATCGTCGAGGAACCGCCCGAACACGTGATCTTCGTGTTCGCCACCACCGAACCGGACAAGGTGCTCCCGACGATCCGGTCGCGCACCCACCACTACCCGTTCCGGTTGCTGGCCCCCAAGACGATGCGCGGGCTGATCGAGAAGATCCTGGCCTCGGAGAGCGTCGAGGTCGACGACGCCGTCTTCCCCCTGGTCATCCGGGCCGGCGGCGGGTCGCCGCGCGACACGTTGAGCGTGCTCGACCAACTCCTGGCCGGTGCCGACGGCAACCGGGTGCGCTACCAGCGGGCGCTGGCACTGCTCGGCGCCACCGACGTCGCGTTGATCGACGTGGCCGTGGACGCCCTGGCGGCCGGGGACGCCGCCGCGTTGTTCGGGGCTGTCGAATCGGTGATCGACGCCGGGCACGACCCACGGCGCTTCGCCGTCGACCTGCTGGAGCGGTTCCGGGATCTCATTGTGCTGCAAGCAGTTCCGGACGCTGCCAGCCGCGGAGTGGTGGACGCGCCCGGCGACGTCCTGGAGCGGATGCGCGATCAGGCGACGCGGTTCGGACCGGCGACGCTGGCCCGCTACGCCGAGGTGGTGCACGCCGGTCTCGGTGAGATGCGCGGTGCCACCGCCCCGAGGCTGCTGCTGGAGGTGGTGTGCGCCCGGCTGCTGCTGCCCTCGGCGTCGGACACCGAATCGGCACTGCTGCAACGCGTGGAGCGCATCGAGACCAGGCTGGACATCTCCATCCCGGCCGCGGAGGCCGCCGCCGTCGCGCCGCCGCCGTCGGACAGGCAGTACGTCCGGAAGACCCAGGCCCCGGCGCCCGAGCCTGCCCCGGCGCCCGAGCCTGCCCCGCCCAAACCGACGTTTGGGCGTGAAAGTGCGAGTGTGGACCGACAAAACGTCGATCTCGGCGAGGCGCAGCCCACCCCGCCTGCGCCCACCCCGCCTGCGCCCACCCCGCCTGCGCCCACCCCACCGGCGGCCTCCGTGCCCTCACCCCCGCCCACCCCGGCAGGAGTGCAGCCGCGCAACGACAGTGCGAGCGCGCCCCAGCCTCACGTCAATCGTGAGGCACCTGCAGCCCCAACTCCCGGCCAACCGGATGCCGCCGCGGTGCGCCAGATGTGGTCAACGGTCCGGGACAAGGTCCGCGACCGCAGCAAGCCCCTTTACGCCATGCTGGCCGACGCGACCGTTCTCGCCGTCGACGGCGACACCCTGATACTGGCCCACAAGGCGCCGATGCTGGCCAAACGACTGACCGAGCAGCACAACGCCGACGTGATCCGCGATGCGCTCAAGGACGCCCTCG
>NZ_JBBATF010000242.1:0-3129 GCF_040398885.1 Mycobacterium sp. | reverse complement strand
GTGCCGGTGACGAAGGTGCCGACCGGGAAGGTCAGGCTCCACCAGGTCAGGGCGAACGGCATGCCGCGGCGCATGGTCCGGACCGTCAGGGAGGCGGCCAGGGCGATCCACAGCACGGAGAAACCCCAGACCGGGACGCCGTAGAGGATCGAGAAGGTGTTCATCGCCTGGGCGATATGCGGGTCGACGGCCAATCCGGCGTTCAGGCCCAGCAGCCCGGCGGCGGTGATGGACTGGCCAAGCGGGCCCAGGACGATCCAGAGCGTGGGGACCCGAGCCGTGCCGGAGGTGCCGTAGAGTGCCAGCCTGCTACAGATCATCGAGATGATGATGAACGCGGGCACCAGGGACAGCCCGAACAAGGCCCAGCAGCCGTAGAGCAGGGTCTGGCGCCACACCCCGGCCGGGGTGTGCTCGAGCAGCAGCGCCCCGGCCGCCGCGGACACCATCGGCGGGACGATCGGCATCAGCCAGCCGCCGAAGGCGGCGTCGGGTTCGACGTGGTGCTGGGTGAACATCAGATACGGGATGCTCACCGCGGTGAGCAAGCCCCAGACCGTGCCGGCCACCCACAGCGTCCAACTCAGGGCCACGGCGGCCGGCTCACCGATCAGGTCGCGACCGACCAGCAGCGCGCCCATACCCACCGTCAGCATGGCCATCGGCGCGGCCCCGTAGTAGACGGCCATCTGCGGGTTGCGGGCGTGGCTGCGGGCAACCGTCGGGTGCAGCATCCAGTGCCCGCCCACGACGACCACCAGAACCGTCAGCATCAACAGCGCGGCCACCCAGACGATCCGGGTGAAGGTATGTAGCCCAGGCATATTCACGGGCAGCGTGGCGCCGGCGTTGGCGACGATCCCGGTGCCCATCACAGAGGCGAACCAGTTGGGGCCAACACGTCCCAGCAGTCCGATCATCGGCGCGGGCGTTCGCATTCCGCAGAGGCTAGACGGTGAACCCCAGCGCGCGCAGTTGTTCGCGACCGTCGTCGGTGATCTTGTCCGGTCCCCAGGGCGGGTTCCACACCCAGTTGATCTTGATCTCGTCGACCAGGCCGGTGCCGACCAGTGCCTGCAGCGTCTGGTCTTCGATGACGTCGGTGAGTGGGCAGGCCGGCGAGGTCAGCGTCATGTCGATGACGGCCACGGTGCCGGTGTCGGCTTTGTCCACGTTGAGTCCGTAGACCAGACCGAGGTCGACGACGTTGATGCCCAACTCGGGGTCCACCACGTCGCGCATGGCCTCCTCCAGATCGGCCATGAACTCCTCGGTCGCTTCGCTCCTGCCAGAGGTGTCGGTCATGTGCTCTCCTCCATACGTCCGGATGCCCGCGCCACGGCGTCTTTGAACGCCAGCCAGCCCAGCAGCGCGCATTTGACCCGCGCCGGATACTTCGCGACCCCGGCGAAGGCGATGCCGTCGCCGATAAGATCCTCGTCGCCGCTGATGTTTCCGCGCGAGGTGATCATCTCGTTGAAGGCCTCGACCGTCTTCAAGGCGTCGCCGACGCTCCGTCCGATCACCTGGTCGGTCAGCACCGAGGTGGCGGCCTGGCTGATCGAGCATCCCTGGCCGTCGTAGGAGACGTCGGCGACCCGCCGGCCGTCCTCGGACAGCGCCACCCGCAGCGTCACCTCGTCGCCGCAGGTGGGGTTGACGTGGCTCACCTCGGCGGCGAACGGCTCCCGCAGGCCGCGGTGGTGCGGATGCTTGTAGTGGTCCAGGATCACGTCCTGGTACATCTGTTCCAGTCTCATCGGCCCGGTTGGTGTCCGAAGAAGTCGATGGCCCGTCGCACTCCGGCGATCAGCCGGTCCACCTCGTCGAGGGTGTTGTAGACGGCGAACGACGCCCGCACGGTGGCCGCCACCCCGAAGCGGCGGTGCAGGGGTGCGGCGCAGTGGTGGCCGACCCGTACCGCCACGCCGTCGTCGTCGAGGACCTGCCCGACGTCGTGGGCGTGCACCCCGTCGACGACGAAGGCCACCGGGGAACGCCGGACCGCCGGATCGGCCGGGCCGATGACCCGGACCTGCGGGATGCCGGCCAGGCCCTCCAGTGTGGCGGTGACCAGGCGGTGCTCGTGGGCCTGCACCGCCGCCATGCCGATGCCGTCGAGATACCTTGCGGCGGCGGCCAATCCGACCACCTGGGAGATCATCTGGGTGCCCGCCTCGAACCGCTGCGGCGGCGGCGCGAAGGTGGCGCCGTCCATGGTGACGGTCTCGATCATCGAGCCGCCGGTGAGGAACGGCGGCAGTGCGTCGAGCAGACCGGCCCGGCCGTAGAGCGCACCGACACCGGTGGGCCCGAGCATCTTGTGCCCGGAGAAGGCGGCGAAGTCCACACCCAGCGACGGCAGGTCGACCGGCTGGTGCGGCACCGACTGGCAGGCATCCAGGACGGTGAGCGCACCGACCGCCCGGGCGCGGCTCACCAGCTCGGCGACCGGCGCGCCGGTCCCGGTGACATTCGAATGGTGAGTGAAGGCAACCACTTTGACGCGCTCGTCGAGGACCAGCGAATCGAGATCGAGGTGCCCCGCCTGTGAACCCGAGTCGGTGATGCCGTACCAGCGCAGGGCGGCTCCGGTTCGGCGGGCCAACTCCTGCCAGGGCACGAGGTTGGCGTGGTGCTCGAGTTCGGTGGTGACGATCACGTCGCCGGGGCCGACTACGCGCCCGAATCGGCTGTCGCCCAACACATACGACACCAGGTTGAGCGCCTCGGTGGCGTTCTTGGTGAACACCAGTTCCTGCGGCGCGGCCCCGACGAAGCCGGCGACATCGGTCCGGCCCTGCTCGAAGGCGTCGGTGGCCTCTTCCATCAGCTGGTGGGCCCCGCGGTGCACCGCCCCGTTGGAGGTGGTCAGGAAGTCCCGTTCGGCGTCGAGCACCGCCAGCGGCTTCTGCGAGGTGGCCCCGGAATCCAGGTACGCCAACCGGTGCCCGCCGCGCATGACGCGACCCAGGATCGGGAAGTCGGCCCTGATCCGTTCGACGTCGAGGCCGAGATCCGCTGCGGCGGTCATCGGCGGCCGCTAGGACGGCGCCGCGGCGCGGGTGAACCGCACATAGCCGTTCTCCTCCAGTTCGTCGGCAAGCTCGGGGCCACCGGACTCGACGA
>NZ_JBBATF010000241.1:0-3167 GCF_040398885.1 Mycobacterium sp. | reverse complement strand
GATGTTGTTGGTCGCGCTCTGGCGGACGAAGTAGCCGGGCTTGTCGAACTTCGCCGGGTCGTCGGCGGGCCCGACGATGATGTACCTGCCACCCTTGCCCTGATCCGGACCGGTCAGGCCGAGGTCGGCCACCGGCCGCTGCCAGAAGTCCATCACGCCACCGGCGGTCTGGCCGGCCGGGTACTCGATCTCCAGCGGGCCCTGCTCCAGGCTCAGGAAGTTGAAGATGTAGGGCGTCGTCAGGTTGGCGGTGACGATGCCGCGCTTCTCCTTCAGCGACCGCAGCACCACGAAGTCGGTCTCCCCGGTGACCCCGTAGGCCTTGGCCTGCTGGTCACGCCAGGTGGCCGTGCTGACCAGCGGCGTGCTCCAGAGGTAGGCCTGGGTCGCGCGCTGGAAGTCCATCTCGTCGTAGAGCCGCTCGGAGGCGTCGGCGTCGAAGTAGGTGTTGGCGAGGGCGATGTCACCGGCAGGGGTCGCGATGACCTCGTTGCCGTGCAGGGTGGCCTTCTCCAGCGGTACGCCGGACGTCGGCGCCGGTGTGCCGGCCGCCGTGGTTCCGGCGGTCCCGCCGCCGGTGGATTTCTCGGTGCTGCACGCCGCGAGGGCCGCGCCGCCCACCGCCATTGCCGCGGCGGCCGCCGCACCCCCGCCGATGAACCGGCGACGTGACGTCGGCAGGGCGGGATCGGGGCCTTTCGTCGCAGTCATTCCTGAACTGTACGCAGGTGTCCGTTTCCCCCCGGCGGGATCAGTTCCCGAACAGCGGAATCGGCAGCTTGCCGTTGGCCAGGTCGTTGGTGACGTTCTCCACCGCCCGCGGGCACAGGAACGAGATCGCCGCGCCGGTGAACATGGAGGCCGGCCCGAGCGGACGGCCGATGGCGTCGGACACCTTGGCCGCGACGTCTGCGGTGTTCTGGCCGCTCTCGGCCAGCACCGGGCACAGCGACTGCCCCACGGCGATCGCCTTCGCCGGATCGACGTTGCCGAGACCGAGGCCGTCCAGCGTTGACAGGAAATTGTCGACGTCCAGCGCCGGATCGGCCTGGGCGGGGGCGGCGAACAGCCCGCCGGCCAGACCCGCGGCGAGAACGACCGAACCGGTGACGAATCGGAGCTTCATGATGACCCCATCGTAAGCCCCGTCTCGGGCGTTACGCACCTGAATCCCCGCTGTTACCCTGAAGCGAGTCGACACCCGTCAAACAGGAGCGTTCATGCAGGGATTCGCCGGCAGAGTGGCGGTTGTGACCGGGGCGGGCTCGGGCATCGGGCAGGCGCTGGCGATCGAACTGGGACGTTCCGGGGCGGCGGTGGCGATCAGCGACGTCGACACCGAGGGCCTGAGGGTCACCGAGGACCGCCTTGCCGCGGAGGGCGCGAGGGTCAAGGCCGACCGGCTCGACGTCACCGAGCGGGAGCGCTTCCTGCTCTACGCCGACGAGGTCGCCGACCACTTCGGCAAGGTCAACCAGATCTACAACAACGCCGGCATCGCCTATACCGGCGACGTCGAGATCAGCCCGTTCAAGGACATCGAACGGATCATGGACGTCGACTACTGGGGTGTGGTCACCGGCACCAAGGCGTTCCTGCCGCACCTGATCGCCTCGGGCGACGGGCACGTGGTCAACATCTCCAGTGTCTTCGGCCTGTTCGCCGTCCCCGGCCAGGCCGCCTACAACTCGGCGAAGTTCGCCGTGCGCGGCTTCACCGAGGCGCTGCGCCAGGAGATGATGCTGGCCCGCCATCCGGTGAAGGTGACCACCGTGCACCCCGGGGGCATCAAGACCGCGATCGCCCGCAACGCCACCGCCGCCGAGGGCCTCGACCAGGCCAACCTGGCCCAGTGGTTCGACTCCAAGATGGCCCGGACATCCCCGGAACGGGCCGCGCAGATCATCCTCGAGGGTGTGGCCAGGAACAAGGCGCGGGTCCTGGTGGGCACCGACGCCAAGATCCTCGACGCGGTCGTGCGGGTCACCGGACCCGGCTACCACCGGCTGCTGGTCGAGCTGGCCAAGCGGACGATGCCGCCCACCCGCTGAGCCTCTGGGCCCAGCGCTCAACGGCCCAGCGGATTGGCCGCCAGCCAGTCCTCGGCCACCGCCTCCGGGTCGGCTCCCGACTCGACCCGGTCCAGCATGCCCACCAGCGACGCGGTGTCGAGGACACCCGCGATCTCGTTGACGGCCCGCAACTGCATTTGCCCCAACTCATTGCGCCGGTAGACCGCGACGACGTTCTCGGCCGGTATCAGCGCCGGTTTGCGGTCGACGAGCACGACGACGCCGTCGGGCACCCCGGTCGCCGCGGTGGTCGTCCAGGCCGCCGTGACGGCTCCCGCACGCAGCGCGTCGAAAAGCGTTGCGGGGGTCCCATATCGGCGCGGCGGAGGCAGCGCACACTCGCCCACCCGACTTTGCCGGTCCATCCCGGCCGCAACGCCGACGCGCACCTGGGGGCAGTGAGCCACCAGTGCGGTCAGATCGCGACCACCCCACGCGGCGGCCGTGGCCTCGGTGACCGCCAGTGCCGGTTTGTCCTCGGCGGCCACCGCGTAGTCACCGACCGCGACCCCCTCCGGCAGGGCGCCGGCCAGCGCGCGGTACACCTGTTCGGCCGACCGGGCCGTCGACCCCGGATCGAGCCTCTGCAGCAGACGGCCGGTGAGACCCGCCGCCACCCCGGCCTCACCGGCGTCCAGGGCCGCCAGCGGATCCCCGGAGGTCTCGACGCTCGCCGCCGTCCCGTAGTAGCGCAACCCGGCGGCGTAGATGTTGGCCAGCAGGAGGTTCTGCGGGTCGGTGGACGCCGCGACGGTCAGCGCGGGACCCGGACCCGGGCTGCCGCACCCTGCGGCCAGCACGGCCAGCACGGCCGTCAGCCGACCGACGGCCCGCCGGGTCATGGGAGCGGGCTCACACCTCGGCGGCAGCGGCCACCGCGGCGGCGACCGCCGGTCCCACCCGCGGGTCGAGCGGGCTGGGAACGATGTGGTCGGCGGCCAGATCGTCGCCGACGACGGAGAAGATCGCCTCGGCCGCAGCCACTTTCATCTTCTCGGTGATCCGGCGCGCGCCGGCGTCCAGCGCCCCGCGGAACACCCCGGGGAAGGCCAGCACGTTGTTGATCTGGTTCGGGAAGTCGCTGCGCCCGGTGGC
>NZ_JBBATF010000240.1:0-3189 GCF_040398885.1 Mycobacterium sp. | reverse complement strand
CCCGCCGCGCGGTGGCCGATCTGCTCAACGCCGACCCCGCCGGCGTCGTCCTCGGCCCGGACCGGGCCGTGCTGCTGGCGTCGCTGGCCGACGCGTCGGCCATCAGGGCCGGGTCGGGCGGCGAGATCGTGGTCAGCCGACTCGACGACGAGGCCAACATCGCGCCGTGGCTGCGCGCCGCCGACCGCTGCGGCGCGAACGTCAGGTGGGCCGAGGTCGACATCGAGACCGGTGAGATGCCCCAGTGGCAGTGGGAGGAACTGCTGACCCCCGAGACCCGCCTGGTGGCGATGCCGTCCGCATCCCGGATTCTCGGGACCGTCGTCGACGTCGGCGCCGTGACCAGGCAGGTACATGCCAACGGCGGTCTGGTGGTGGTGGATCATTCCGCCGCCGCGCCGTACCGACTGCTGGATATCGCCGAGGTCGAGGCCGATGTGGTGGCGGTCAACGCCGCCGCCTGGGGCGGCCCGCCGATCGGGGCCCTGGTGTTCCGCGACCCGATGCTCATCGACACCTTCGCTTCGGTCTCGGCCGACCCGTACGCGTCGGGCCCGGCCCGGCTGGAACTGGGTCTGCATCAGTTCGGCCTGCTGGCCGGTCTGGTGTCCAGCGTGGAATATCTGGCTGCGCTGGATGAGCAGGCGGAGGGCAGCAGGCGCGAACGGCTCACGCAGTCAATGGAATCCGCGCGGGAGTACCTTGAGCGCCTCTTCGACTACCTGATGACGTCGCTGGCGTCGCTGCCACTGGTGACGGTGATCGGGGATCCTGCGCAGCGCCTTCCGGTGGTGAGCATCGCGGTCAGCGGCGTGCCCGCCGAACAGGTGGTTCAACGGCTGGCCGACAACACGATCACGGCGGTCGGCAATCCCACGTCCAGAGTGCTCGACGCACTGGGGGTCGACGAGATCGGCGGTGTGCTCACCGTGGGCCTGGCCCACTACTCGACGGTGGCCGAGGTGGACCACCTGGTGCGGACGCTGGCCTCACTGGGATAGGTCCAGCAGCACCTTGCCGTAGGTCCGGCCGGCTTCCAACGCCCGGTGGGCCTCGCCGGCCCGTTCGATCGGGAAGCGGGCCCCGATCACCGGCCGCACCTTCCCCGCGGCGATCATCGGCCACACCGAGCCGAGCACCTCCCCGACGATCACGCCCTTGCCGTGCGGCCCGTCGGCGGGCCGGCCGCGCAGCGCGGTGCCCATGACGGTCAGCCGCTTGCCGATCAGCGCGGCGATGTCCAACTCGGCCCGCACCCCGCCCTGCATGCCGATGATCACCAGTCGGCCCTCGGGCGCCAGGGCGGCCAGGTTGCGGTCCAGGTAGGACGCGCCCATCAGGTCCAGGATCAGATCGGCGCCCCGGCCGCCGGTCGCGGCGTACACCCGTTCGACGAAATCGGCGTCCCGGTAGTCGATCACGACGTCGGCCCCGAGTTCCTCGCACAGTCTCAACTTCGCCGGCGACCCAGCCGTCACGGCGACCTCGGCGCCCAGTGCCTTGGCGACCTGGATGGCGTGGGTCCCGATCCCGCTGGCCCCGCCGTGCAGCAGGACGAACTCCCCGGCGCTCAGCCGGGCGGCCATCACCAGGTTGGACCACACCGTGCAGGCGGCCTCCGGTAACCCGGCGGCGTCCCGGAGGCTGACTCCGGCGGGCACCGGCAACACCTGGGCGGCCGGGACCGACACGAACTCGGCGTAACCCCCACCCGCCAGCAGCGCGCAGACAGCCTGTCCCACAGCCAGATTCCCGACTCCGGCACCGAGTGCCTCGATCACCCCGGACACCTCCAGACCCAGGATCGGGCCGGCCCCCGGCGGTGGCGGGTACCTGCCGGCGGCCTGGAGGAGGTCGGCCCGGTTCACCCCGGCCGCGCGGACCCCGATCACCACCTCGCCGTCGCCGGCCACCACGTCGGGAACATCGCGCCACAGCAAACGCCCCGAGTCGATCACGACCGCACGCATCCCGCGAGGTTACCCCGGCGACCAAAACCGCAGGAACAACCGACCCGTCGCTTAAACTGACCCGATGGGTGGGACCATCGGGGGACGGACCGCGAATGCCATGCCGGGGCTGGACATCGCCGAGCAGCGGGCCTGGGAGAACTTCTTCGACGCCGCGCTGCGGGTCTACGGGACGCTGAACAAGACACTGTCCGAGGAGTTCAAGCTGACCCTCCTCGACGTGCGACTGCTCGACATCCTGTGCCGATCCGACAACGGTTCGGCCCGGATGGGTGACCTCGCCGATCAGCTGCTGTCGCTGCCGAGCCGGGTCACCCGCCAGATCCGGCGGCTGGAGCAGATCGGACTGGTGCTCCGCGAAGCCAGCCCGGAGGACGGGCGCGGGGTTCTGGCCCGGATCACCGACCTCGGCCGCGACGTGTTGGCCGAGGCGATCGTCGCCTACTCCGAGACCGTCCGGCAGCGGTTCCTGGCGCCCTTGACGCGTCAGCAGATCGCCGCGCTGGGGGAGAACTGCCGCCGTATCAGCGAGGCGATCAAGACCGGCGGCCCCAACGGCAGGAGCCCCAACGGCAGGGTCGCCAGAACCTGAGCCAGCTAAGGTGGTCGGCGGTGGCGTGGCAGAGCGGCCTAATGCACTCGCCTTGAAAGCGAGAGACGGCTAACACCGTCCGGGGGTTCAAATCCCTCCGCCACCGCGGTTCGGAGCAGGCACCCACGCCGGCTCGGGAATAAGCTCTGGTGGCATGGGGCAGCGAAATCTGGATCGTCGAACCTTCCTGGCCTCCGCGGCGGCCGGTGCGGTAGCCGTGACCGCCGCGAGCGGTTGCTCTGGTTCGCGGCCCGGCGGGGGAGGGCAGGATCCGGCGCCCCCCGAGTCCACCCCTGCGCAGGCCGTCGGCGCACCCAAGACCATCGACTACGTGCCGACCACCATCTCGCCGCAGGCACAGGAGGTGATGAGGACACTCAACGCGGCGGACTGGGAAACGCGCCGCGCGCCCGCGCCCGACGATCTGGCCGGCTGGGCCCAACGCCGCGACGCGCAGTTGGCTCAGCAGATCGGTCCGGGCGAGCAGGTCGCCGCCCGCGAGGAGGTGAGCCTCACGGACATGACACTCGGCGGCGTGCCGGTTCTGGCGATCGGGCCCAGGGCGGTGACTGATCCGCGCCGGGTGATCCTCTACACCCACGGCGGGGCCTACACGATGTCGAGTGC
>NZ_JBBATF010000239.1:0-3207 GCF_040398885.1 Mycobacterium sp. | reverse complement strand
CCAGCGACGACCGGATGGCCAAGAAGATCGTCAACCACACCAACCAGAAGGTGCCGTTCATGCTGCTCGCGGGCGACCGTGATGTTGAAGCAGGGGCCGTCTCCTTCCGGTTCGGTGACCGCGGCCAGATCAACGGGGTGCCGCGCGAGCAGGCGGTGGCGACGATCCGGGCGTGGATCGACGGCCGCCAAAACGCCGTTCCCACAGCGGAATTGGTGCGGGCCGGTGGGTGAGGCTCTGGTGGACCACGGCACCGGCGACCCCGACCGGTTGCAGCGGCTGTGGACTCCGCACCGGATGAGCTACATCGTCGAGTCGCCGGCGCCCCGCGACACCGACGAGCCCCGGCGGCCGTTCACCGAAATCCCCACCCTCTCCGACGAGGACGGGCTGTTGATCGCCCGCGGCGAACTGGTCTACGCGGTGCTCAACCTCTACCCGTACAACCCGGGCCACCTGATGGTGGTGCCCTACCGGCAGGTGTCCGAACTGGAGGACCTCACCGACGCCGAGGCCGCCGAGCTGATGGCGTTCACCCAGAAGGCGATTCGGGTGATCAAGGCCGTCTCCCACCCGGACGCCTTCAACGTCGGCCTGAACCTGGGCCGCTCGGCCGGCGGGTCGCTGGCCGAACATCTGCACATGCACGTCGTGCCGCGGTGGTCCGGTGACGCGAACTTCATCACCGTCGTCGGCCAGACCAAGGTGATCCCGCAGTTGCTGCGCGACACTCGAGCACTGCTGGCCGCGGAATGGGCGGCGAACGGAAGGCGGCCGTGAGCGACTTCTACCTGATGACCCGGGCGGCTTACACCAAGATCAGCGTGCCCGTCGCCAAAGCAGCGCTGCGGATCGGGCTGACCCCCGACATGGTGACGATCATCGGCACCGCCGGTTCGGTGCTGGCGGCACTCACCCTGTATCCCGCCGGCCATCTCTTCGCCGGCTGGCTGGTGATCTGGTTCTTCGTGCTGGCCGACATGCTCGACGGCGCGATGGCCCGCCAGCGCGGCGGCGGCAGCCGGTTCGGTGCGGTGCTGGACGCCACCTGCGACCGGATCAGCGACGGCGCGGTGTTCTGCGGGCTGTTGTGGTGGGCCGCCTTCGGATTGCGCAGCGCGTCGCTGATGGTGGCGATCCTGATCTGCCTGGTGACCTCGCAGGTGATCTCCTACATCAAGGCCCGCGCCGAGGCCAGCGACCTCGACGGCGGCGGCGGCCTGATCGAGCGGCCCGAGCGCCTGGTGATCGCCCTGGGCGGCGCCGGGGTGTCGGACCTGCCGGGATTCCCGATGCCGATGGTGCTGCACGTGGCGATCTGGTTGCTGGCGGTGACCAGCCTGGTGACCGTCGGTCAGCGTCTGCACAGCGTGCGCAGTTCCCCCGGAGCGATGGACAAACTTCCCCTGCCGGGAAGCGGCGAGCAGTGAGCCGCCTGGTCCCCTCGGGGGAAACCCTCACCGACTGGGGGTTCGCCGCAGGATGGGGTCTGGTGCGCGCAATCCCGGAACCGTTGGCGCGCGGCCTATCCGGTGCGGGAGCCCGCTACGCGGCGCGCGGCGGCGGCCCCGCGCAGTTGCGCAGGAACCTGGCGCGGGTGATCGGCACCACGCCCGCCGAGGTGCCCGGATCGCTGATCCGCGCCTCCATGGCCTCCTACGCCCGCTACTGGCGGGAGGCCTTCCGGTTGCCGTCGATGGATCTGCCGGCTCTGGCCGGCCGGCTCGACAAGGTGTTCGTCGGCGCCGAGCATCTGGCCGCCGCGCACGCCGCCGGCCGCGGCGCCGTGATCGCGTTGCCGCACAGCGGCAACTGGGACATGGCCGGGGTGTGGCTGACCCAGAACTACGGCCCCTTCACCACGGTGGCCGAACGGCTCAAACCCGAGTCGCTCTACGACCGCTTCGTCGAGTTCCGGGAGAGCCTCGGGTTCGAGGTGCTGCCGCTGACCGGCGGTGACCGTCCGCCGTCGGAGGTGCTGGCGGAACGGTTGCGGCAGAACAGGTTCGTCTGCCTGCTGGCCGACCGCGACCTGACCAGTTCCGGGGTGCCGGTGCGGTTCTTCGGGGAGCCCACCCGGATGCCCGCGGGCCCGGCGAAACTGGCGATCGAGAACGGCGCCCCGCTGCATCCGGCGCACGTTCACTACGACGGCGAGGACTGCGTCGTCACCATCGAGGACGCCGTCGACACCAGTTCAGGCGACGTGGGCGCGGTGATCCAGGCGCTGGCGGACCGGTTCGCGATCAGCATCTCCGAACATCCGCAGGACTGGCACATGCTGCAGCCGCTGTGGTTGGCCGACCTGAGCGAGAAGCGGCGCGCCCGCCTCGAGGACGGCTGATGCGCATCGGGATGGTGTGCCCGTACTCCTTCGACGTCCACGGCGGGGTGCAGGCGCACGTGCTGGATCTGGCCGAGGTGCTGCGCGGCCGCGGTCACGAGGTGAGCGTGCTGGCACCGTCCTCCCCGGGGGCCAAGCTGCCCGACTACGTCGTCTCGGGCGGTAAGGCCGTGCCGATCCCCTACAACGGATCGGTGGCGCGGCTGCGGTTCGGGCCGGCCACCCACCGGCTGGTCAAGAAGTGGATCGCCGCAGGCGACTTCGACGTGCTGCACCTGCACGAGCCCAACGCGCCGAGTCTGTCGGTGCTGGCGCTGATGATCGCCGAGGGTCCGATCGTCGCGACGTTTCACACCTCGACGACGAAGTCGTTGGCGCTGGGCATCTTTCAGGGCATCCTGCGGCCCTGGAACGAGAAGATCGTCGGCCGCATCGCGGTGTCCGACCTGGCCCGGCGCTGGCAGATGGAGGCCCTGGGCTCCGACGCCGTCGAGATCCCCAACGGGGTGGACGTCGGCGCCTTCGCCAACGCCGAGCCTCTGCCCGGCTACCCGCGGGCCGGCAAGACGGTGCTGTTCCTGGGCCGCTTCGACGAGCCCCGCAAGGGCATGGATGTGCTGCTCGGCGCGCTGCCGGCGCTGGCGGCGCGATTCACCGACGTGGAGGTCCTCGTCGTGGGCCGCGGCGACGAGGACGAACTGCGCGAGAGCGCGGGGGAGTTGGCCGGGCACCTCAGATTCCTCGGGCAGGTCTCCGATGCGGAGAAGGCCTCGGCGTTGCGCAGCGCCGACGTCTACTGCGCCCCCAACACCGGCGGCGAGAGCTTCGGCATCGTGCTGGTGGAGGCGATGGCGGCCGGAACC
>NZ_JBBATF010000238.1:0-3266 GCF_040398885.1 Mycobacterium sp. | reverse complement strand
AGGTGTCGATCACCACGCACGTCCCGCCGAGGAACTCCACCAACGGACGGTACATGACGAACGCCGGCTCGAAGACGATCACCTCGTCGCCCGGGTCGACGAGGGCCATGAGGACGAGCACGAGCGCCCCGCTCGACCCGCTCGTCACGCACAGTTTGCGCCGCGGATCACCGAGATCGGTGCGGACGGCGTGTTCGAGCCGTTCGCGCAATTGGGGGATGCCCTGGGTCTGGGTGTAGCCACTGCGACCGGCGTCGATGGCGGCCTTCGCGGCCGCGCACGCCGCCTCCGGCATCGGGAAGTCGGGCTGGCCGATCGCGAGGTTGATCGGATCGGGGAGACGGGCGGCGAGGTCGAACGCCTTGCGGATGCCGGAGGAGTCGAAGGCGCTCGCCCGCCGCGAGATCGGCGACCGTCCGGTGCTGGCCCGGGTGGGCTCCCCGGGCAGGCAACCCGCCGCACGGAGCGCCGCCACGACGGTGTCGACGGACTCCGCCGCGCCGTGCTCGTCTGTCCGCACGGTCACGTCGTATTCCAGGCCGTGGGCGTGGCACACCTCGTCGCTTCTTCGCGCCACACCCAGCGGACCGCCCTCCACCAGGCCGTCGCCGCGGGCCGACTCACGGCGCTCGTGCTCATCGAGCGAGCCAAGGACCCCCACCGAGAAACACCGTGCACCGGACTCCCGGATCACGGCGAAGACCTCGTCGCACCAGTCCTTCTCCTGCAGGACGTGGTCGATGATGAGATTCGTGCCCAGCTTGAGATGTTCACCCCACCCCCGGTGGATCCCGGTGAGCAGTCGTCGGGCGTGTGGGCTGAGGACGGGCCGGATCCGCGGGCTCCCGCCGTGCGTGCCGCCGGCATGCGTGTCGTCGGCGTATTCCCCGGCGGGACGGCCGTCGTTGGGCGTCCGGGAGGCGAGTCGACCGAGATCGCCACCGGAACGCTCGACAAAGTCGAGCGCATGGAGCTTGTCGGGGATCAGCCGGAACGTGTCGTCGAACGCGACACAAGCGAACGTCGCCGCGGGATTCCCGTCCGCGAGCGCGGTGAGGCGATCCTGCAGCGCCCGGCGGAAGGTCGATTTCACCTCCGAGCTCGGTCCGTTGACGAGGATCACCACCGGCTTCGTGGCACATTCAGTGTTCATGGGATCCCGTGAAGTGAAGGCATGACCGTGGTTGTGCGGTCGGGACGAACGCGGCCGGTGCGGATCGAACGGGGTGTCGATCGCCATTCCCGTGGCGCCAATCCCGGGGTACGGAGCGTACCGTGTCCGATCGCCCAACTGCCACCGTGCCTCGATGCGTGGCAGGGTTGGCAGGCTGTGGACACAAGCGGGCGTGGGGTGGATGCCCGGTGGCGGTGAATCGACCCGTGATCACCCCAGGAGCCTGGCGTAGGGGTGGAAGCGGAAACGGTTGCCGGGATCGATCTTCTTCTTCAGTGCCAAGACCGCTTCGGCCATGGCTTCCGAGCCGAAGATCACCGGCGCCGAGACGGCAGAGTCCGCATCGTCGGGTTGCGAGTGGGTGCCGCTGAAGTCGACCGACAGGCCGTTCACGCCCCGAGCCTCGCCGATGAGTCGTCTGACCAGGCCGGTGATGGCCCGTCGCTCGTCGAGCGACTTGTGCTTCGCGTCGTAGAGTGTGATCACGTCGACGAAGAACCGGTGATGGCAATTGCCGCTGGGGAGCTTCGGTTTCGTCAGGACGGCGCCGCCGAGCGTCCGGATCTCCACGATCGACAACTCCGCGTCGTCCAGTGGCGCGCGGGCCACCACGGTATCGCTGATGAAGTCCAGGATTCCGTCGTCCGGAGCGCCGGTGGTTCCCATGCAGTGTTGCAGCATGGCGAGTGGGTCGCCCTTCATCGCGGTGAGCACCGGCCACAGGGCGGCCGCAGCCTCGTACCAGGAGCCCCAGTGGGCGTGGCCGACAATCGGTCGTCGCAGGCTGGCGGCCAGGTCCTCCAGCGGCTTGACGAACTCTGCCATGTCACCAGCGAAGGAATCGTAGAAGACGACAGTCACCACCATCGCCTTCGTCCCGGTGACCACCAGCTCCATCGAGACCGATTCGTTCGGGAGCACACGGTCGCGCTGGATCCGGAGCGCGCCCCGGACGAATGCCACTGCCTGGTCCCGTGTCTCGAACGACACGACCCGCTGCTCGGCACCCCGGACGACGCTCTCGTGTTCCATGCGAATCGTCACGTCGACGACGACGCCGAGCGCGCTCCCGGCTCCCAGCATGGCGGTGAACCGTTCATCCACGGGAGTGACCACCTCGATGTCGCCCGCCGCGGTCACCAGGGTCAGGGCGACGACGCGCTGTCCCAACAGCCCGAGGCGGCGGGAAAAGTAGCCACTCAGCCCGCCGTTGACGACGTAGCCGATCACCCCGACGCCCGGGCCCGTCCCCACCGGCAACGCGCCATGACGGCCCTTGACCGCTTCCACCAGCTCGCGAAAGACGACGCCGGCGCCCACCGTGACCAGCGTGCCGTGATCGTCCTCGTGGAAGTCGATCGACTTCAGATGCACGAGGTCGAGGACGATGGCATCGGCGCTGGCGACCAGCGCCGCGTTCGACGACTCGTGTCCTCCGCAGACACACGCGATCGGCGTCGTCACCGGCGACGACCGCACCAGGCCGGCGATCTCCTCCGCCGACCGGGGACGGTACACCTGGCGGGCGCGGGTCGTCGCAGGGCGATCACTGCCGGAGAGGCCAGTCAGCACCTTGTTGCCGCTGACGCTGTACGCGCGATGGGAAAACCACTCCCCCGGGGCTACGACCCGTTCGATCGGTGCCCCCGCCTCGTCGCCAGCGGCATCGGCACCGAGTCGTCCGCCCGTCGCCAGGGCCACGCCCCCTCCCACCGCACGCACCAGCGCCGCGCGACGGGGCATGTCAGCGGATGCTTCGGGCATCGTTGCGATCCTCGTGGTGGGAGTCGGCGCCGTGGTCCTCAAAAGGGCTCTCGTCCCCAACGGGTATTGCCCCCTCGGTACCTCACCGCCAGGGCCGAACGGCGCCAGCCACGCCTGCGCTCGCCGCCGTGGCGGGAGAATCCCGGCCGGTCGCGGATCGAGCCCGCGGTGCGTCATTTCGTCGGCGACGCCGATCCGGCCCTGGAGAAGCCGACTCCGGGTCCGGTCGTGGGGGGCTGGCCCACGAGGTTCGATTCGACGTGTTTCAACCAGCGGAGAGGGCGGGATTCGAACCCGCGGACCAGCTTTTGACCGGTCACGTCTTTAG
>NZ_JBBATF010000237.1:0-3302 GCF_040398885.1 Mycobacterium sp. | reverse complement strand
CGCTGGGCTTTTCGATCAGGAAGGCGGTCAGGTTGCGGTGCGGGGTGTCGGCGCCCTCGTCGGTGCGCACCAGGACCGCGACCAGGGTGGAACTGGCGCCGTTGGTCAGCCACATCTTCTGGCCGTCGAGGGTGTAGTCGCCGTCGGGGTTGCGGGCCGCCCGGGTCCGGATGGCGGCGACGTCGGAGCCGGCGTCGGGTTCGGACATCGAGAACGCGCCGCGGGTCTCACCGGTCGCCATCCGGGGGAGGAACCGTTGCTTCTGTTCGTCGGTGCCGTGCCGGCCGATCAGATGGGCGACGATGAAGTGGGTGTTGATCACCCCGGAGACGCTCATCCACCCGCGGGCCAGTTCCTCCACGCACAGCGCGTAGGTCAGCAGCGACTCCCCCAGGCCGCCGTACTCGGCGGGGATCATCAGGCCGAACAGTCCCATCTCCCGCATCCCGTCGACGATGGCCTGCGGGTAGGTGTCGGAGTGCTCGAGTTCCCGGGCGTTCGGGATGATCTCCTTGTCGACGAAACGCCTTACCGTGGAGAGGATTTCGGCCTGGAACTCGGTCAGGCCCAGGGTCTGGGCGAGCCGGGTCATATGTGCCGCCCGCCGGTGACCTCCAGGACGGTGCCGGTCATGTACGACGACAGATCGGAGGCCAGGAACAGCGCCACGGTGGCCACCTCGCGGGGCTCCCCCGCCCGGCCCATCGGGACCTCGGCAAGCTTGGCGTCCCAAATCCGTTGCGGCATGGCCTCGGTCATCGCCGAGCGGATCAGGCCCGGCTGGATCGCGTTCACCCGCACCCCCAGGTGGGCGAGTTCCTTGGCGGCGGCCTTGGTCATCCCCACGATGCCGGCCTTGGCGGCCGAGTAGTTCGTCTGCCCGACCAGGCCCACCTTGCCCGAGATCGACGACATGTTGACGATCGCTCCGCCGCCCTGCTCACGCATGACGGCGGCGGCCGACCGGGTGCCGTTCCAGGTGCCTTTGAGGTGGACGGCGATCACCTCGTCGAACTGCTGCTCGGTCATCCTGCGCAGCGTCGCGTCGCGGGTGATGCCGGCGTTGTTCACCATGACGTCCAGTCGGCCGAAGTCGGCCACCGCCGCGGCGACCAGTGCGTCGACGTCGGCGGCCGAGGTGACGTCGCAGCGCACCGCCCGCGCCACGTCGGCCCCGCCGAGTGCCTCGGCGGCCTCGCGGGTGCGATCCGCATCCAGGTCGCCGAGCACCACCCTGGCGCCTTCGGCGATGAAAACCTCGGCGGTGGCGTACCCGAGGCCCCGGGCGCCCCCGGTGACGATCGCGGTCCGTCCGGCCAGCAGCGCCATCGGATCACCCTCCCGATCGTCTCGTGTCGCCATCGTATTTGATGGGCTGATGACACCGGAGTCCGTGGTGAGCGACGACGACTTCGAGCAGATCCTGGCCCAGACCCGCCGGTTCGTCCGCTCGGTGGTGGTCCCCCGGGAATCGGAGATCGCCGACGGCGACGCCGTGCCTGCCGACATCCGGGACCGGGCCAAGGCCATGGGGTTGTTCGGCTACGCCATCCCGCAGGAGTGGGGCGGCCTGGGCCTGGACATCACCCAGGACGTCGAACTGGCGCTGGAGTTGGGCTACACCTCGCTGGCGGTGCGCTCGATGTTCGGCACCAACAACGGCATCGCCGGTCAGGTGCTGGTGGGTTTCGGGACCGAGGAGCAGAAGGCGCGCTGGCTCGAGGCCATGGCGAGCGGTGAGGTCGTCGCCTCGTTCGCCCTCACCGAACCGGGCGCGGGCTCCAATCCGGCGGGGTTGCGCACCACCGCCGCCCGGTCCGGCGACGACTGGGTGATCACCGGGCAGAAGCGGTGGATCACCAACGCGCCGGTGGCCGACCTTTTCGTGGTGTTCGCCCGGACCAGACCCGCCGGCGAAAGCGGCGCCGGCATCGCGGTGTTCCTGGTGCCCGCCGACGCACCCGGGGTGGAGGTGGGCGCCAAGGACGCCAAGATGGGCCAGGAGGGGGCCTGGACCTCAGACGTGTACTTCACCGGCGTCCGGGTTGGCCCGGACGCGCTGATCGGCGGCAGCGAGGACGTCGGCTACCGGGCGGCGCTGACATCCCTGGCCCGCGGCCGCATCCACATCGCCGCCCTGGCGGTCGGCGCCGCCCAGCGCGCACTGGAGGAGTCGGTGGCCTTCGCGGCGTCGGCCACCCAGGGCGGTGCCCCGGTCGGCACCTTCCAACTGGTGCAGGCGATGCTGGCCGACCAGCAGACCCAGGTGATGGCCGGGCGGGCACTGGTGCGCGAGGCCGCCCGCGCCTGGCGCAGCGGTGAGGATCGCCGGATCGCGCCGTCGGTGGCCAAACTGTTCTGCACCGAGATGGCCGGGAAGGTGGCCGACCTCGCCGTGCAGATCCACGGCGGCACCGGCTACATGCGCGGGGTTGCGGTGGAGCGGATCTACCGCGACGTGCGGTTGCTGCGACTGTTTGAGGGGACCAGCGAGATCCAGCGGTTGATCATCGGCGGCGGTCTGGTCAGAGCCGCCCGAGGCGGCGGCTGAATGTGTGGCCAGGGCCGGGATCGAACCGGCGACCTTCCGCTTTTCAGGCGGACGCTCGTACCAACTGAGCTACCTGGCCGGAAGGCCCCAGTTCAGTGGTGCCTCGCCGATCTGGCGACCCTGACGGGACTCGAACCCGCGACCTCCGCCGTGACAGGGCGGCGCGCTAACCAACTGCGCCACAGGGCCTTGCTTGTTACTCCGTGTTTCCACGTCGTGCGTACCCCCTACGGGATTCGAACCCGCGCTACCGCCTTGAAAGGGCGGCGTCCTAGGCCGCTAGACGAAGGGGGCCTGGCCGAATCTCTCCGGGGTACATCACAACGCTTCAACGTGGAGCGGTCACGAGCTTAGGCGATGCCCAGCCCAATCCCCAAACGCGGGGTTGAAGGGCGGGCAGTATCCTTGGCCTTCGCGCCCCTATAGCTCAGTTGGTAGAGCTACGGACTTTTAATCCGCAGGTCCTAGGTTCGAGTCCTAGTGGGGGCACCGACGAGGTGTGTAACCGGTTGATGCTTGCCATTTCGTCTCCGGTTGATGCTTGACGTTGTTTCGGCTGATGCTTGACAGCTGTTTCGGCTGATCCTTGACACTCCCGTTGTGAGGGAGATCAGCGTGGCTGAGCAGAGGTATCAGGCCGTTTTGGCGGTCATCAGTGATGGGCTGTCGATTTCGCAGGTGGCCAGCAAGGTCGGGGTGTCACGGCAGACGGTGCATGCGTGGCTGGCCCGCTATGAGGCGGCGGGCCTGG
>NZ_JBBATF010000236.1:0-3323 GCF_040398885.1 Mycobacterium sp. | reverse complement strand
CGCGCGGCCCTCGATGCGGTGGCCCGCGACGCGCCGCCCGACTCGGCGGCGGCCGGCGGCGGACTTCCGGTCGCCGCGGTGGCGGACCTGCCCGGCGCCGTGCGCCGACGGGTGGTCCGCAGCTGGCTGCTGGCCGGCGGCGCCGCCCGCCTGACCGACCTTCAGATCCGCTCGGTCGACGCGCTGGTGACGGCCTGGCATGGCCAGGGCGGGGTGGCGGTGGGTTGCGATCGGCCCCGCACCCGGCTGTTCGCGGAGCGCCGCGATGGTGTCCTCACACTGCGCACCGAGCCGGTCTGAACCGGTCTGATTGTTCTGCCGGTTGCGGGCATGGCACGCTGTGGGCGTGTCGGCGAATGAGCTGTACCCAGGGGACATCAGGTCGGTTCTGGTCTCCGAGGAACAGATCCGCGTGCGCACCCGCGAACTGGGGGCGGAATTGGGCCGCGACTACGCCGCCACCCACGAGGACCTGCTTCTGGTCACCGTGCTCAAGGGAGCGGTCATGTTCGTGACCGACCTGGCCCGCGCGATCCCGGTGCCCACCCAACTGGAGTTCATGGCGGTCAGTTCCTACGGATCGGCGACGTCGTCCTCCGGGGTGGTTCGCATCCTCAAGGATCTCGACCGCGACATCGCCGGCCGCGACGTGCTCATCGTGGAGGACATCGTCGACTCGGGGCTGACGTTGTCGTGGCTGCTGCGCAACCTGGCCACCCGCCAACCGAAGTCGTTGCGGGTGTGCACGCTGCTGCGCAAACCGGACGCGGTGCGAACCGACGTCGACATCGCCTACGTGGGGTTCGACATCCCCAACGATTTCGTCGTGGGCTACGGCCTGGACTACGCCGAACGCTACCGCGACCTGCCCTACATCGGGACCTTGGAGCCCAAGGTCTACGAGTCGGGCATCTGATCCGGCTTCAGGTCAGCTCCCAGACCGCGGTCACCGCGAAGCTGACGGTCTGCTGACCCGGTTGCAGTGGGACGTCGGCGCCCATCGCGCCCTTCGCGACAGGCACCGGCCGGGGCGGATTCGCTTCCGGCGCTTCGGAAATCGACAGGACCCTGCCCAGTGACAGCCCGGACAGGTCGGCATACTGCCGGGCCCGGTTCTCGGCGTCCTCGAACGCCTTGGCCCGGGCGTCGCTGACCATCTGCGAGTCGTCCTGGATCGAGTAGGTCACCGAGTTGATCCGGGCGGCGTTGCCGCCGATGTCGATCACGGTCGACAGCGCATCGGAGGCCGCGTCGAGTTCCCGGATGGTCACGGCGATGTTGTTGGTGGCCCGGTAGCCGGTGATCGCCGAGTTCTCACCCATCTGCGGCTGGACGTCGACCGTCGTGGTGCTGATGTCCGTGGTGTCGAACCCGCGACCGCTCAATGCGTCGATCACCGCCTTCTGGCGTCCGTTTACCTCGTTCATCGCCGTCGACACATCGGGGGCCACCACCTCGATACCCACATCGGCCGTCACGGTGTCCGGGGCGCCCTGAACCTTGCCCGAACCGACGACGGTCACCTGCCGGGGATTGGCCTGGACCGCCGGAGCGGAATCGCAGCCCGCCAACAGGGCGACGGCGACGGGGACGATCACGAGGGCTGCGGAGCGGGGCGTGCGCATGAGACACGGTAACGCGTCGCGCTCCGGGGCTATGACCACCGGACCTGGGTCAGGAAGCCGAGTAACTCGGCGTTGATCTGTTCGGCCCGCTCCTGCTGTATCCAATGGCCGGCGCCGTCGAGCATGACCTCGCGGTAGGAGCCCCTGGCCACCTCCCGGGCCCGGTCGGTCCTGGTGAAGTTCAGCACCGGGTCGCACGCGCCGCCCACGAACAACGCGGGCACGTCGATGGTGTCCGCTGCGGGCGAGCCCATGATCCGCCAGTTGCGGTCGAGGTTCCGGTACCAGTTCAGTGCCCCGGTGAACCCGGTCCGGGTGAACTCCGCCACGTAGTGGTCGAGTTCGGGCGTGGTCAGCCAATCGGGTATCCGGTCGGGCTCGGGAAGACGGTCTATGAAACCCTCCGGCCCCGGCGCCAGCATCCGCAGCGCGGAAGCCTCATCGGTGGGGACGCCTGTCCCGCCCAGCAGCCGGCGCAGGGCCCGGGCCGGGTCGGCGGACATCTCGGCGTCGGCGACGCCGGGCTGCTGGAAGTACAGGATGTAGAAGAAGTTCTCGCCGAGGATGCGCCGGAAGGCCTCGGTCGGTGGTGTCAGCGGCCGCGGCACCGGCGGCACGCTCAACCCGGCGACCGCGGCCACCCGGTCCGGATGCAGCAGCGGGGTGCTCCAGGCCACCACCGCTCCCAGGTCGTGCCCGACGACCGCCGCACGCCGTGCCCCGACCGCGTCCAGCAGCGCGACCACATCCCCGGTCAGCGCGGTGATGTCATAGGCCTCGACCGGGTCCGGGGACGACGATCCGCCGTAGCCGCGCTGGTCGGGCGCCAGCACCCGGTACCCGGCCGCCGCCAGTGCCGGCATCTGATGGCGCCAGGAGTAGGCCAATTCCGGGAAGCCGTGGGTCAGCACCACCACCGGCCCGTCCGCCGGCCCGGCTTCGAAGACCCGCAACCGGGCGTCGTCGACGTCGACCAGCGAGGACCTGACCACGCCCGTCAGCCAAGCACAGTCCGGCCCGGCCCGGCAGAAGGCCGGTGGGACCAATCGGTGACGAAAACCCGGCGGGAACCGTCCGGCGTCGGGATGACGGTAGCCTGAGAGACTGCAGGCAGCGCGTACGGAAGGAACGGGGCCCCCGCGGGGGGTGAATGCTCGATGAATCGCAAAAACGTTTTCCGCACCTTGACGGTGATCTCGGCCGTGCTGCTGCTGGGTTGGCTGTTCGTCTATTTCAACGAGGACACCCGTGGGTTCAAACCCGTCGAAACCTCGGTGGCGGTCGCCCAGATCAACTCCGGCAACGTCAAACTCGCGCAGATCGACGACCGCGAACAGCAGTTGCGGCTGGAACTGAAGAACGGCAACGGTGACACCGGCAATTCCACCAAGGTGATCGCCAAGTATCCGACCGGCTATGCGGTGCCGCTGTTCGACGCGCTGAACGCCAAGGGCGTCAAGACCAATACCGCGGTCAACCAGCCGAGCGTGCTGGGCTCGCTGCTGGTTTACATGCTGCCGTTGATTCTTCTGGTCGGACTGTTCCTGCTGTTCTCCCGCATGCAGACCGGCGGCCGGATGGGCTTCGGGTTCGGCAAGTCGAAAGCCAAGCTCCTGTCCAAGGACATGCCGCAGACCACCTTCGCCGACGTCGCCGGCGCCGACGAGGCGGTCGAGGAGCTCTACGAGATCAAGGACT
>NZ_JBBATF010000235.1:0-3327 GCF_040398885.1 Mycobacterium sp. | reverse complement strand
CCAACTGAACAGGTGAACCCGTGCGGTGGGCGGATGTGATGTGCGGCGCGCGGCCTGCTGGAGCACGCCTTGCCGCGGGGGAGCAGCTGCAGGACCGACCGAGCAGACCCGGGCGAACCGGGCGAAGAACCTGCAGGACCTCGCGGCGTGGGTCCCGCTCACCAAGGGTGACAAGTGCGGGCTCAAGCCGCCGGGGTACTGAAGTCGATCTACGAAGGCCCCTGTGCCAGTGACACTCTCACCGTCGTGACCTACGACGAGTTCGGCGGTGCCTGGGATCACGTGCCACCGACCACCAAGGGTGCTGACGACGAGTTCGGCCCGGGCACCCGGATGCCGACGCTGTTCGTCTCCAACAATCTGCCCCGCAGCGGTGTGGACTCGACCACCTACGACCTGTCTTCGGTGATCGGGACCATCACCGCCAAGTACAACCTCGATCCGGTCAACCACCGCGACTCCGAACAGGCGACGATCTGGTCGGCGTGGAGTGCGCTGCGGAGGAACTGAGGAGCGGCTTGTCGACGGGAAGATCCTGGGCCAGTACATCGAAGTCAAAAAGGGCGAATCCCAGGTCCTCAACGTCGAACTGGCCGAAAGTAGGTCAGTGGACCGGTAGGGCGGACGTTGTTGATCGGGGCGTGCCGCAAGCGGGGAAGTAACTGATCACCCAATACGTCACAGTGACGTTTTAATCGGGTGCGAGCCTTGGCGGGCAATCGCGGAGCTTAAGGCGGGTGAGGTCCCGTTCATGTCGCAGCGCTCTCGCCGGCCCCTCATGGCTGGGGGCCGGATTCGCCGTTTAGGTCGCGGATTCGTCGTGAAGCCGGCGAGAACCGGGCGGAGTCGCGGATGGACAACAACAACAACAACAAGCAGCCGACGCGGTAATTCAGCTTCGCCCAGTTCATCGGTTTGCCGATAAGCCACATTATGTCAAATATAATACTGGGTATCGAGTTGACCCCCAACGGGTTTCGCATTCACCCATTGACAGCAGGTACGCCGCGTTTTGCGGCCTCCGCGGCCAGTGCGTGGTCGAAGGTTGCGAGACGCCACCGACCAACACTTCCGCCATTGTGATCATGTGTACGAGCATCTCCCCGGGCGTGCCGGCCAGGAGAACTTCGGTGGCCCGATGATGCGGATCCGGCTGGATTCAAATGCGCGATTAGCACGCTCGCGTCTACTGCAATCACGCCGGCCAGTCCGCTCTCACCAGCGGTCAGGTGACACACCGAGCCGAGCTACATCCGGACCACCGCTAAGCAGCCAGCGCCCTGTACGGTGACGACCGTGAATTCCTCCCGCATGTCCTCTTCCGTCGCCGTCGTCGCCTGCGCGGCCTCCCTGGCCCTTGCGCTCGGCGCTTGCAGTTCCAAGAGCGAGACCTCGGCCGGCAAGCCAGGATCTGTGGCCTCCTCGACCATCACCCCCGCCGCGGGCGGCCCTTGCCCCACCGCGGCCCCGGCCGCCGAAGCGGCGCCGCAGTGGAAACTGTCCGGTGTCACCGGCAGCGTCGCGGTGACCGGATCCACCGACACCGCCGCACCCAAGGTGGATGTGACCAAGCCGTTCAGCGTGACCGTGACTCAGGTGGAGACGCTCACGCCAGGCAGTGGCCCGGTCGTGGCCCCGACCGCGACGGTGTCGGTCTGCTATGAGGGGGTCAACGGCCGGGACGGGTCGGTGTTCGACAGCAGTTATCAGCGCGGCGAGGCGGCCGAGTTCTCGCTCAATCGCGTCGTGCCCGGCTTCCAGAAGGCCATCGCCGGCCAGAAAGTCGGTTCGACGGTCGCGGTCGCCATGACCTCAGCCGACGGCTATCCCAACGGCGAACCGCGGGCCGGGATCGAACCCGGCGACACCCTGGTGTTCGCCATCAAGATTCTCGGCGCCAGCTAAGACGCGGTGACGCTGCGACGGCCAACTCGCTAGGAACCGCGGCGACCGGACTGAAACCCGGTCATGTGGACGAGCAGCAGTGTGATCGCGGCAAGCGCGGAGTTGCGGAAGGCGGGGTCCAGACCGTTCCACGCGGTGGAGCGCCACATCTGGAACCACTCCCCTCCGGTGGCGGTGAAGCCGCCGAAGAACAGCAGAACGATCATCAGCAGGCCGATGCTGGAAAGCGCCCGGGCCAGGTCGTGGCTGCCGCCTCCGAACAGCGCGCCCAGCCAGGCCACGGATGCCGCGACCAGCACCAGGGCGGCCAGGGTTTCCCAGACGATCACCCCGGTGTACCCGACGTTCCACACCGTCGGGTTCTTCAGAGCACGCCACATGACGTCCGGGTCCAGGTTCGTGCCGGGCGTGCCGCCGAAATTGGTGGTGTCCATCGACAGCACATGCTGGACGAACGCGAAGTTCGTGTCGTAGTCGGTGATGTTGCCGAAGGCCACCAGGGACATGTAGAGGGCATTGCACGCCACCAGGACGGCGGCGGCGGCCGGCAACGAGCCAAGCGTCTGCCAGCGCGACGTCGGAGAACGGTTGCTCACGCCGCGAGCCTAACGCCGATGCCGTCTCGCCGCCCCGCCAAGGGCCAACCACCACCCCTGCGCGCCAGGGGGTTTCACTGCCGCGACGGCTATTCCGGCCGCGATCCGATTTCCAGGGCGGCCAGTTCCGAGGTGCCGTCGAACAGGACCCGGCCGTTCTCACGGACCGTGCACCGCAGCCGCCCGGCGAGGTGTTCGAAGTCGGTGTCGATGTTGCGCCGCTCGGCCGGCAGCGGCACCGGCAGCACATGCGGCGGCAGATGGGTACCGTCGCCGTCCAGTTCGATCTGATAGCGCCGCGAGCGTCCGCGCAGCAGCCAACGGTTGTCCCCCACCTCCGAGCGCACCAGCAGCGGTGGCGTCATCCGGATCACCTTGGCGCCTATCCGCACCACCAACCCGTTGACGTCGCGGGCGATCGGGCCCAGCGACAACAAGCCGCCGGAGAACGCCACGCAGACGTCGGCGTCTCCGAAGTCGTGCGCCTGACCCCACCACCAGCGCAACGGAAATCCCTTGCCCCAGTTGCGTTCCGCGTACAGCTTCGCATTGTCGAAGGTCCAGCTCTCCCCCGCGTACTCGACAGTTCCGCTGGCCCGGCCGCCCAGGTAGTACGGGTGCCAGTACTGGTTGAGGAACGGGATCGCCGAGAACACCCCACCGCCGCCGAACGCCTTGGGCCACGCCACCTGGTCGGTGAACTCCATCTCCAGGCGCAGGTCACCGAGTTCGAAGAGCGCCCGGTCGGTGCCGGCGGTGAATCGCCCCGCCTCATCCCCGGCGCTGACCTGAAACGGCGAGTCCTGCGCGGTTGCTCCGGCCAATG
>NZ_JBBATF010000234.1:0-3380 GCF_040398885.1 Mycobacterium sp. | reverse complement strand
GGGACTACTACCGCGACGACATCCGGTTCATCGTGATCGCCACCGTCATCGTCGTCCTGCTGACGCTGATGGTGCTACTGCGCGCGATCGTCGCACCGCTGTATCTGGTTGGTTCCGTGGTGATCTCGTACTTCGCCGCCATCGGCATCGGCGTGCTGGTCTTCGGGCACTTCTTCGATCAGCAGTTGCATTGGACGGTGCCGCCCCTGGCCTTCGTGGTTTTGGTCGCGGTGGGGGCCGACTACAACCTGCTCTTCGCGTCGCGATTACGCGACGAGTCCCCGCACGGCACCCGGTACGGCATCATCCGGACGTTGTCGTCGACCGGGGGTGTCATCACGGCGGCGGGGGTGATCTTCGCCGCCTCCATGTGGGGCCTGTTGTTCTCCAGCATTGGTACCGTGGTCCAGGGTGGCTTTGTCATCGGCGCCGGGATCCTGCTGGACACCTTCCTCGTGCGGACCGTCCTGGTGCCTGCCTTGGCCACCCTGTTCGGAAAGGCGAACTGGTGGCCGTCACGAGTGACATCGCACGGGAGCGCTGGGGCATGAAGAAGCTACTCGCGGCAATCATCGCGCTGGGGGCTGTCGGCGTCGGCACGGGCCCGGTGTCGCGGGTGGCCCACGCCGAAGAGCCCTCCCAGGACGGCGCCCAGGTCGACCTCGGGGACACCGCGACCACCTTGGAGGGCACGCCCCCGCGCGGATACGGTCTTGGTGGCGCCCACGTGAAGGGCATCCCCTACGACGAATACATCCGGATGACCGGTGAGCAATGGTTCCCCGGTCTGCAGCGCCAGAAGATCGACTACCCCGCCGGCCAGATTCAGGGCCGCACCCTCGAGCAGCTTTTCCCCGGAATCGGCGAGTGGGACAGGCGGAATGCCGATCTCGGGCTGGACGGTCCGACCATCGGCGAGTCGGTGGTCGAGGGCGCCGAGAACGTCATCCAGACGGTCAACCGGGACGGCCCCGGGACCGTCCTCGGGCTGTCGGAGGGCGCGATGGTCGTCAACGCCGTGCAGGCCCGGCTGGCCGCGGATCCCAACGCTCCGCCACCGGACCGGTTGACGTTCGCGGTCTTCGGGGATCCGATCGGTCAGCACGCCTTCGGCGACGGGTTTCTCAGACAGAACTTCGCGGTGGGGGCCGTGGTCCCCGCCATGGAGTTCGCCATCCCGGCCCCGGTGGAGAGTCAATACGACACGTACTCGTTCGTCTCCCCCTACGACAGCATCGCCGACTGGCCGGACCGGCCGGACAATTGGATGTCGGTGATCAACTCGATAGCCGGTCTGGCCACCGGTCACACCGCCGTGGCATTCACCAACCCGAGCAATGTCCCTGCCCGCAACATCCGGACCACCGTGAACTCCCGGGGCGGCAAGACGACGACGTTCATGATTCCCCAGCAACACCTTCCATTGGTGATGCCGTTCAAATACCTCGGTGTGGACGAGGGCACGTTGAACCGACTGGACGCGATATTGCAGCCGATGGTCGACGCCGGGTACTCCCGCAACGACGACCCGGCGACCGCCCCCATCGCGGTGGATCCGGTCAACGGCTATGACCCTGCTGAAGTCACCGCTCCGGCAACCACGGCGACATTCGGCGAGGGAGTGGGCACCGACCCGATCTCGCAGATGCTCGCATTGCTGGGCACCTTCGGCGGGCCGGGCGGCTGACCCTCACCCCGCGAGCAGGCCGACGGTCACCAGCACGCCGCCCACCGCCGCCAGGATCCCGGCGACCCCGTTGCGGGGCCGGGTGCGAATCCACAGGTGCAACCGGGTCATCGCCGCACTCGTGCGCTCGGGCGTCACCAGATAGGCCACCAGGGGGATCTCCACCAGGGCGAAAGCCACCACGTTGAACATCACCAGGGCCGAGAACTGGGTGGCGGGGGCGACGCCGGCGGCTGCGATGACCGCCAGTGCCGCCAGGTAGTCGACCGACGGCAGCGCGATGCCAAGTCCGGCGCCGCCGGCCACCCACAGCGACTGGCCGCCGAGCAACCGGGTCAGCCAGGCGGGCGGGGTGCGGGTGCGTCCCTTGGTGGCCGCCACGATCGCCGCCGCCAGCAGTGCTGCCAACCCGATGGCGATCTGCACCTTGGGCAGGGTGAGGTGGGCGGATTGCGGAAGCCGGGGTCGGACCGCGAACAGCACCACCGCGCCCACCGACAAACCCATCAGGAAGCCGCCGGACAGAAATGCGGCCAACTGCAGCACCGGCCGCGGACGGTTCAGCATCATGACGGTCATGCCGAGACGGAACGGCTCCAGGCTGACCGCGAGGGCCATCACCAGCAGGGTGATCCACATCGCAGCGTCGGCTACGCGTCCAGTCGTACGAAGCGGCCCTGCCGATGCTGCTCGGCGCATGCCGAGCGACGGATCTTGCCGCTGGTTGTGGTCGGGATCGAGCCCGGTTCGACGAGCACGATGTCGGCGACCTGCAAGCCGTGTGCGCGCGAAATTGCCGCGACCACATCGCTTTTCAGCTCTGTCAGCATGTCGGCGTCGTCGCCGTTCTTCAGTTCGACGACGGTGACCAGTTTCTCGGTCTGCTCGTCGGAGGCCGCGTTGTCGTCAGCGACCGCGATCGCCGCCACCCGTCCCCGGGTGATCTTCTGCACGGTCGCCTCGATGTCCTCGGAGTAGTGGTTGCGGCCGCGCACGATGAGCATGTCCTTGATCCGGCCGACGATGAAAAGCTCTCCCTCGGAGACGAAGCCGCGGTCTCCGGTGCGCAGCCAGTTCGTCGCCGGGGTGTCGCCGGGCGGGCCCACCAGGGTTGCGCCGAACGCCGACCCGGTCTGCTCCGGCTTGCGCCAGTATCCTCCGGCGACGTTCTCGCCGTGGGTCCAGATCTCTCCGACGGTGCCGTCCGGGCACGGCTGATGGGTGTCGGGGTCGATGATCAGCACCCGCGGGGACGTCGGCAGTCCGTAGCGGAGCAACGGCGCCCCGCCGGGTTTGCGGACGGCGGTGCCGACGGTCAGTTGGTCGGTGTCGAACTCGACCACTTCGGGCGCACGCCCGTTGCTGCCACTGGCGACGTAGACGGTCGCCTCGGCCAGCCCGTAGGAGGGCAGCACCATCTCGGGCCGGAAGCCTTTCGCCCCGAAGCGCTGGTTGAACCGGACGAGGGTCGAGGGGTGGATGCGCTCCGCGCCGTTGATGATTCCCAGCAGGCCGGTGAGGTCGAGGCCGTCCATCTCGGCGTCGGAGGTGCGCCGCGCGGTGAGGTCGAAGGCGAAGTTGGGCGCCGCCGAGAACGCCTTTCCGTTCCGGGACATCGCCTGCACCCACCGCGACGGTCGGGCCAGGAAACCCAACGGGCTCATCAGGTCGGCTCCGCAGCCGTCGAGGATCG
>NZ_JBBATF010000233.1:0-3407 GCF_040398885.1 Mycobacterium sp. | reverse complement strand
GCAGCGGGGTGTAGCGCAGCTTGGTAGCGCATCCGCTTTGGGAGCGGAAGGCCGCAGGTTCAAATCCTGTCACCCCGACACGCGCCCGCAGACACCCACGAGAACTAAGGAGCAGCACCGTGCAGAGCACCGTCGAGAAGCTGAGCCCCACCCGGGTTCGGATCAATGTGAAGGTGCCGTTCACCGAACTGCAGCCCGAATTCGACCGCGCCTACAAGCAGTTGGCCAGCCAGGTGCGGCTGCCCGGCTTCCGCCCGGGCAAGGCTCCGGCAAAACTGCTGGAGGCCCGGGTCGGCCGGGGCGCGGTGCTGGAGCAGGTGGTCAACGACGCGCTGCCGGCCCGCTACAGCGAGGCCCTCACCGGCACCGAACTTCGGCCGCTGGGCCAGCCGGACATCGAGGTGACCAAGCTGGAGGACGGCGAGGAACTGGAGTTCACCGCCGAGGTGGACGTCCGTCCCGATATCGACCTGCCCGACCTGAGCAAGCTCGAGTTCTCCGTCGACCCCGTCGAGATCACCGACGAAGAGGTCGACGCCGAGTTGCAGTCGCTGCGCGCCCGGTTCGGCACCCTCAAGGGCGCCGACCGCCCGGCCAAGGCCGGCGACTTCGTCTCCATCGACCTGTCCGCGTCGGTCGACGGCACCGAGATCCCCGACGGCAGGGCCGAGGGACTCTCCCACGAGATCGGCTCCGGTCAGCTCATCGAGGGGCTGGACGAGGCGATCGTCGGCCTGTCGGAGGGTGAGTCGAAGACCTTCACCACCAAGCTCGTCGCCGGCGAGCACGCCGGTAAGGACGCCGAGGTCACCGTCACGGTGAAGTCGGTCAAGGAGCGCGAACTGCCCGACACCGACGACGACTTCGCCCAATTGGCGAGCGAATTCGACACCATGGACGCGCTGCGCGAGAACCTCACCGAACAGGTCCGCCGGGTCAAGCGCATCCATCAGGCGGAGAAGATCCGCGACACCGCGCTGGAGAACCTGCTCGAGATGGTCGAGGTGCCGCTGCCGGAGGCCATCGTCCAGGCCCAGGTCGACTCCGCGCTGCACAACGCCATCCACCCGCTCGAACACGACGAGGCCAAGCTGGCCGAGACGCTGGAGGCCCAGGGCAGCTCGCGGGAGAAGTTCGACGCCGACAGCCGCGAAGCCGCCGAGAAGGCCGTCAAGACCCAACTGCTGATGGACGCCATCGCCGACGAGCTGGACATCGAGGTCGGGGAGAGCGACCTCACCGAGCGGCTGGTCCTGATGGCCCGGCAGTATGGGCTCGAGCCCCGGCAACTGGTGAGCATGCTGCAGCAGCAGAACCAGCTCCAGGTGGTCTACGCAGACGTGCGCCGGGGCCTGGCCGTCGCGGCGGTGGTGGAGGCCGCCACGGTCAGCGACACCACCGGTGCGGTGATCGACACCGCCGAGTTCTTCGGCTCGGGAGCCGAGCCCGACTCCGGGTCCGCCGCCGGGTCCGCCGCCGACGGGGCCGATAAAGCCAAGGCCAAGGCCAAGGCCAAGGCCAAGAAGAAGGCCGACCCCGACGGTGAGCCCAAGGGTGAGCCCAAGGGTGAGCCCAAGGCCAAGAAGAAGGCGGCGAAGTCGGAGTCGGAAGTAACGCCGACAGCGAAGTCGGAGTCGGAGTAACGCCGACAGCGAAAGACCCCCGCCGCGGGCATGGTTACCGGCGCCGGGTTGGTTAGGGTCAGAGACAGCAGCAATGACGAGCGGATCGTTCGAACGAAAGCAGGTAAGCGTGACTCACATGCGTTCCGGTGGCGGCCTGAACCTTCAGGACTCCATCTACGAGCGGTTGCTGGCCGAGCGCATCATCTTCCTGGGATCCCAGGTCGACGACGACATCGCCAACCGGCTGTGCGCCCAGATCCTGCTGCTGGCCGCCGAGGACCCGACCAAGGACATCTCGCTCTACATCAACTCGCCCGGCGGCTCGATCAGCGCCGGCATGGCGATCTACGACACCATGGTGCTGGCGCCCTGCGACGTCGCCACCTACGCCATGGGCATGGCCGCCTCGATGGGTGAGTTCCTGCTGGCGGCCGGGGCCAAGGGCAAGCGGTACGCGCTGCCGCACGCCCGCATCCTGATGCACCAGCCGCTGGGCGGAATCACCGGCGGCGCGACCGACATCGCGATCCAGGCCGAGCAGTTCGCGCTCATCAAGAAGGAGATGTTCCGGCTCAACGCCGAGTTCACCGGCCAGCCCATCGAGCGCATCGAGGCCGACTCCGATCGCGACCGCTGGTTCACCGCCGCCGAAGCCCTCGAGTACGGCTTCGTCGACCACGTCATCACCCGTGCGCACTTCAACGGAGGCTCCAATGCCTGATCCCATGCCCTTTCACTCCGATCCCCGGCTCGCTCCGCAGGCGCGCTACATCCTGCCGTCGTTCATCGAACACTCCAGCTGGGGTGTCAAGGAGTCCAACCCGTACAACAAGCTCTTCGAGGAACGCATCATCTTCCTCGGCGTGCAGGTCGACGACGCCTCGGCCAACGACATCATGGCGCAGTTGCTGGTGCTGGAATCCCTGGACCCGGACCGCGACATCACCATGTACATCAACTCCCCGGGCGGATCGTTCACCTCACTGATGGCGATCTACGACACCATGCAGTACGTGCGGGCCGACATCCAGACGGTGTGCCTTGGACAGGCCGCCTCCGCGGCCGCTGTCCTGCTGGCCGCCGGAACCCCCGGCAAGCGTCTCGCCCTGCCCAACGCCCGGATCCTGATACACCAGCCCTCGCTGGGTGGGGTCATCCAGGGGCAGTTCTCCGACCTGGAGATCCAGGCCGCCGAGATCGAGCGGATGCGGACCCTGATGGAACAGACCCTGGCCCGGCATACCGGCAAGGACGCCGCCGTCATCCGCAAGGACACCGACCGCGACAAGATCCTCACCGCCGAGGCGGCCAAGGAGTACGGCATCATCGACACCGTGTTGAGCT
Organism: Mycobacterium sp.; assembly: GCF_040398885.1. Classification (GTDB taxonomy): domain Bacteria; phylum Actinomycetota; class Actinomycetes; order Mycobacteriales; family Mycobacteriaceae; genus Mycobacterium. The sequence goes on along the minus strand of NZ_JBBATF010000233.1, from coordinate 438 downwards.
ACCGCAAACTGTCGGCGCAAACCGCCTGAGCGGCGACACGCGCGCAAACCCCGCATAACGCTCGCCCACCGGCCGAACATGCGGGTAGCGTCGAGACAGATCAACACCAGACGTCGCGAACGATCATTCAAGGGAAGTAGGGCAGGGGCAGATGGCTCGCATCGGAGACGGCGGTGACCTGCTGAAATGCTCCTTATGTGGAAAGAGTCAGAAGCAGGTCAAGAAGCTCATCGCCGGGCCCGGCGTCTACATCTGCGACGAGTGCATCGACCTCTGCAACGAGATCATCGAAGAGGAACTCGCCGACAACGACGACGTCAAACTCGATGAGCTCCCGAAGCCGGCCGAGATCCGGGAGTTCCTCGAGGCCTACGTCATCGGCCAGGACACCGCCAAGCGCACGCTGGCCGTCGCGGTCTACAACCACTACAAGCGCAT
>NZ_JBBATF010000232.1:0-3422 GCF_040398885.1 Mycobacterium sp. | reverse complement strand
ACCCCGGACAGGTTCAACTCGAAGGTGAAACCCTGCTCCATCCGGTAGCTGGCGTTAACCTGCTGGGGATCAATCAAATTCAGCGCCTCCTTGGCGGCCCGGATCACCCGGGTGTCCTTGGCGGCGATGTCGCGTGCCACCCGCAGTGCCGCCTCATCGAGCTCGGCGCGGGGAACCACCTCGTGCACCGAGCCGAAGTGGTGCAGGGTCGCGGCGTCGACGGTGGCCGCGGTGAAGAACAGCCGCCGCATCATGTGCTGGGGAACGAGTCGGGACAGGTGAGTGGCCGCACCCAGCGCCCCGCGCTCAACCTCGGGCAGGCCGAATTTCGCGTCGTCGGAGGCCACGATCACGTCGGCGTTGCCCACCAGGCCGATGCCGCCGCCCACGCAGAACCCGTTGACGGCGGCGACGACGGGGACCGCGCACTCGTAGACCGCCTTGAACGCCGCGAAGCAACCGCGGTTGGCGTCGATCAGGGCGGTGAACCCGGTGGTCTTCTGCATCTCCTTGATGTCCACGCCGGCGTTGAAGCCCCGGCCCTCGGCCCGCAGGATCACCACCCGGGTGGCCGTGTCCAGGCCGGCCCTCGTGATCGTCTCGGCGAGGTCGAACCAGCCGCGCGACGGTATGGCGTTGACCGGTGGGTAGTCGACGGTGACCGCGACGATGCCGGGCTCGACGGTGGAGGACGTGATCGGCATGGCACCTCCTAAGCAAGCACTTGCTTGGTAGGCTAGCACGGTGGACTTCGAGCTGGCCGGTCGCGTCGTGCTGGTGACCGGGGGCGTCCGCGGTGTCGGCGCGGGCATCAGCGAGGTCTTCGCCGGCCAGGGCGCCACCGTGGTCACCTGCGCCAGGCGCGCCGTCGACGGGCTGCCGTACGAGTTCCACAGCTGCGATGTCCGCGATCCCGAGGCCGTCGCCGGCCTCGTCGATACCGTCGCCGCGCGGCACGGCCGCCTCGATGTCGTGGTGAACAACGCCGGCGGATCGCCGTCGGTGCCGGTCGCCGAGGCGTCGCCGCGGTTCCTCCGGAAGGTGATCGAGTTGAACCTGCTGGGAACGCTGTACGTCTCGCAGGCGGCCAACGCCGTGATGCAGCAGCAGGCGAAGGGCGGCGCGATCATCGCGATCTCGAGCGTCAGCGGCCGGCGTCCCTCGCCCGGACATGCCGCCTACGGGGCGGCGAAGGCCGGGGTGGACAGCCTGACCGCGACCCTGGCGGTGGAGTGGGCGCCCAAGGTCAGGGTCAACGCGGTGGTGGCCGGCATGGTGGCCACCGAGCAGGTGGAGTCGTTCTACGGCGACGGCGAGTCGCAGGCCGCGGTGGCGGGCACCGTCCCGCTGGGGCGACTCGCACGACCGGCCGAGATCGGTTGGGCTGCGGCGTTTCTGGCCTCCGACGCCGCGTCCTACATCAGCGGTGCGGTGTTGCCGGTCCACGGCGGCGGCGAGCCGCCGCCGTACCTGTCCGCATCGAGTGCGAACAAGGATTGAGGGAGACCATGGGATTGCTCGACGGCCGCGTCGTCATCGTCACCGGCGCCGGTGGCGGCATCGGGCGTGCCCACGCGCTTGCCTTCGCCGCCGAGGGGGCCCGGGTCGTGGTCAATGACATCGGTGTGGGGCTGGACGGATCACCGGCCGGCGGTGGCAGCGCCGCGCAGGGCGTGGTCGACGAAATCCGTTCCACCGGAGGAGAAGCCGTCACCAGCGGCGCCAATGTGGCGGACTGGAACGAGGCCGCCGGGTTGATCCGGGCCGCGGTCGACGCCTTCGGCGGCCTGGACGTCCTGGTCAACAACGCCGGCATCGTGCGTGACCGGATGATCGCCAACACCAGCGAGGAGGAGTTCGACGCCGTCATCGCCGTCCACCTCAAGGGGCACTTCGCGACCACCCGGCACGCCGCGGCGTACTGGCGCGGGCAGGTCAAAGAAGGGAAAGCCGGCGCCGACACCCTCAATGCCCGGATCATCAACACCAGTTCGGGTGCGGGACTTCAGGGCAGCGTCGGTCAGGGCAACTACAGCGCCGCCAAGGCCGGTATCGCCGCGCTCACCCTGGTGGCGGCCGCCGAGATGGGCCGGTACGGAGTCACGGTGAATGCCATTGCCCCGTCGGCCAGAACCCGGATGACCGAGACGGTGTTCGCCGAGATGATGGCCAAGCCGGGCAACGGGTTTGACGCCATGGCCCCGGAGAACATCTCGCCGCTGGTGGTCTGGCTCGGCAGCGCCGAGTCCGCCGACGTCACCGGCCGGGTGTTCGAGGTCGAAGGCGGCATCATCCGCGCGGCCGAGGGCTGGCGGCACGGCGCCGAGGTCGACAAGGGCGCGCGGTGGGAACCCGGCGAACTGGGACCCGTCGTCCGCAGCCTGTTGGCCGAGGGCCGTCCGCCGGTCCCGGTGTACGGATCCTAAGCGGGGTCGCAGACGACCACCGGGATGACCCGGTCGGTCCAGGACTGGTAGTCCTCGAAACTGGTGTACATCTCAACGAGTCTGGGCCAGTAGCGCGACCGTTCCTCCTCGGTGGCGTCCCGGGCGGTCAGATGCAGCACCTCGTCCTTGATCTGGACCGACACCTTCGGGTCGGCCTTGAGGTTCAGGTACCACATCGGGTGGGTCGCCGCGCCTCCCTTCGAGGCGACCAGCACGATGCGGTCACCCTCCCGCAGGTACACCAACGGACTGACCCGCCGTTCACCGGTCTTTCGGCCGGTGGTGGTCAGCAGCGCCACCGGGGCGCCCTGCAGGAACTTGCCGCCGAGTCTGCCGTCGGTCTTCCGGTACAACCAGGCCTGGCTCTTCGACATCCACTTGATGACGGTGTTGGACTGCGGTGAGTCCAGTCCGCGCGGTCGTGGTTTTGGTTCAGGCACAGCGTCCCTCCCGAGGAATGGGTGAAAGGTGACCCGGATGTGGTGGATCAGTCCGTCCGACTCCGGGATCACGAAAGTCTCCTCGACCCGGGCGGCGGCCCGCCGCCGCCCGACCGCGAACCTGGTCAGCACCGTGTAGCGGGCCCGCACCTCGTCGCCCGCGACGGTGTAGTCCGGAGGTGTCGTCGCTGCGATGATCCGGTACTGCGGGCCGCGGGTCAGGCTGCGCCGGAGATGTTTCCCGGAGAATCCGTTCCTGATGCCTTGCTCGACCCGGGTGCAGTCGCGGGCGAAGGGGACCGACTCGCCGTCATGGCTGACGAGCGCGTCGATGTAGGCCTGGGCGGCGGCGATGCGGGCGATGTCGGAGCGTGAGATGCGACTAGATCCGTTCGATGATGGTTGCGGTCGAGAGCGCCCCGCCGGCGCACATGGTGATCAGGGCGGTGCCCTGGCCGGTCCGCTCCAACTCGTGCAGCGCCGTGGTGATCAGCCGGCTGCCGGTGCTGCCGACCGGATGCCCCAGCGCGATGGC
>NZ_JBBATF010000231.1:0-3435 GCF_040398885.1 Mycobacterium sp. | reverse complement strand
CGCCTGAAGAAGGTGCTCAAGGAGATCAACACCCGCGGCGACATCATCCTGTTCATCGACGAGTTGCACACCCTCGTCGGGGCGGGCGCCGCCGAAGGCGCGATCGACGCGGCGTCGATCCTCAAGCCGAAGCTCGCTCGAGGTGAACTGCAGACCATCGGCGCCACTACTCTCGACGAGTACCGCAAGTACATCGAGAAGGACGCCGCCCTGGAGCGCCGGTTCCAGCCGGTCCAGGTCGGCGAGCCGTCGGTGGCGCACACCATCGAGATCCTCAAGGGCCTGCGCGACCGCTACGAGGCGCACCACCGGGTGTCGATCACCGATGCCGCGATCGTGGCCGCCGCGACCCTGGCCGACCGCTACATCAACGACCGGTTCCTGCCGGACAAGGCCATCGACCTGATCGACGAGGCCGGCGCACGGATGCGGATCCGCCGGATGACCGCTCCGCCGGACCTGCGCGAGTTCGACGAGAAGATCGCCGACGCCCGCCGGGAGAAGGAATCGGCGATCGACGCGCAGGACTTCGAGAAGGCGGCCTCGCTTCGCGACAAGGAGAAGCAACTGGTCGCCCAGCGCGCCGAGCGCGAGAAGCAATGGCGCTCAGGCGATATGGACGTCGTGGCCGAGGTCGACGACGAGCAGATCGCCGAGGTGCTGGGCAACTGGACCGGCATCCCGGTGTTCAAGCTGACCGAGGAGGAGACCACTCGGCTGCTGCGCATGGAGGACGAACTGCACAAGCGGATCATCGGCCAGGAGGATGCGGTCAAGGCCGTCTCCAAGGCCATCCGCCGCACCCGCGCGGGGTTGAAGGACCCCAAGCGCCCGTCCGGCTCGTTCATCTTCGCCGGCCCGTCCGGCGTCGGTAAGACGGAGTTGTCCAAGGCGCTGGCGGAGTTCCTGTTCGGCGACGACGACGCGCTCATCCAGATCGACATGGGCGAGTTCCACGACCGTTTCACCGCCTCGCGGCTCTTCGGCGCCCCGCCCGGGTACGTGGGCTACGAGGAGGGCGGCCAGCTCACCGAGAAGGTGCGTCGCAAGCCGTTCTCGGTGGTGCTCTTCGACGAGATCGAGAAGGCGCACCAGGAGATCTACAACACCCTGCTTCAGGTCCTCGAGGACGGTCGTCTCACCGACGGCCAGGGCCGCACGGTGGACTTCAAGAACACCGTGCTGATCTTCACCTCGAACCTGGGCACCTCCGACATCTCCAAGGCGGTCGGCCTCGGCTTCACCTCCGGTGGTGGGGAGAACAACTACGAGCGGATGAAGCAGAAGGTCAACGACGAGCTCAAGAAGCACTTCCGCCCCGAGTTCCTCAACCGCATCGACGACATCATCGTCTTCCATCAGCTGACCCGCGACGAGATCATCCAGATGGTGGACCTGATGGTCAACCGGGTCTCCAAGCAGCTCAAGGTCAAGGACATGGAGATGGAGCTCACCGACCGGGCCAAGGCACTGCTGGCCAAGCGGGGCTTCGACCCGGTCCTGGGCGCCCGGCCGCTGCGGCGGACCATCCAGCGGGAGATCGAGGACGCGCTTTCGGAGAAGATCCTCTTCGACGAGATCCGTCCCGGTCAGCTGGTCACCGTCGACGTCGAGAACTGGGACGGCGAAGGCGCCGGCGAGGACGCCAGGTTCACCTTCAGCGGTGGTCCCAAGCGCATGATCATCGAGTCCGATCTGGCCGATGCCACCGCAGCGGTGATCACCACCGCGGACTAGCGCGATACCGCTGGAGGCGGGCGGTCACCCGGCCGGGTGGCCGCCCGCCTTCGGCGTCAGCATCCCGAAGACCTGCTTGATGATCGTCATCACCCAGCCGCCGGCGTTCGCGCTGTGAAACCGCGGCCAGTTGAGCTGGAAGCTGACCACCCAGGCCTGCCCGGTGCGGTCCTCGGCGTACCAGCTGAAGGTCAGATCTCCGGGCAGGTTGCCGGCCTTGGCCCCGATGTAGGGCCATTCGGTCCGGTCAAGGTCGATCCCGGCCACCTCGGACATGATGTCGCGCACCGGGGCCGCCGGGCCGACGGCGCCTGACTGTAGGCGCGCGTGCACCCGGCAGATGTCTTCCGCGCTGCCGTACCACTCCGCCCCGTAGGCGGACCCGGGGGAGTGGGTGCGTTCCGGATCGGGTTCGTAGGGCCGGTCGTTGGCCTGCTGCAGCAGGGCGATCCGGTCGGCGGGCGTCGCCGACTTCCATTGTTCGCGGACGTCCGGGTTGCCCCATCCCACCGCGAACATCTCCCGCATGGTCGGGAACGGCGTCATGCTGGCCGGGTCGTGATGGCCGGCGCGGATCAGCGCCTGCTCCACCGCGGGGGTGCCCAGACGCTCGATCAGCATGTCCGTCGCCATGTTGTCACTGGTCGCAATCATCTTCCCGGCGGCCTGGCGGACGGTGATCTCGGTTCCCGGCGCCAGCGTGTCGAAGCCCGAGGAGCCCAGCTTCTTGCCCTCGGCGGTGATGGTGAGCGGGTCCTCCCAGCGCAGCGTGCCGGCGCGCACCGCGTCCTCGACCGCGTAGAGCACGTAGGTCTTGAAAATCGAGGCCAGCGGCAACGATTCGGCGGTGTTGGCCCCGGCGACCTTCGTGCAGTCGCCGTCGTCCACTTTCGAGACCTGCCAGGAGTATCGGGCGCCGGTGCGGTCGAGCGCCGTGTCGACGTCCTGCCATGAGTTGACCAGGGGCTTGCGGGTGTCGACCACGAACCGGCTGACCATGGTCTGGTCGTTGATGCGCATCTCGACGTCCTGCTGGGCGCCGAAGGAACTGACCAGGTGCAGCGTCGCCGAATTGGCTCCGATCTCGGCCGAGGACAGTGTGTAGGGCCGGTCCCACCACATCGAGTCCATGCTGGCGGTGACCGAATCCACCATGTCGGCCGCGGCGAGTGTCCTGACGCCGTGGGTGCCGATCGGCCAGTCGGAGTTGATCATGTCCATCACCTGCTGGGCGCGCACCCCCTGAGGAGTGTTGACCGCGATGCGTGCCCCGGACTGGGCGGCGGGAGCCGGCGGCGCCGCGCAACCGGAAGCCCCCGAGGCGACGGTGACCAGGACGGCGGCGAGTGCCGCGCCGCGCCGCGCCGTGTCGGGCCGCGACTTACTGGGCGTCGGACCGGGCAACGTCCATCACGACCTCGAACTCGAGCAGCGAAGCGCCGGTCGACACCGGGTTGGCCCGCTCGCCGGCGTGGGCGGCGATCGCCGGACCGGACGCCCAGGCTTGGAACGCCTCCTCGGACTCCCACTGCGTGACCACGAAGTAGCGGTCCTCGCCCTTCACCGGGCGCAGCAGTTGGAACCCGAGGAAGCCGGGCTGGTTGTCGACCGCGTGGGCGCGGTGAGCGAACCGCCTCTCCAGTTCCGGACCAGCGCCGGCGGGCACCTCGATTGCGTTGATCTTGACCACGGCCATGG
>NZ_JBBATF010000230.1:0-3468 GCF_040398885.1 Mycobacterium sp. | reverse complement strand
TCGTCGCGCCGGAGTCCTACGGACTGTTCCGGGCCGCGATCCTGCAGAGCGGCCCGTGCCAGGCCCAGGCCGATCGGCCCGCCGCCGAGCGGATCAGCGTGGACTACGCGGCCCGGCTCGGCTGCGTCCGGCCGGCCACCGCCGCGAAGTGCCTGCGCGACCTGCCCGCCGCCCGGCTGGAGTCCGGCCCGGGCTACGCCCGCATCGGCGCCAATGTGCTCACCGGTCCGGTCACCGGGACACAGCGCCTGCCCGCGGCTCCGCCTGCGGTGGCCGGCACCGGCATGACGGCCCGGGTCCCGGTGCTGATCGGAAGCACCGCCGACGAGTTCACCCTGTTCGTGGCGACGACGTATCTGCGGCGCGGAAAGCTGCCCGCCTACCGCGCCCTGCTGTCCGAGACCTTCGGCAGCGAGGCCGCGGCGGTCGCCGCGCGCTACCCGCCGAGTCGCTACGACGGCCCGGGCCCGGCCTACGCCGCCGCGGTCGGCGACGGGGTGTTCTCCTGCCCGATCGACGCGATGGCCAATTCCCTCGCCCGCCGCCAGCCGGTCTACGCCTACGAGTTCACCGACCGCACCGCCCCGGCGCCGGAACCTCTGCGCGCGGTGCCCTTCGCGCTCGGGGCCGGCCACGCCCTGGAGTTGCGCTACCTGTTCGAGTTGGGCGGCGCCCCGCCGCTCAACGCCGCCCAGCGCGCGCTGGCCGATCAGATGATCGCCTACTGGAGCGCGTTCGTCACCACCGGCAATCCGGAGGTCGAGGGGCAGCCGGCCTGGCCGGCGCTGGATCCCGAACAGCCCCAACGGCTTTCGCTGCAGACCGGCGCACCGCTGCTGACCGTCGACTTCGCCGCGCGTCACCAGTGCGGGTTCTGGGAGTCCCGCGGCTGACCACGCCCCGTCCGGTCGGCGAGGGCTCAGCGCACGCTGACCCGTACCAATGTGCAGTCGTCGGCGAAGTGACTGGTCGAGGACCGTTCGGTGAGTCGGTCGACGAGGTCGCCGATGGTCCACTGCGGTGAGCGCGCGGTGCGGGCGCACAGGTCGATGAAGTCCTCGAGGTTCCAGGACTCGCCGTCGCGCAGGGTCAGTTCGAAGGCGCCGTCGCTGTAGATCAGCAGATCGGAGTCCGGGGGCATGAGGTGGCTGCGGGTCTCGTAGGCGGTGTCCTCCAGGACCCCGATCGGGACCGACCCCGACGGCAGTCGCACCGGTTCGGCGCCGTCTGCGGTCAGCACGATCGCCGGCGGATGTCCGGCGCCGGCGTAACGCAGGGTTCGGGTGGAGGGCTGGTAGACGCCGTACCAGATGGTGAAGTAGTTGCCGGCCTGTTGCTCCATCGGGAAGAGCCGGTTGAGTTCGGTGAGCACCGGCCCGGGATCGCGCATGGTCTGGTGGTCGAGGCTTCCCGAGCGGAGCAGGTTGTGCACCGACACCGAGAGCATTGCCGGGGCGACGCCGTGGCCGGACACGTCGACGACGTAGGCGAGGAGGTGGTCGTCGTCGATCCAGCGGTGGTCGAAGCTGTCGCCGCCGAGTTCCTCGGAGGGCATGAAGCGGGCGGTGACGGGCACCGGGCCGTCGAGGTCGCGGGGCAGGATCGAGGTGACGTAGCGGGAGGCGCCGCGCAGTTCGGACACCAGCCTGCGGGCCACCGACTCCGCGCCGGAGAGGACCAGGAGGAAGGCCTCGAGCAGCAGCGACACCGCCAGGGCGCCCAGCAGCAACAGCGCATTGACCCCGTGCCGACCGTCGGTGAAGGCCGCGCTCGTCGGATGCACCGTGAGCTCCCAGTTGCGGCCGTAGACGTCCAGCGGCGACGTGGTGGCCGTCGGCGCGGCGCCTCCCACCCCGGGCGCGGCGGGGTTGCGGGCGGGGAGGTCGGCGATGGCCACCGGGTCCGCCCGGTCGGTGACGTCGACGAGCGTCACGTCGACGCTGTCCCAGTTCGCACCCCGGAACGTCTCGGCGAGCAGGTCGCCGAGGCGGTACGCGCCGACGGCGAAGCCGCGCAGCGCGGCGCGGCGGGCCGGTTCGCTTCCGGGATCGGCACCGCCCCGGTAGACCGGCAGCAGGGCGAGCATGCCCTTCTGGGTGCCGGACTCCTGCACCAGGTCGATGGGGCTGGTCGCCGTGGGCCGACCGGTGTCGCGGGCCGTTTCGATGGCGGCGGCCCGGGCCGGGTTGGAGTAGATGTCGAAGCCGAGAGCATCGCGGTTTGCCGCGATCGGCTCGATGTAGGCGACGACGACGTACTCGGGACGAGGCGAGACCGGCCGCGGGTTGCCGGCGGCGTCGCGCTCGGTGACGGTGAAGTCCTCCAGGCCCGGCTGGGCGCGCTGCCGCGCCTCGAACGCGGCCAGGTCTGCCTTGCTCACCAGGGGATTCCAGGACAGGGCCTGGATGTTGGGGAAACGGGCCAGCACGTCGTCGGTGTAGGCGTCGAATTCCTTGGCGGAGACGTCGTCCGCCGAATCCAACAGGCCACGGAGACCTTCGAGCACCTCCTGGTTAAGCGCGATGTCCCGGGCGAGGTCGGCGGCGGCCTGGTCGCCCAGCCGCTCCACCGCATCGGCGATCCGGGCCCGCTCCCGGGCGATGTTCTCGATGACCCCCGCCATCAGGATTCCGAAGATCAGCAGGGACGGCGCGGCGATCTGCCACCGCCGCCCCGACCAGTATCGGGCCTGCGACGGCAGCATCATCAGCACCAGGGGCCCGAAGACGATGACCCCGATGGCGTCGCCGACCCACCAGGTCAGCCAGCCCAGCCCCGCCTGGCCGGGGCCGAGCAGTCCGGACCCGAGCTGGGCCGCGACGCCGACGGTCGGGGCGATGGTGGTGGCCAGCAGGCCGCCGAGCGCCAGGGTGAGCATCACCGCCCGTGGCGTGTCGAGGCGCTGGGCGGGGCCGACGAACCGGCGGACGAGGGCCGCCCCCGCGGCCGCCTGCAGAACCGCACCGAGGCCGACCGCCGCGGCGATGATCCAGGTGCGCGGTTCGGGCCCGTCCTGCCAGCTCAGCCAAAGCCCGTTGACGCCGACCGACCCGGCGAAGACCCCCGGCAGAGCGCGCCATCCCCAATGAAGTGCGGCGGCGAAGGCCACCCCGGCCGAGGGCCAGACCGGCGAGGCGAGACCGGTCATCTGGGCCAGCCCGAGTGTGACTAAGCCGAGGAGGGCGTAGACCAGGGCGATGGCGGCGGAGACCAGGGCGGTTGGGCCTTCGGCGACCGGCGCCGATCCGACCCGGCCCCCAGACCCCATCCTACGAGGCTACGGCAGAAGTGAGCGGCCCGGATGCCGATGATTCGGCCTCCCCGGGCGGATTTGGATAGCGACGGGGTGTGAGGCATACTGGGCGGGTTGTCTTGAGCCGTGCTCGCCCGTTCGGGAGCGCGCCGAGCAAGACATCCGACCAGCGCCGACACCGGCGCGTCCGGTCCCCACCTCGTACGCGGGTCCCT
>NZ_JBBATF010000229.1:0-3474 GCF_040398885.1 Mycobacterium sp. | reverse complement strand
GGGTGGTGTTCGAGGCGCTGGCCGGAATGGCGGCCCGCCGCCGCGACGCCGCGCAGGCCACACCCGGGCCGCCCTCGCCACTGGCGGACTGATGCCCCGCGCCGCCATCCTCGGCGCCGTCTGCGCAGTCTTCGCCGCGGTCTGGGTCCCCGGTCGCGCGCCTGCCGCGTACGCCGAACCCGCACCCGTCGCCCCGGCCGACTTCGTCGCACTGGCCGACGTCGACCCGACCATCGTCGAGGAGATCCGCTACTTCACCCCGCACAACTTCACCGGGGACCCGGTCGACGGTTACCTCGCCCCGATGTGCATCCTGACCCGCCCCGCCGCCGAGGCGCTCGCCCGGGCGCAGCGCGACTTCCTCGAGGACGGCTACACCCTGAAGGTCTACGACTGCTTCCGGCCGCAGCGGGCGGTCGACGACTTCGTGGCCTGGGCCCGCAACCTCGCCGACCAACGTATGAAGCCGGAATTCTATCCGCGCGTTGACAAGTCGGTTCTGTTCGCCGAGGGCTACATCGCCGAGCAGTCCGGCCACAGCAGGGGCAGCACCCTCGACGTCACCATCGTCCCGCTGCAGGCCACCCCGGACCCGCCCTACATTCCGGGTCAGCCACTGGTGGATTGCGCCGCGCCGCAGGCGATCCGGTTCCCGGACGACTCGCTCGACATGGGGACCGGTTTCGACTGTTTCGACACCCTGTCGCATACCGCCGACCCGCGGATCGCCGGGGACCAGGCCAAGAACCGCCGGCTTCTGGTCGAGGGCCTGGAACGGCAGGGGTTCGTCAACTACGACAGGGAGTGGTGGCACTACACCTACAAGCCGGCCGGCGCCGGCGAGCCCTATCCGGACACCTATTTCGACTTCCCGGTCGAGCGGGCATCGCTCACCGCATCCTGATCCGCACGGAGTGTGGCGCGGGGCATTCGCGGCGAGTCGATCCTGTCGGGGGCGGCGCCTATAGTCGAACACATGTTCGATGATTTGTTGTTGATCGACCCCGGGGCCGACGAGAAATCGCTGATCGCACGTATCGGCGCGCTGGAGAGGCTCAAGTCCGCGGCGGCTGCCGCGCAGGCCCGCGCCGCGGCCGCCTTCGAGGCCGCCCGGAAAGCCTCGGAGGCGGACGGCGGGGTGCCTGCCCGACGGCAGGGCCGTGGCGTGGCAGCCGAGATCGCACTGGCCCGCAAGGACTCCCCGGCGCGGGGCAACCGGCATCTCGGCTTCGCCAGAGCGTTGGTGCACGAGATGCCGCACACGCTGGCCGCGCTGGAGAGCGGCGCCCTCTCGGAGTGGCGGGCGACGCTGATCGTGCGGGAGAGCGCCTGCCTGGACCTGGGGGACAGGCGGACACTGGATGCCGAACTGTGCGGCGACCCGCGCCGACTGGCCGGGTCGGGTGATGCCCGCATCGCCGCGGACGCCCGGGCGATCGCCTACCGGCTCGATCCGCAAGCGGTGGTCGACAGGGCGGTTCGGGCCGAACGCGAGCGCACCGTCACCGTCCGGCCGGCGCCGGACTGCATGACCTACCTGACCGCGCTGCTGCCGATGGCCCAGGGGGTGTCGGTCTACGCCGCCCTCAAGCGGGCCGCCGACACCTGCGGCGACGGCCGCGGGCGCGGACAGGTGATGGCCGACACCCTGGTCGAGCGGGTCACCGGGAGATCGGCTGCGGCGGCGACGCCCATCGCGGTGAACCTGGTCCTCTCCGACGAAACGCTGCTGGCCGGGGCCGGTGCGCCGGCGAGCGTGCCGGGTTACGGACCGATACCGGCTCAACTGGCCCGGGAGCTGATCGGCGAAGCTGCCGCCGACCGGCTGTCCCAGACGACCCTGCGACGGCTCTACCGCCATCCGCGGTCGGGCGCTCTGGTGGCGATGGAGTCCCGATCCCGCGCCTTCCCGCCCGGGCTGGCGAGGTTCATCGCGCTGCGAGACGGAACGTGCCGAACCCCCTACTGCGACGCGCCGATCCGGCACATCGACCACGCCGTTCCGGCGAGCCGGGGCGGCCCCACGACTGCCGACAACGGCAACGGGCGTTGCGAGGCCTGCAACTACACCAAAGAAGCAGCCGGCTGGACGGTGGCGGCGCGCACGGACGACGACGGCACCCACACCGCCGTCGTCACCACCCCGACCGGGGCCACCCACCAGTCGACCGCCCCGCCGATCATCGCCGCCTGACTGCGTACGTCTAGGGCGCAACGGTCAACCAGTCGGCGAAGCCGGACGGGTCATGCCGTCCCAGTGCGCCGTGTTCGAACAGGCCCCATCCCTCGGTGGTGCTGCCGCCCTCGCTGCAGACCGCGCGGCCGACATGGTCGATCACCCCGAATCCGGCGCGCCCGATGATCGCCGGGTCGGTCATGTCATAGCTGCGCCGCTCGGCGAACTTGGCGCCCTTCCAGGTGCCGTGCAGCCAGTCCGAGTCCCCGCCGTAGCCGCCGCCGACATGGATGGGGACGGGCAGTTTCGATTCGATCTCGAAGCGCAGCGGGTTGCCGATCCGGTCGGTGGCGTCGATGGTCGCTCCGGTTGGAATCCTGGTGCCGGACCGGTAGTGGATCTTCACCCGCGGCCAGCCCAGCTGCTCCACGCGGCCGTCGCGCCAGATCCGGGTGCAGTCGTTGACGGTCCGGAATCCGCTGGGCTCCTCCTGGATGATGACCACGATGGCGAAGTCGTCGAAGGCCATCGGCACGTAGAGCCACCACATGCCCTCGAACGGCGGGTCGGCCGGCCGGCCGGCGGGCTCGGGTTCGCCGATGGGGCGGATACCCCAGGACCGGTCCCGGGTGCCGATCCAGGTGACCGGGTCGACGGTGATCCGTTCGCCGTCGATCACCAGATGGCCGCTCCAGGAGCCCAATTGGGCGAACCGCTGGGCGTCGAGGGTGACTTTGGCGCCGGATCGCATCACATGGCGCTGCTCCTGCACCACATCGAACAGCCCGGTCCAGTTCAGATCGCAGGCGATGCCCTCGGTCTCCTCGAGGACGATGCGGAGTCTCCGCAGCGGTTCTTCGACCTCCACCCGGTAGCCGTTGACGTTCTGGTTGAGCCGGTCCTGGTCAATGGCGTCGGACAGGTGCACCGCGGTCTGGTCGTCGCCGCGGCGCACCAGCAGAAAGGCGTCCTTCACCCCCAGGTTGGGGTAGTAGCCGATCCCGGAGATGACGAAGATGTCGCCGGTGCGGTCGTGGGCGTTGAAGTAGGAACGGTCGTAGAAGTTGCGGTCCGAGGACCCCGGCCAGGCGATCGGCTGGGGGAGTTGGTGGATCGGGTACTCGTCGAGGGGGCCGATCACGGTCGCTCCTCCTCGAGCAACCGCCGCAACAGTCCCGCGTGGTAGAACAACGACTCCACATCGTCGGGTTCGGCGATCTCCCCGAAGTGCACCCGCCGGGCCCCGGTGCGCATGAACACCACGCACCAGATCACCGCGGAGTAGACGTAGAACCAGC
>NZ_JBBATF010000228.1:0-3512 GCF_040398885.1 Mycobacterium sp. | reverse complement strand
GCACGTCGGCGCCGGCGGCCACGGCCGGGGCGCCGGCCCCGCGCTCCGTGGGCCTCGGGGCCCAGAGGACCTGGCCGGCGACGATCACGCTGACCGCCGCGACCGCCGCCAGCCACAGCAGCGTGGCTCGCTTCACGCCTTGTCCAGGTATTCGATGCGGTCGGTGTCGCTGAACTGCCCGGCCAGGAGCGCCATCCCGCGGCTGTCCGGGTCGGTTGCGTAGACCGACTCGCACAGTTCGCGCGCGGCGAGGATGACGTCGAGGTGCTCGGCCAGGGACAGGAACCGCAGGGTGATGGGACGCCCGGATTGGCTGTGGCCCAGGACATCTCCCTCGCGGCGTTCCTGCAGATCCAGATCGGCCAGCGCGAAACCGTCGAGGGTCGCCGCGACGGCCTTGAGGCGTTCACCGGCCTTGGAGTGCTCCGGCAGCCGGGTCACCAGCAGGCACAGGCTGGGATGGGATCCGCGGCCGATTCGCCCGCGCAGCTGATGCAACTGGCTGACACCGAACCGGTCGGCGTCCATCACCACCATCGCCGTCGCGTTGGGCACGTCCACCCCCACCTCGATGACGGTGGTGCAGACCAGCACGTCGATCTCCCCGGCGCGGAACGCGGTCATCACCGCGTCCTTCTCCTCGGCGGCCAGCCGGCCGTGCATCAGACCCAGTCGCAGACCCGCCAGTGGTCCGTGCCGCAGGTGCTCGATGAGGTCGATGACGGTGATCGGCGGCTTTCTGCCCTCCTCGGTCTTCTCGGCCTTGTCGTTCTCGTCGATGCGGGAGGCCACCACATAGGCCTGCCGGCCCGCGGCGACCTCCTCGGTGATCCGGGCCCAGGCCCGGTCCAGCCACGCCCGCTTCTGCTCGACGAAGATGGTGTTGGTGGTGATCGGTTGGCGGCCGCGGGGGAG
Source organism: Mycobacterium sp. (assembly GCF_040398885.1). Lineage (GTDB taxonomy): Bacteria > Actinomycetota > Actinomycetes > Mycobacteriales > Mycobacteriaceae > Mycobacterium. The sequence goes on along the minus strand of NZ_JBBATF010000228.1, from coordinate 2,597 downwards.
TTCGCGCATGGTCGAGGTCTCCAGGTCGCCGTAGACGGTCAGGGCGACGGTGCGCGGTATCGGTGTCGCGGTCATCACCAGCAGATGCGGCGTAAGGCCATCGGGAGCCTTGGCGCGCAGGCGATCCCGTTGCTCCACCCCGAACCGGTGCTGTTCGTCGACCACCACCATGCCCAACCGGTGGAACTCCACGGCGTCCTGCAGCAGCGCATGGGTGCCTATCACGATTCCGGCCTCCCCCGCCGCGACCTCGTCGCGCACCTGCCGCTTCTGCGCCGACGACATCGAACCGGTGAGCAGCGCCACCCGGGTGGCGCCCTCCTCCCCGCCCAACTGGCCGGCCATCGCCAACGGACCGAGCACATCGCGGACCGAGCGGGCATGTTGGGCGGCGAGGACCTCGGTGGGAGCAAGCATCGCGCACTGGTATCCGGCGTCGACCATCTGCAGCATCGCCAGCACCGACACGATGGTCTTACCCGAGCCGACCTCACCCTGCAGCAACCGGTGCATCGGCTTGCTGGCGGCAAGATCGGCGGAGATGACGTCGAGCACCTCGCACTGCCCGGCGGTCAGTTCGAACGGAAGCCGATGGCGCAGGGCCGCGGCCAATCCGTCGTCTCGCCGCGGGGCGGGCGGCCCGGAGTCGGCGCGGTCGCTGTTGCGGCGCCGGACCAGCGCCCATTGCAGGCCCACGGCTTCGTCGAACGTCAGACGCTCGCGGGCGCGCCGGCGGTCCTTCTCGCTCTCGGCGAGGTGGATGTCGCGCAGCGCGGTGTCCTCGGTGACCAGATTCCATTGCCGCAGAGCCGATTCCGGCAACGGCTCGGGTATCGGGTCGAGCACGGCGAGCACTTGTCGCACGCAGGCGTAGATCTCCCAGGTCTGCAGTTTGGCGCTGGCCGGGTAGATCGGGAAGAAGTCGCGCTCGAAGACCGACATGTCCAACTCGCCGGACTCGGCTGCGCCGGCGATGCTCTTCAGCGACTTACTGCCCACCAGGCGGCCCTTCGGGGAGTCCAGCACCAGGAAGTCCGGGTGGGTCAGCTGCATGGAGCCCTTGAAGAAGCCCACCTCCCCGGACAGCATCAGCCTGGTCCCGGGGACCAGATCCTTCTTGATGAACCTGGCATTGAAGAACGTCGCGGTGACCTTCGGGCGACGGTGTCCGAGGGTGATGACGAGGTACTCGCGCCGCGGCGTGCGGTTGGTCCAGCGCACCTCGGCCTTCTCGATCTCGCCGACGAAGGTGATGTGCTCGCCCTCCTCGGGCGGGGCGTCCTCCTCGCCGTAGACCGTGGCGCCCTGGTTGTACTTGCGCGGAAAGTGCCGGAGCAGATCGTCGACGGTCCGAAAGCCGAACACCGCCTCGAGGCTGCGGGCCGCCTTGGCTCCCAGCACGGGTTCCAGGCGGTCGGTCGGCGACACCATGGTCATTCCACCCCGATGAGCAGGACGTCGCCGCGGTGGCCGGTGCGGTAACCGCTGAACTCGGTGCCGGGGTGGCGGCGGTGCACGTGCTCGGCCAACGTCTCGGCGATGACGTCGGCGTTCGGGTCCGTCCCGACGCCCAACAGCACGGTGACCAGTTCACCGCCCGATCCCAGCAGCAGGTCGATCAGCCGCTGGGCCGCGGCGACCGGATCGGGATCCACCACCACCACCTCGTCGCCGGAGATGCCGAGGCCGTCGCCGGGCAGACAGGCCCCGGCCCAGGTGAGCGCTTGTTCGGTGGCGATGCGCACCGACCCGTGCCGGGAACCGGCCGCGGCCCGGGCCATGGTGTAGCCGTCGTCGACGGCCTGGCGGCCGGCGTCGTGGACCGCCAGGGCGGCCAGGCCCTGCACCATCGATCCGCACGGCAGCGGCACCACGTCGATGCCCCAGCCGATCGCGGCGGTGCAGCCGGCCACCAGGTCCTCGGCGGAGACGTAGCCGTTGGGCAGCACCATCACCTGGGCGGCGCCGGTGTCGACCAGGGCCCGCAGCAACTCGTCGGCGCTGACCCCGTTGGCCGGGTCCACCAGTTCGGCGTCCGGGCGCACCACGCACGCCCCCTCCGCGGCGAACAACTCCTCGGCGCCGTCGCCGTCGACCACGGCCAGCACCGCCCGCTGCCGGGGCCAGCCGCCGGGGGCCACCCGGCCGGTGTCCAGCGCGGAGATCCGGATGCGGCTGACGGCGCCGGCGGCCAGGCCGGCCTCGATCGCCGCACCGGCGTCGTCGGTGTGGACGTGGACCGAGTGCCGGCCGTCGGCGGCCGGGGCCAGCGCCACCGAGTCGCCCAGGTTCTGCAGGGCCGACCGCAGCGTGCCCAGCGCCTCCGCGTCCGGCCCACCGATCAGGTACATCACCTCGAACTGGGGAGGCGGCGGTTCGCCGACGTCGTGGCGGGGCGCCGCCGGGGCCGGCAGATAGGCGCGCCGCCGGGGCGCCTGGCCGGCGAGCGTGGCGGTGAGCGCGTCCAGCAGCACCAGCAAACCCCGGCCGCCGGCGTCGACCACTCCGGCCTCGGCCAGCACGGCCAACTGGTCGGGTGTGCGGTCCAGGGCCCGCGCCGCGGCCGCGCCGGCGGCGGTCACCGCCTGCGCCGGCCC
>NZ_JBBATF010000227.1:0-3594 GCF_040398885.1 Mycobacterium sp. | reverse complement strand
CACCGCAGCCTCCTCGCAGATCGAGCAGGCCACCACCGCCAAGCAGGCGATGCTGGCCAAGGAGAGCGCACTGGAGGGCCTGTACTACGTGCGGGCCGCCCGCACCGCGATGGGCATGGATCCCGGGCCGGAACTGGAGAGCATCGCGGGCCAGAAGGCGGCCGGTTCGGTCACCGAGGACCGCCGGATCCAGTTCGAGGGACGCGAGATCGAGGCCTCCCCCACTCCGACGCAGCGGACCCCGAACTACTACCCGGGCGGCCGGGTGGCCGGTAGGCCGGTGCCGGCCGGTTGGTACTCCGAGCCGTGGTGGCAGGGGGCCCTGCGCACCGGCGCCTGGGCCATGGGCTCGGTTCTGCTGTTCGACGCGATGTTCTCCGGCATGCACGGTGTCGGCTACGGCGCGTCCGGCTTCGAGAGCGGCTACGGGTCGGGCTTCGACTCCGGCTTCGACGCCGGCTACGACCAGGGTCTGGACGCCGCCGGCGGCGGGGACTACGGCGGCGGGGACTATGGCGGCGGGGACTATGGCGGCGGGGACTTCGGAGGTGGGGACTTCGGCGGCGGCTGGGACGGCGGCGGCGGGGGCTTCGGCGGCGGCGACTTCGGGGGCGGGGACTTCGGCGGAGGGGACTTCGGCGGGTTCGACTTCTAAGAACGCCTGCCGGAACGCTCACACCTGACAGACCCGACACCAGAACAGGTTGCGGCCCTCCATCTCCGCGGTGCGGATAGGACTGTCGCACAGCCGGCACGGCTCACCGGCACGCCGGTAGACGTAGGTTCGGGGCCGTCTCGGTCCGTAGGGCGGCGCTCCATGGTCGTCTTCGGGCCGCACCACGATGATCCGGCCGCGGCGGACCCCCACCTTCATCAGTTCCACCAGATCTGCCCAGGCGTCGTCGAACTCGGCCCGGTCCACGTCGCGGCCCGGCCGGTACGGGTCGATCCCGTGCCGGAACAGCAGTTCGCTGCGATAGACGTTGCCCACCCCCGCCAGCACCGACTGGTCCATCAGCAGGGCGCCGATCGCCTTGCGCGACTTGGAGATTCGCGCCCAGGCAGGCGCCGGGTCGGCGTCGCTGCGCAGCGGGTCGGGGCCCAGCCGGGCCAGGATCGCCTCCACCTGCGCCTCGTCGATCACCTCGCAGGCGGTGGGCCCGCGCAGGTCGGTGCCGTACTCGGCTCCCACGATGCGCATCCGCACCTGCCCGCGCGGCTCGGGCATCGGCGTGCGGTGTTCCCGGAAGGATCCGTACAGCCCGAGGTGCACGTGCACGATCGGGCCGCCCTCGTAGCGGTGGAACAGGTGCTTACCCCAGGCCTCCGCGCGGACGAAGCCACGGCCGTCGACCAGTGCCGCGTCGCCGAACCGGCCCTGCGGGCTGGAGACCCGCACCGGGGACCCGGCGAAGCGGCGATGGTGCAGCCGGGCCAGCCGGTGCAGGGTATGGCCCTCAGGCACCCGGCACTGGCGGTGCGACGTGGGTGGTCTCGTACTCGGCCAGGATGTCGATGCGGCGCTGGTGCCGCGGGGCCTGTGACCAGGGTGTGCTCAGGAAGGCGTCGACGATGGCCAGCATCTCGGCCTCGGTGTGCATGCGCCCGCCGATGCCGATCAACTGGGCGTTGTTGTGCTCGCGGGCCAGTGACGCGGTCTCGACGCTCCAGGCCAGCGCGCACCGGGCCCCGGGGACCTTGTTGGCCGCGATCTGTTCCCCGTTGCCCGATCCGCCGAGCACGATGCCCAGGCTGCCCGGGTCGGCCACCGTCCGTTCCGCGGCGGCGATGCAGAACGCCGGGTAGTCGTCGTCGGCGTCGTAGCTGTACGCGCCGCAGTCGATCGGCTCGTGACCGTTCCTGAGCAGATGGTCGGTGATGGCCTTCTTGAATTCGAAGCCGGCGTGGTCCGAGCCGAGGTAGACGCGCATGCGGGTCACCTTACCGACCTGCGCCCAAACTCACGTTTGGGCGGAAAAGATCGAGTGGATCGCGCCAAAACGTCGATCTCGACGCCAGGGTCGTTCAGTCGTAGGACGGCGGCTCGGTGCGGGAGCGCTTGAGTTCCCAGAAGTGCGGGTAGGACGCCAGCGCCACCGCCGCGTCCCAGATCTTGCCGGCCTCCTGCCCGCGCGGGATCTTCGACAGCACCGGGCCGAAGAACGCCACCCCGTCGATGTGGATGGTCGGGGTGCCGACGTCGGCGCCTACGGCGTCCATCCCCGCATGGTGGCTCTTGCGCAGCGCCGGGTCGAAGCCGCCGTCGCCGGCCGCGGCGGCCAACCCCGCCGGCAACCCGGCCTCGGCCAGCGACTCGGCGATCACCTGCGGCAGATCCTTGTTGCCCTGGTTGTGGATCCGGGTGCCCATCGCGGTGTAGAGATCGCCGAGCACCGAAGCGCCGTGCGCCTGTTCGGCGGCGATGGCCACCCGCACCGGACCCCAGGCCCGCTCCATCAGTTCCGCGTAGTGCTCGGGCAGGACCTTGCCCTCGTTGAGCACCGCCAGGCTCATGACGTGGAAGCGCACCTCGATGTCGCGGACCTTCTCCACCTCCAGGATCCACCGCGAGGTGATCCAGGCCCAGGGGCACAGCGGGTCGAACCAGAAGTCAGCGCGCGAGGTAGTCATGGGCCAAGGATAAGTTGGTCCCGTGCTTCCCAATCTGACCCGCAATGAGGCGATCGAACGCGCGGCCCTGGTGACGGTGGACCGCTACCGGATCGAGCTGGACCTGACCGCCGGCGACCGGGAGTTCCGGTCGACGACCACAGTGCAGTTCGAGGCGCTGCCGGGCGCCGACACCCACATCGACCTGGCCGCCGCCCGGGTGCACCGGGCGGTGCTCAACGGCCACGACATCGACGTGTCCGGCTACGACGAGTCCACCGGCATCCCGCTGATCGGACTGGCCCACGACAACGTCCTGGTCGTGGAGGCCGACTGCTACTACTCCAACACCGGTGAGGGACTGCACCGCTTCGTCGATCCCGTCGACGGCGCGGTCTACCTGTACTCGCAGTTCGAGACCGCCGATGCCAAGCGGATGTTCGCCTGCTTCGACCAGCCCGACCTCAAGGCCGTCTTCGACATGGCCGTCACCGCGCCGCAGGACTGGGAGGTGATCTCCAACGGGGCGACGGCGTCGGTTGAACGTGACGGCGACAAGGCGGTGCACACCTTCGCCACCACCCCGAAGATGAGCACCTACCTGGTGGCCCTGGTCGCCGGACCCTACGCGGTGTGGCGCGACGTCTACCGCGACGAGCACGGCGAGATCCCGCTGGGCCTGTTCTGCCGGCGGTCCCTGGCCGAGCACATGGACGCCGAGCGGCTGTTCACCGAGACAAAGCAGGGCTTCGACTTCTACCACCGCAACTTCGGCGTGCCCTACGCGTTCGGCAAGTACGACCAGTTGTTCGTCCCGGAGTTCAACGCCGGCGCCATGGAGAACGCCGGGGCGGTGACCTTCCTGGAGGACTACGTCTTCCGCAGCAAGGTGACCCGGGCGTCCTACGAGCGGCGTGCCGAGACGGTGCTGCACGAGATGGCGCACATGTGGTTCGGCGACCTGGTGACCATGCGGTGGTGGGA
>NZ_JBBATF010000226.1:0-3602 GCF_040398885.1 Mycobacterium sp. | reverse complement strand
CAGAAGATGTGGACCAGCCTGATCCAGTACGCCGACTACGTGTGGCTGGCGGTTCGCACCAATACCGAGGCCAAGAAGCACCGCGGGATCTCGGTGCTGATCGTGCCGACATCGGTCGAGGGCTTCTCCTGGACCCCGGTGCACACCATGGCGGGGCCGAGTACGAGCGCCACCTACTACCAGGATGTCCGGGTTCCGGTCGCCAACCGGGTCGGCGAGGAGAACGGCGGCTGGAAGCTGGTGACCAATCAGCTCAACCACGAACGGGTGGCGCTGGTTTCGGCCCAGCCGATCTTCACCGCCCTGACGCTGGTGCGGGAGTGGGCGCAGAACACCCCTATGAAATCGGGCGACGCCCGCGGCGCGCGGCTGATCGACTCGGAATGGGTGCAGCTCAACCTGGCGCGGGTTCACGCCAAGGCGGAGTACCTCAAGCTCATCAACTGGGAGCTGGCGTCGGCGGCGGCGGCCTCCCCGTCGCCGGCGGACGCCTCGGCGGCAAAGGTCTTCGGAACCGAGTTGGCGACCGAGGCCTACCGGCTGCTGATGGAGATCCTCGGCCCGTCGGCCACCCTGCGGCAGGACTCCCGGGGCGCGCTGCTGCGCGGCCGGGTGGAGCGCCTGCACCGCGCCGCGCTGATCCTGACCTTCGGCGGCGGCACCAACGAGGTCCAGCGGGACATCATCGGCATGGCGGCGCTGGGCCTGCCGCGGAACCGTTAGGAGGGAACCAGATGGATTTCACCAGAACCGAAGCGGCCCAAGATCTTTCCGGCTTGGTCGCCACCATCGTCAATTCGGTGTGCACGCCGGAGCATCAGCGCGAGTTGGACCTCCCGGATCAACGTTTCGACACCGTGCTGTGGAAGAAACTCATCCACGCCGACGTCCTGAACGCCGCGGCACCGGAGTCGGTCGGCGGCGGCGGCTTCGGGGTGCTGGAACAGACCGCCATCCTGACCGCCCTGGGCAGGCAGTTGGCGGCGGTGCCCTACCTGGAGTCGGTCGTGCTCGGCGCCGGCGCACTGGCCCGGTTCGCCTCGGCGGACCTGCGGCAGGCCTGGGCGGCCCCGGCGGTGGCCGGGGAGAAGATCCTGACCATCGCACTCGACGGGGAGACCGGGCAGGGCCCGGTACAGGCGGCCGCTGCCGGCGCGGGCTACCGGCTGACCGGAAGCCGGATCCAGGTGCCGTACGGCCCGGTTGCGGACGCGTTCCTGATCCCGGCCGAAACCGACTCCGGGACAAAGGTATTCCTGGTCGACGCCGACGCGGTGTCGGTGACCCCCTTGCAGACGACCGGTTTGAACAGTTGCGCTGAGATCGACCTGGCCGGGGTTCAGGTGGACGCCGAGCGGGTGGTCGGCGAGGCCGAGGTGCTGTCCTGGCTGACCGCGCGGCGGGCGGTGGGACTGGCGGCCTACCAGTTGGGCGTGCTGGAACGGGCCCTGGAGCTCACCGCCGAGTACGCCCGCAGTCGCGAGCAGTTCGACCGTCCGATCGGCAGCTTCCAGGCCGTCTCCCAGCGACTGGCCGACGACTACATCGACATCAAGGGCCTGCGACTCACCTGCGAACAGGCCTCCTGGCGGCTGTCCGAGGATCTGCCCGCCGACTCCGAGGTGGCCACCGCCGCCTTCTGGGCGGCCGAGGCCGGCCACCGGGTGGCGCACACCACGGTGCATGTTCACGGCGGTGTCGGTATCGACATGGACCACCCGGTGCACCGTTACTTCATGACGGCCAAGCAGACCGAGTTCGCGCTCGGCGGGGCGACCGCCCAGTTGCGGATCATCGGCCGGGACCTGGCCGACACCCCGGCCTGATTCGTCCGGTGCTGCCCACCGTCACACAACTGCTGCGGCCGCTCGCCGCGGTCGACGATCGCGGGATCCACGGCGACGACGGCTCGTATTCGACCTGGCGGCAACACATTCAGGACGGCGCCGACATCGCCGCGTTCCTGCGCGCCCGACTCGATCCGGACCGGCCGCCGCACGTCGGGGTGCTGCTGGACAACACCCCGCTGTTCTCGGCGCTGCTGGTGGCCGGAGCCCTCGGCGGCGTGGTTCTGGTCGGGTTGAATCCCACCCGTCGCGGTGCCGCCCTGCGCCGCGACGTCACCTCCGCCGACTGCCAGTTCGTCATCACCGACCATGGCGCCGAATGCGACCCCGCCGGCGTTCCGGTGGTGCGGGTCACCGGCGGCGCGTGGTCGCCGGAACTGGCCGCGTTCACCGGTTCGCCGGTCACCTTCCCCGACACCCGACCCGACGATCTGTTCATGCTGATCTTCACCTCCGGAACCAGCGGCGAACCCAAGGCGGTGCGGTGCACCCACGAGAAGGTGGCGGGCCCCGGTGTGATGCTCGCCCAGCGTCTCGGCCTCGGACCCTCCGACGTCTTCTATCTGTCGATGCCGATGTTCCACTCCAACGCCGTGATGGCGGGGTGGGCGCCCGCGGTGGCGGCGCAAGGCTCGATAGCGCTGCGCGCCAAGTTCACCGCCACCGGCTTCGTCGACGATGTGCGGCGGTACGGGGCCACCTACGCCAACTACGTCGGCAAGCCCATGTCCTACATCCTGGCCACCCCGGAGAGGCCGGACGACGCCGACAACCCGCTCCGCATCATGTACGGCAACGAGGCCGCGCCGCGGGACATCGGGCGGTTCGCCCGACGGTTCGCGGTCACCGTCGTCGACGGTTTCGGCTCCAGCGAAGGCGGGGTGTCCATCAGCCGGACCCCGGACACGCCCGAGGGTTCGCTGGGGCCGCTGCCCGGGGAGTTGGCCGTCGTCGACGTCGAGACAGGCCGGCCCTGTCCCCCCGGAGTGGTCGGCGAACTGGTCAACCTCACCGGACCCGGACAGTTCCGCGGCTACTACAACGATCCGGACGCCGAAGCCGAACGGATGGCCGGCGGGGTCTATCACAGCGGTGATCTGGCCTACCTCGACGACGACGGATTCGTGCACTTCGCCGGCCGGCTCGGCGACTGGATGCGGGTCGACGGCGAGAACCTCGGAACGGCGCCGATCGAGCGGGTCCTGATGCGCCACCCCGGTGTCACCGAAGCCGCGGTATACGGCATCCCCGACCCGAAAGTCGGAGACCGGGTGATGGCCGCCCTGGTGCTGCCCGAGGGAACCCCGTTCGACGCGGCCCGGTTCCGCAGGTTCCTGTCCGAGCAGACCGATCTGGGCCCCAAGCAGTGGCCGTCGTTCGTGCGGGTCTCCACCGCACTGCCCAAGACCGAGACGTTCAAGGTGATCAAACGCCGGCTTGCCGCTGAGGGCACCGGCTGCGACGATCCGGTGTTCGAGATTTAGCCGGCCAGCGACGGCATGACCGCTTCGATCAGGTGCGGACCCGGCTCGGCGAAGGCCCACCGCAACGCACCGGCGAATTCCTCCGCGGTGACGACCCGGCGGGCGGGCACCCCCATACCCTCGGCCATCTTCACGAAATCCATTGTCGGCGAGGTCAGATCGAGGAGCGACTCGGCTTTGGGGCCGGTCGGCTGGTCCGGCTCCCGGGCGCCGACCCGCTGCAGTTCGATCCGCAGGATGTCATAGGCGCGGTTGGCGTAGACCACCGTGG
>NZ_JBBATF010000225.1:0-3634 GCF_040398885.1 Mycobacterium sp. | reverse complement strand
CGCTGCAGTTCGATCCGCAGGATGTCATAGGCGCGGTTGGCGTAGACCACCGTGGTGATGTCGAGATTCTCCCGCGCGTGCGTCCACAGCGCCGAGATGGTGTACATCGCCGAACCGTCGGACTCCAGGCACAGCACCGGCCGGTCGGGGGCCGCCACGGCCGCCCCCACCGCGACCGGAAGCGCGTAACCGATGGCGCCGCCGGTCAGCGTCAGCCAGTCGTGGGCCGGTGCCCCGGCGGTGGTCTGGGCCAGCAGGAACCCGGAGGTGTTGGACTCGTCGACCACGATGGCCCGGTCGGGCAGCAGCGCGCCGATCACCTCCGCCGAGGTCTGCACGCTCAGCGGCCCGGACGGCGGTTCAGGCCGCGCGGCCGGCGCCACCTCGGCCACCACATCGGGGGCGAGCCGGTCGGCCAGTTCGGTCAGCGCCGCCCCGGCCCCGACCGGGCCGGCCAGCGTGAGGACACCGCAGCCCTCGGGGACCAGATCGCTGGGCTTGCCGGGATAGCCGAAGAACGTCACCGGCGAAGCGGCGCCGGCGAGGATGAGTTGCGTGGTCCCCTCCAGTTGCGCGACGGCCGCCTCCCCGAAGTAGGCCACCCTCTCCACGGCCGGAATCCCTGCGCCGCGCTCCAGCCGGGTGGGGAAGGTCTCGCAGAACAGTCTCGCGCCGCACGTCTTCGCCAGCCGGGCCGCTGCCCGCAGGCCGTCACCGCGGGTGGCGTCGCCGCCGATGAGGATCACCGTCGCCTCGCCGGAGAGCAATGCGTCCTCGATGTCGGCGGTGTCGGGAGTGTAGGGGTTGACCTCGGGCACAACGGGTTCCGCGGTCTCCGCGCCGTCGGTCCAGGACACGTCAGCGGGCAGGATGACCGTGGCGATCCGCTGCTCGGCGCGGGTGAAGGTGATCGCGTCGACTGCGTCGGGCGCGACGTCGCCGGCGCTCATGGTCCGGCGCACCCATCCGGAGACCGTTCCGGCCACCGAGTCGATGTCGGATTCCAATGGTGCGTCGTACTTCTTGTGGTAAGTGGCGTGGTCGCCGACAACCACGAGCATGGGCACCCTGGCGCGGCGGGCGTTGTGCAGGTTGGCAAGTCCGTTGCCCAGACCCGGCCCGAGGTGCAGCAGCACCGCAGCCGGGTCACCCGAGATCCGCGCGTAGCCGTCGGCCGCGCCGGTGGCCACTCCCTCGAAAAGGGTTAGCACGCCGCGCATCTCGGGCACGGCGTCCAACGCGGCGACGAAGTGCATCTCCGATGTCCCCGGGTTGGCGAAACACACCTTCACCCCGTTGTCGACCAGTGTGGTGATGAGTGCCTGAGCGCCGTTCATCGGTCTGACTCTAGCCGGGGACATCGTCCCTGGCACCGCCGTGTTTGGCGTGCACCTCGTCGGCGGGGCGGGTCACGGTCTGCTCCTTGGCCCAGGTGTAGTCGGGCTTGCCCGCCGGTGAGCGTCTGATCTCGTCGACGATCCAGAGGCTGCGCGGAATCTTGTATCCGGCGATGTGACTGCGGACGAAGCTGTCCAGTTCGGTCAGCGCCGGGCGGGCGCCCTTACGGGGAGCGACAACGGCGGCCACGTGCTGTCCGTAGCGTTCGTCGGGCACACCGACGACGAGAGCGTCGAACACGTCGGGGTGGCCCTTCAGGGCGGCTTCGACCTCCTCGGGGTAGACCTTCTCTCCACCGGTGTTGATCGAGACGGATCCCCGGCCGAGCATCGTCACGGTGCCGTCCTCCTCGACCATCGCGTAGTCGCCGGGAATCGCGTAACGCACCCCGTTGATGGTGCGGAAGGTCTCCGCGGTCTTCTTCTCGTCCTTGTAGTAGCCGACCGGGATGTTGCCCCGTTTGGCCAGAATGCCGCGCACCCCGGATCCGGGCCGGACCTCGTTGCCCTCGTCGTCGAGGACGACGGTGTTCCTGTCGATGGCGACCCGCGGGCCGCCGGCCTGGGTCTGGCCCTTGGCGACGATGCTGGTGCCGCCGAACCCGGTCTCCGAGGAGCCGATGGAGTCGGTGATCACCCGGTTGGGCAGCAGTTCCAGAAAGCGGTCCTTGAGGCTCGGGGAGAACAGCGCGGCGGTGCTGGCGAGCAGGAACAGTGAGGACAGGTCCCGGTCGGCCGCGGCGGTCTCCAGCGCGTCGAGCAGTGGTCGGCCCATCGCGTCGCCGGTGAAGAACAGCAGGTTCACCTTGTTCCGCTCGATCGAGCGCCATACCTCGTCGGCCTCGAATTCCGGTGCCAGAACTACGGTTTGGCCGGCGAACAGCGCCATCCAGGTGGCCGACTGGGTGGCGCCGTGGATCATCGGCGGGATCGGGAAGCGGACCATCGGCGGGGCGGCGGCGGCCTGCTTGGCGTGTTCGAACTCGTCTTTGACGAATTCACCGGTGGCGAAGTCGGTGCCGCCGAGCAACACCCGGTAGATGTCCTCGTGCCGCCACATGACGCCCTTGGGGAAACCGGTGGTGCCGCCGGTGTAGAGCAGGTAGATGTCGTCGGCGCTGCGCTCGCCGAAGTCACGCTCCGGTGATCCCTGGGCGATCGCCTCGTGGAACTCCACTCCGCCGTACCGGCGGTAGTCCCTGTCGCTGCCGTCCTCAACGACCAGGACGGTCTTGACGCCGGGCGTCTCGGGCAGCACGTTGGCCACCCGGTCGGAGTACTGCCGTTCGTGCACGACCGCCACCATGTCGGAGTTCTCGAACAGGTAGCGCAACTCGCCCTCGACATAGCGGTAGTTGACGTTGACCAGAATCGCCCCGGCTTTGACGATGCCCAGCATCGCGATGACGATCTCGATCCGGTTGCGGCAGTACAGGCCGACCTTGTCGTCCTTGGTGACCCCCTGGTCGATGAGGTAGTGGGCGAAGCGGTTCGCCTTCTCCTCCAACTCGGAGTAGGTGATCTGCTCATCGCCGCAGATCAGGGCGATGCGATCCGGCACGGCGTCGATGGCGTGCTCGGCGAGGTCGGCGATATTGAGGGCCACGACCCCAAACTAGAACCTGTTACAGTTCTTTACAAGTGCGACGGAAGGCGGACGACGTGGCCCCCGAAAGTGCTCATGCCCTGATCGAGCAGCGCGGGCACGTTCTGATCGTGACGATGAATCGCCCCGAGGCGCGTAACGCGCTGTCCGGGGAGATGCTGCAGATCATGGTGGAGGCCTGGGACCGGGTCGACGACGATCCCGACATCCGGGTCTGCATCCTGACCGGGGCGGGCGGCTACTTCTGCGCGGGCATGGACCTCAAGGCCGCGACCGCCAAACCGCCGGGCGACTCGTTCGCCGACGGCAGCTACGACCCGTCGCGCATCGACGGTCTGCTCAAGGGCCGGCGGTTGACCAAACCGCTGATCGCCGCGGTCGAAGGCCCGGCCATCGCCGGGGGAACCGAGATCCTGCAGGGCACCGACATCCGGGTGGCCGGGCAGAGCGCGAAGTTCGGCGTCTCCGAGGCGCGCTGGAGCCTGTACCCGATGGGCGGATCGGCGGTCCGACTGGTGCGGCAGATCCCCTACACCGTCGCCTGTGATCTGCTGCTGACCGGCCGGCACATCACCGCCGCGGAGGCGCTGGAGTACGGGCTGATCGGGCATGTGGTGCCGGATGGCCAGGC
>NZ_JBBATF010000224.1:0-3655 GCF_040398885.1 Mycobacterium sp. | reverse complement strand
GGCCGGCTGCACTACGTCTACAACTTCCTGGGGATCAAGCCCGAGCAGGACTTCGCCTCCCCGCCGCTGAGCCCGGGCAAGCACACGCTGGGCATGGAGTTCAAGCGGGAGCGGGCCGGCGAACACGGCGAGTCGCTGGGCACCACCACGCTTTATGTCGACGACAAGCCGGTCGCCACCGGGCCGATGAAGGCCCAGATCGGCAAGTTCACCCTGTCCGGGGACGGTCTGTGCGTCGGCTATGACAGCGGCGACAACGTCTCCGAGCAGTACAAGAACCCCGGCACGTTCACCGGCGGCACCATCCAGGGTGTCGGCATCGACGTCAGTGAGAAGGCGTACCTGGATCTGGAGAGGGACGCCGCGGCGGCATTCACAACCGACTGATTCCAAGCCGAGGCTGCGACCCGGTGCGGGGATATGACGACATCGTCACCCTCACCGGGTCGCAGGCTTTTGGTCGTCGGCGGCCGCCGATTGGGCGCTCGTCACGAAGTCGATCAGTTCCTCGACCCGGCCGATCAGTTCAGGCTCGAGGTCGGTCCAGTCCCGGACCGATCCGCGGATGCGCTGCCACGCCCGCGCGACATCTGCTTGAGTGCGGTGGGGCCAGCCCAGGGCACCGCAGACGCCGGCCTTCCACTCCATCGTGCGTGGAATCGTCGGCCACGCCGAGAGACCCAGCCGTGCCGGCTTGACGGCCTGCCAGATGTCGATGAACGGGTGGCCGACCACCAGGGTGTGGTCACCACCGGGGCCGCGGCGCACCGCCTCGGCGATCCGGGACTCCTTGGATCCCGGAACCAGGTGGTCGACGAGCACGCCGAGGCGTCTGCCGGGGCCGGGCAGGAACGACGTGACGATGTCGACCAAGTCGTCGACACCACCGAGGTATTCCACTACTACGCCCTCGACCCGCAGATCATCCCCCCATACCTGCTCGACCAGTTCGGCGTCGTGGCGGCCCTCCACATAGATACGCCCGGCCAACGCCACCCGGGCTTTGGCGCCGACCACCTTCACCGAGCCGGACGCGGTGCGCTGTCGGGTCTCCTTCCCCGCTCGCGGCGCGACCAGCACCACCGGAGTGCCGTCGACCAGAAAACCCGGGCCCAGCGGGAATACCCGGACCCGGCCGCGGCGGTCCTCGAGTTCGACCCGGCCGCCCTCCACCCGGATCACCGCACCGACGTAGCCCGACATCGGGTCCTCCACGACCAAGCCCGCGTCGGCCGCCCGCTCCACCGGGCGCGGCCTGCGGGGCTGGTGCGGATTGTCGGCGAGCACGTCGATGCCATAGCGGTCGGCCACCCGGGTGATGCTAGGCAGAAGGCGGGCCGTGCACCGGTAACCCGTCCGGCGGGTCGCAGCGTGGCGGGTCGGCCGCGGACGGGCCACAAGTAGCATGACCGCGGAACGTCGAGACGGGAGATGCGTTCGGTGGACTACAACTGGCTCAGCCCCAAGGCGGAGGCCCGGCCGGCCGGCGAGAAAGGCTGGGGTTCCTTCGCCGTGGAACCCATCGCGGCGGGGGAAACGGTCGCCGCGTTCGGCGGATGGGTGCTGACCGGTGCAAGGCTGCAGACCCTCAGCGCCGACCGGCAGAGCCGCTCCATCCAGATCGACGCGGATCTCTACCTGGTCTCCGCCGAGACCCCCGAGGCCGGCGACATGCTCAACCACTCCTGCGAGCCGAACTGCGGTCTGCTCGGACAGACCCTGCTGGTCGCCATGCGCGACATCGCACCCGGCGAGGAGTTGTGCTTCGACTACGCGATGTGCGACGCCAGCGACTACGACGAATTTCGTTGCCGCTGTCGGCAGCCCACCTGCCGTGAGATCGTGACCGGCTCCGACTGGCGGGATCCCGCGCTGCAGGAGAGGTACGCCGGCTGGTTCTCGCCCTACCTGGCGCGCCGGATCGCAGCCCTGCCCGCCCGCCCGTCCTGAGTCGCGCCTGGCCCGGTTCGGCGATCCGGCGCAGGTTCGCCGGTAGCTCAGGGCATAATCCGCGCATGATCCGAACCCGAGTTCCTGCACTGTTGGCGATGCTCTGGCTGCTCGTCGCACTGTCGACTGCCTGCGCCGGCCGGTCGGAGAACGCACAGAACCCGCTGCCGTCGTGGAATGACGGCGAAGCCCGCGCGGCGATCACCGCTTTCGTCGAGCAGACCACCAAGCCGGGCTCACCGGACTTCGTTCCGGCCGAGGAGCGGATCGCCGTGTTCGACAACGACGGCACGCTGTGGCCGGAGAACCCGATCCCCTTCCAGTTGGCCTTCGCCGTCGACGAGACGAACCGCATGGTCGCCGAGCAGCCCACCCTCAAAGAGGACCCGATGGTGCAGGCCCTGCTGGCTGGAGACAACGCCAAGTTGCTGGCCGGCCCGCACCACGACGGCCTGCTGCGGATCATCGCGCTCACCCATTCCGGCATGACCACCAAAGAGTTCGCCGACCGGGTCGGCGGGTGGATCGGCACGGCGAAGCACCCGAAGTTCAACCGGCCCTATGACCAGTTGACCTACCAGCCGATGCAGGAAATGCTGAGCCACCTTCGCGCCAACGGGTTCAAGACATTCATCGTCTCCGGCGGCGGAGCGGACTTCATGCGCGCTTGGAGCGAACGCGTCTACGGCATCCCGCCGGAGCAGGTCGTCGGCTCCACCGCGCGGGTGACCTACGAGTTACGCGACACCGGGCCGGTACTTGTCAAAACACTCGACTACCTCTTCGTCGACGACAAGGCCGGGAAACCCGCCGGCATCCACGAGTTCATCGGGCGGCGGCCCATCATCGCCGTCGGCAACAGCGACGGCGACAAACAGATGCTGGAGTACACCACGATCGACAATCCCAGGCCCAACCTCGGCGTGCTCATCCACCACACCGACGGCGAGCGCGAATACCGCTACGACGAAAACCCCACCAGCAGCGGCAGCTTGGTGGCCGCGCTCAAGGAGGCGCCGCAGCGGGGATGGACCGTGGTCAGCATGAAGGACGACTGGAAAGAGATCTTCGCCGCGGCGTGACCGGTGCCGTTCCCGGATCGTGGGCGCGGCCGCGATCGCGGGGGAAGCGCGCAACTTCAGGATGTTGCGGTGCATCAGGCCGTTCGGCGCCCACGACTGGTGCTGGCCGTGGTCGCGGCCTCGGCCTTCTCCCTCTCGGTGGACCTCACCTTCGTCAACGTTGCTCTGCCCGACATCGGACGGCGGTTCCAGGCGGAGAGGCATGGCTACAAGTGCCCACCTCCGAGCGACAACAGCCTGAACACACCCGGCAAAAGCCCTGTGCTGCATCAGTTGTCGCTCAGAAACGGGCGATACTCATGCGGACTCCCGAGCAGTGACAGGTGCGACTCGGCCACCAAGTAGGACCGAAGAGTCCGTCGAGCGAATCGGTCTCGCTGAGCGGCACCCCTCATGCAGTTCTCGCGTGACATGTCCGCCCCCTCAGCCGGAGCGGTGTGCCCACACGGCGTAGAGCGGGTCGCCTGGCGTCGGGCGCCGGTCGATGCGGGGCTCGTCCCAGCCGGCCGAGCGGTAGAAGTACTCGGCCACGAGCCGCACGTGGAACACGTCGTCGGTGGCGAGCCAACCCCGGATCGCCTTGGTCGGGAAGCACCGGTTGGAGAACGTGCACACGAACGGCG
>NZ_JBBATF010000223.1:0-3710 GCF_040398885.1 Mycobacterium sp. | reverse complement strand
CCTGGGTGGACGTCGACGAATACCGGCCGTTCTGGGCGATCACCAAGCACGCCGACGTCATGGAGATCGAGCGGCAGAACAACCTGTTCACCAATTATCCGCGGCCGCTGCTGGCCGTCGCCGAAGCCGATGACGCCCTGCTGCGGGACATGGAGGCCGGCGTCGGCCTGCGCACCCTGATCCACATGGACGACCCGCATCACCGGGACATGCGCAAGATCGGCGTGGACTGGTTCCGGCCCAAGGCGATGCGCGCACTGAAGTCCCGCTGCGACGAGTTGGCCAAGGTCTACGTCGACAGGATGGCCGAGAAGGGCCCGGAACTCGACTTCGCCACCGAGATCGCGGTGAACTATCCGCTCTACATCATCCTGACCATGCTGGGCCTGCCCGACTCGGACTTCCCGCGGATGCTCAAGCTGACCCAGGAGATGTTCGGCGGCAACGACGAGGAACTCCAGCGCGGCGGCGGCGTGGAGGACATGCAGGCCGTCCTGCTGGACTTCTTCATGTACTTCACCGCCCTGACCCAGTCCCGCCGCGAGCATCCCACCGAGGACCTGGCCTCGGCCATCGCCAACGCGAAGATCAACGGCGAACCGATCTCCGACATGGACACGCTGTCCTACTACGTGATCGTGGCCAGCGCCGGGCACGACACCACCAGTGCCGGGATCGCCGGCGGCCTGCTGGCCCTGCTGGAGAACCCCGGGGAACTGGACCGGCTCAAGAGGGACCCGTCGCTGATGGGCACCGCGGTCGAGGAGATGATCCGCTGGGTGGTGCCGGTCAAGGAGTTCATGCGAACCGCCCAGGCCGACACCGTGGTTCGCGGCGTTCCGATCGCCAGGGGCGAGGCGGTGCTGCTGTCCTACGTCTCGGCCAACCGCGACGAGGACGCGTTCTACGACCCGTTCCGCTTCGATGTGGGCCGCGACCCCAACAAGCACCTGTCCTTCGGATACGGCGTGCACTTCTGCCTCGGCGCCGCGCTGGCCCGGATGGAGATCAACAGCCTGTTCACCGAACTGGTGCCGCGCATCAGGTCCATCGAGTTGGCCGGCGAACCCGAGCACATGGCGACCACGTTCGTCGGCGGCCTCAAGCACCTGCCGATCCGCTGCGAGCTCAGCTGACCCCCTCAGCCGAATTCGGCGGCGCGGTGGGCCAGCATCGCGATGGTGGCGTGCGGCCCGCGACCGGGGATTCGCGGCAGCACCGAGCCGTCGATGACCTGCAGGCCGTCCACCCCGTACACCCGGCATTGCGGGTCCACCACCGATCCGATCGGGGCCGTCGAGCACAGGTGCTGTGAGGTGGACCAGGCCGGCGGGCCCAGAGCGGTTGCACCGCCGAGGATTGCGGCGACGAGGTCGCAGCCGCGCCGCAGGTCGGCCATGTCGTCCGGTTCGCTGTCGTAGCGGTGCTCGATGGCCGGTGCGACGGCCGGGTCGGCGGATACCAGCGTGAGACGGCCGCGCGACCTCGGCCGCATCAGCGCCACCCCGATGCTGGTCGTCGCCGACCCGAATCCCGTTGTGTAGGGCCGGATCTCCAGACCCTCGATGCTCAAGACCGTCTCGAGAACCGGATGCCCCGGGGTGACCGGCCAGCCGGTGGACATCAGCCACTCCGGGTGGTCTTGACACCTCCGGCCGACGGGCAGGTCGGCCACCACCGGGATGCCCAGTGCGGTCAGTGTCTCCGCGGGACCGATCCCGGAGAGCATCATCAGGTGCGCCGACTCCACCGCACCCGCCGAGAGCACCACCCGGGCGGCCTCGATCCGCGCGGCGCCGCCGGGTCCGACCGCCTCGACGCCGGTGACGCGGCCGTCGGCGACGCGGAGCCGGGTCACCCGGGTGCCGGTCAGCACGGTCAGGTTGGGCCGGCCCAACGCCGGCTCGAGGAACACCGCACCCGGTCCGCGGCGGATTCCGTCGACGATGTTCAGCGGGACCGCCTCGACGGCCAACCCGGCTGCCGCGGCGGCGTCGGCGAACGCCGCTGTGCCGGCGGCGAATCGGCGCCCGGTCTCGGGGTGGATGCGGCTCTCCACGGCGCGGTAGTGCGGTTCGACGTCGGCCCAGGACCAGCCGGGAACACCGTCGTCGAAGTCGGCGGGCAACCCGCGGCGGAAGTAGCCGCCGTTGACCGCACCCGATCCCCCGACCACCGAACCCCGAACGATGTCGCCGTACCGGTCGGCGGTCAGGGCGGTTCGGTAGTGGTGGGCGACGGGGCTGTCCGCACCGATCGGCAGCGTCGCGGCCGAGTCGGTCAACGCCCTGATGGCCGGGTCGCTGCGGCTCGGGCCCGCCTCCAGCACCGTCACCCGGCGCTTCGGATCGACCGAAAGCCGTTCCGCCAGAACCGATCCGGCGCTTCCCGCGCCAACGATGAGGACGTCGGTCACTTGATCTCGGGCCGAAGCGGTCGCAGTGTCCGTTCCCGCAGCAGCCCGCGCCACACCCCGGCCCCGTAGGCGACGTCGTCGAGTCTCTTGAGAGTCAGGTAACTCAGCGGTCCGATCGGTCTGGCCGCTTGCCCGGGCGGTCGGCCGCGGGTAGTCCAGCCGTGGGCGGCGTCGATGACCGCGGCGATGCCCACCGCCCGCCGGGACCGGCGGGACACCACGGCGGCCAGTGCCGCGGCCGGCCAGTACGGCCGGCATACCGCCGAACAGACCTGCAACGCCCCGTAGGCCAGGCCGCGGGCGGCCAGCGCCCCCGCCTCGGCGCCGCCGAGGCCGTTGCGCCGCAGGGTCCGGACCACCCTGCGGGTGTGCAGGCCGGCGAACCCGGCACCGGCCAGCACGCCGGGCAGCGACCCGGTCGCCACCGAAACCCAGGTCAGCAGACTCGACAGCGGGATCACCAGTGGCGCGCAGTTGTCCGGGTGGCGCAGTGCCAGCGGGGCGGCCGAGGCGCCGTAGAAGGCTCTGCGGGACAACCATTCCCGCATTCCGGTCCGGTGCTCGTGGGCGACCAGCGCGACCGGCTCGTAACGAAGCCGGAACCCGCTTTTCAGCAGCCGCCAACACAGGTCGACATCTTCACCGCAGTGCAGAGCCTCATCGAATCCGCCGACGTCGAGGACGCTCGACCGGCGGCAGACGATCGCGGCGCTGGGGACGTAGGACACCGGCCCGTAGGGCACGACCGGGCTCTCCCGTCCGCCGAGGTCGAGGGCGGAGTGAACGGCCTCGTAGCGGGCGATCAGTCCGCCACCCGGGTGCAGTGCCACGATCCGCGGTGCCGCCAGGGCGACCGCGGGGTCGCTGAAATGGCCGAGCAACGCCTCCAGCCAGCCGCGCCGGGGCAGGACGTCGGCGTCGAGGAAGGCCACCAGGTCGGTTCGGCAGCGGGCCAGTCCGGTGTTGCGGGCGGCGGCCGGCCCCCGGCTCGCCGGATGCCGCAGGATTTCGATGTCACCGCAGTCACCGCCGTCACCGCCGTCGAGCCGGCCGCGGGTCACCGGGATGGCGGACCCGTCGTCGACGATCACCACCGGCAGGCCGCGCAGCGCCGCCATCAGCCGGCGCAGTCCGGCGGCGTTGTCGCGCACCGGAATCACCACCGTGACGTCGCGGTGAGACGGTCCGCCGGACGGCCGCGGGTGCGCGACGGTGGCGTCGAGCAGTGCGCGGGCCAGGTCCGCGCCGGCGGCGTCGTCGACCCGGATCCGGCCGCCGTGGAGCATGCTCCGCG
>NZ_JBBATF010000222.1:0-3714 GCF_040398885.1 Mycobacterium sp. | reverse complement strand
TCCCCGGTCACGGCTCCCATCATTCCCTACTCCCCGATCGCCACTTAGCCGCCGCCCCGCCGAGCGCCGGGCATGATGACGGCATGGCCGGCGTCGTCGTCATCACCACCGGCGGCACCATTGCCGCCGGCGCCGGCGCGGACGGCGTGCTGCGCCCCGCCCGCAGCGGCGCCGAACTGCTCCCCGGCGCCGGCGGCGGCGCCACGGTCGTCGACCTGATGAGCGTCGACAGCTCGCAACTGACCCCGGACGACTGGCTGGGAATCGCCGCGGCCGTCGCCGAGGCGACCGCCGGCGGCGCCGACGGTGTCGTCGTCACCCACGGCACCGACACCATGGAGGAGACCGCGCTGTGGCTCGACCTCGGCTACGACGGGTCGGCGCCGGTGGTGCTGACCGGCGCCGCCCGGGCCGCCGACGACCCCGACGCGGACGGCCCGGCGAACCTTCGCGAGGCACTCGCGGTGGCCGCCAGCCCGCAGGCCCGCGGGGCCGGGGTGCTGGTCAGCTTCGCCGGGTCGGTGTGGGAGCCGCTGGGGATGTCCAAGCGGGCCGAACGGGCGGTGTTCGGCGGTGACCGGCTGGGGTCGGTCTCCGATGGGGTCTTCCGCCCCGAAGCCGTCCCGGCCGGCAGGCAGCGGCCCTACCTGGGACCACTGACCGCCGCGCCCCGGGTCGATATCGCCGCGGCCTATCCCGGCGCGGACGGCACGGCCCTCGACGCCTTCGTCGCGGCCGGGGCCCGCGGGTTGGTGGTGGAGGCGATGGGGTCCGGCAACGCGGGCGCGGCGGTGGTCGACGCGGTGGCGCGGGCCTGCCGCCTGGGCGTCGCGGTGGCGGTGACCACCCGGGTTCCCGGCGGGCGCACCGCGGCCGCCTACGGTCCCGGGCACGACCTGGTGGCCGCCGGCGCCGTCCTGGTCCCCCGACTGCGGGCCGCCCAGGCCCGGGTCCTGACGATGGCCGCTCTGGCCGCCGGCCTACCCGTCGGCGACGTCGTCGGCCGCTGGGGGTAGCTCCCAGTCGAGGCTGTCGACGGGGTCCGCTGAAGCCAGGCCCGCGGTGTCGATGTCGAAGGTGCGCATCAAACCCGGCCCGCTGCTTCGGGTTTCGAACCGCACGCTCACCACGCCATGCCCGGCGCCCTGTACCCAGCCGTGACCGAACTGCGGATGGGTGACGTCGTCGCCGACCCGCCAGGCCGATACCGGCTCGGCCATCGCCGCCACCGGCGCGTCGGCGAGTTCGGAGGTGTACTCGTGCTGTTCGAGTTCGGGGAACAGCGACTCCTGCCGGACGTCGCTGAGACCCGAAAAGCCAACGCCGACAAGCCGTATCGGCCCGATCTCGCGCGGATCGAGCAACAGCCGCCGGGCGGTGGCGGACAGGGTGCCTGCGTCGGCGGTGGCATACGGCAGGGTGGCCGAGCGGGTCAGGGTGGACATGTCGGCCTTCTTCAGCTTCACCGTCACCGTGCGGGCGCCGCGGCCGTCGCGCTCCAGCCGGCGATGTGCGTGCTCGGCGATCGGGGTTGCCGCTTCACGCAGTTGCTCGAGGGTGGTCAGGTCGGCGGCGAAGGTCGACTCCGCGCTGATCTGCTTGGCCTCGGCGCGTTCGGTCACCGGCCGGTCGTCATCGCCGCGGGCCAGCCGGTGCAGCGCCGGACCGACGGTGGCGCCGAGGATGTCGGCGGCCTCGGAGCCGGTCAGGGCGGCCAGTCTGCCGACCGTGTCGATACCGAGCCGGTGCAGCTTCTCCTCGGCCACCGGCCCGATCCCCCACAGCCTGCGCACCGGCAGGCTCTCCAGCAGGATCTTCTCCTCGTCACGCCCGACCACCCGAATCCCGTCGGGCTTGGCCAGACCCGAGGCGATCTTGGCGATCTGCTTGCCCGAACCCGCGCCGACGGAGGCCACCAGTCCGGTCTGCTCGCGAACCCGCAGCCGAAGCTGCGCGCAGTAGCGCTGCACCTCCTCGGCGGTGGCGCCGGACAGCACGGCGGGCTCACCGAACGCCTCGTCGAAGGACAGCTGCTCGAGCACGGGCACGACCGCGCGGACGGTGTCCATCACCCGCCGGCTGGCGACCCCGTACACCGCCCCGCGGGGTGGCAGCACCACGGCGCCCGCACCGACCAGCCGGCGGGCCTGATGCACCGGCATCGCCGAGCGGGCGCCGAAGGCCCTGGCCTCGTAGCTGGCCCCGGCCACCACGCCGCGGCCGCCCGTTCCGCCGACAAGGACCGGCCGGCCCCGAAGTGTCGGCCGGGTCAGTTGTTCGACTGACGCGAAGAACGCGTCCATGTCGAAGTGCAGCACCCAGCGGGACACTCCTGCAGGTTATCGTCGCCACGCCGATCGAAAGGGCTCAGGCGCCCCCGGGGTTCAGGCCCTGGCGATCGCCACCCGCACGCCGTCGCCGATCTCCACCCCCTCTTGCAGTTCCCGGCCGGGAACGCCGAATTCGAAGCCGGTGGCCAGGATTTCGTGCGCGATCAGGTCGCGGTGGGTGCGCGCCCAGTCCGCCCGCCCGGCCGGCACCGCCATCACCACGGTGATGCGGTCGCTGACCTCCAGCCCGGAGGACTTGCGCAGGTCCTGCAGTTCGCGGATGCGGTCCTTGGCCCAGCCCTCGGCCTCCAGTTCCTCGGTGACGGTGTCGTCGAGCACCACCAGGCCGGCCCCGCCGGGCAGTGCGGCGGTGCATCCGGGGTCGGCGGCGACGAGTCTGGATTCGTACTCCCCCTCGTGCAGCACCACCTCCCCGGCGCCGAGCGTGCCGTCGGGGTTGAGCACCCCCCGGCCGGCCTTGACGGCCTTGATGGCGTCCTGCACGGACTTGCCCAGTCGCGGCCCGGCGGCGCGGGCGTTGACGGTCAGCTCGAACCGGCCGTGCGCGGCGATGTCGTCGGTCAACTCGACGGCCTTGACGTTGAGCTCGTCGGCGATCAGGCCGGTGAAGGGCTGCAACTGCTCCGGGTTGTCCACTGCCACGGTCACTTTCGGCAACGGCAGCCGCACCCGCAGCTTCTTGGCCTTGCGCAGCGACGAGGCCGCCGAGCACACCTCCCGCACCTGGTCCATCGCGGCGACCAGGTCGGGGTCGGCGGGCAGCAGACCCTCCTCCGGCCAGTCGGTCAGGTGCACCGAACGCTCCCCGGTCAGGCCCCGCCAGATCACCTCGCAGGCCAGCGGCAGCAGCGGGGCGGCCAGGCGGGTGGTGACCTCCAGCACGGTGTGCAGGGTGTCGATCGCGTCGCGGTCCTCGGTCCAGAACCGCGAACGGGACCGCCGCACATACCAGTTCGTCAGCGCCTCGGTGAACCGCCGCAGGAGTTCGCAGGCGCCGGAGATGTCGCAGACATCCATGGCGGCGGTCAACTCTTCGCGCAGGTCGGCCAGTTTGGCCAGGATGTAGCGGTCCAGCACGTTGGTGGAGTCAGTGCGCCAGGTCCCGACCGCCGGCGCGTAGAGGGCCAGGAAGCTGTAGGCGTTCCACAGCGGCAGCAGAACCTGCCGAACGCCCTCCCGGATGCCCTGCTCGGTGACGATCAGGTTGCCGCCGCGCAGGATCGGCGACGCCATCAGGAACCACCGCATGGCATCGGAGCCGTCGCGGTCGAACACCTCGTTGACGTCGGGGTAGTTGCGCAGCGACTTGCTCATCTTCTGCCCGTCGTTGCCGAGCACGATGCCGTGTGCCACACAGGTTTTG
>NZ_JBBATF010000221.1:0-3719 GCF_040398885.1 Mycobacterium sp. | reverse complement strand
GCGACGAGACGATGGCCGCCCATGGTGATCGCCTGCTGGAACCTGCCCCGGCCGGCCTCGGTGACCACCACCTCGCCGGGTCGGCCGGCCGCGGATCCGGAACACCCGGCCGGCCAGCTCCACCTCGCCGGCACCGTGGGCCCGGATCGTTTCGATCTGTTCCCTGAAGAGGTTGGTGACGTGGCCGGGGTCGGAGGGCGCCCCGATCGTGGCCACCGCCCGCACCTCCGGGATGTGCGACGCGGCGGCCAGCACCGCCGCCCCGCCGAGACTGTGCCCGACCAGCAGTGCCGGCGCCCGCCGAGTGGTGCGCAGATGGTCGGCGGCGGCGACGACGTCTTCGATGTTGGAGGAGAAGTCGGTGTTGGCGAAGTCACCCTCGCTGGAACCCAGACCGGTGAAGTCGAAGCGCAGTACCGCGATTCCATGCGCGGCAAGGGTTTCGGCGATGCGTCTGGCCGCTCGGCTGTCCTTGCCGCAGGTGAAGCAATGGGCGAAAAGCGCGTAGTCGAGCGGTTCGGTATCGGGCAGTTGCAGCAGCGCGGTGAGGGTGTGTCCCCGGGCGTTGGGAAAGTCGAACCGTTCGGTCCTCATCTGCCCACCCTAGAACAGCGCGAACTGCTGACCCTGGTTGATCGACTGCTCGAACTCGTCGATCCCGGTGCCGCAGACCACAGCGCCGACACTGCTCATGAACTGCTCGTCGGTGACCGTCGGCACGCCGAGTTCCCGGGCCTGGAAGCCCTTGCCCTGCTCGGCCATCGGCTCGTTGCAGATCACCAGCGAGGTATCCGGATCGACGGCGTCGGCGTAGGCCAGACCCGCGTGCAGGATGCGCTCGACCAACTCCTCGTGGGTGCGTCTCACTTCGGCCGACAGCGCCACCCGCATACCCTGCACCAGTGGCCCGCCGCGCTGATAGCGGCCGGGATTCAGGTAGGGGCAGGGCAGTCGGGACGCCAGCGTCTTCAGTGGCATCAGTTCGTCGTGGGTGACCGATCCGTTGGGCCACCGGCGCCGTGTCACCGGCCGGACCGGAAGCCAGACGCCACGTTGACGAGCCCGTTGCAGCGCGGGAGTGAGCACACGGGACAGCACAAGCGCGTCGTCGAAGGCGTCGTGCGCCCTGGTCTGCGGGATCCGCCAGTGCCGCGCAAGGGATTCCAGACGCAGATTGTCCAGGCCGAGGTCGAGCCGCCTGGTCAGTTCGACCGTGCACATGACGCTGTCCACCGGAAGGGCGGCGCGAGCGAGTTCGGCTTCGGCGATGAGGAAGGAATAATCGAAGGGCGCGTTGTGCGCCACCAGGGTTCGACCGTGCATCAGTTCGGCGACGTCCACGGCGATGTCGGCGAAAGTGGGCTGATCCTCGAGCATCTCGGCGGTGATGCCGTGCACGTGCGTGGGACCCGGATCAACGCCGGGGTTGAGCAGGCTGACCACCGAGTGCTCCACCTGCCCGTCGGCGTCGAGCGCCAACGCGGCGATACTCAGCACGCGGGCCTGCCCGGGTCGGAAACCGGAGGTCTCGACATCGACGACCACCCAGCCATCCGCCGCCTCACCGGCCGGCTTACCCCAGGTGTGCCTCACAACGGCCAGAATGGCACGCACCTCCGACAGCCCGGGGGACATCAGCCCCGTGTCGGCATACACTCACCTGCGATGCCGACCATGAAACCCGGGATGACGACTCGCGGACGCTCCGCGCTGGCGCTGGGATCGGCCGCACGCTGGGCCTCCCGGGTCACCGGCCGCGGCGCCGGCGCCATGATCGGCGGACTGGTGGCGATGAAGCTAGATCCCACCGTGCTGCGCCAACTGGGCACCGGGCGGCGCACCGCCGTCATCACCGGCACCAATGGCAAATCCACCACCACCCGGATGGTCGCCGCCGCCCTGCGGACGATGGGCCCGGTGGCGACCAACGCCGAGGGCGCCAACATGGACGCCGGCCTGGTGGCCGCCCTGGCCGCCGACCGGAATGCGGTGCTGGCCGCCCTCGAGGTCGACGAGATGCACGTCCCGCATGTGGCCGACGCGGTACACCCTGCCGTCATCGTGCTGCTGAACCTCTCCCGCGACCAACTCGACCGGGTGGGTGAGATCAACCACATCGAGCGCACGCTGCGTGCCGGTCTGGTCCGTCACCCCGAGGCGGTGGTCGTCGCGAACTGCGACGACGTGCTGATGACGTCGGCGGCCTACGAATGCCCGCACGTCGTCTGGGTGGCCGCCGGCGGAAGTTGGGCAGGCGACTCGGTGAGTTGTCCGCGCAGCGGGGAGGTGATCGCCCGGGAGGGGTCGCACTGGTATTCCACCGGCACTGATTTCAAACGTCCCACCCCGCAATGGCGAGTCGATGCCGAAACCCTCTACGGCCCTGATGGTTTCATGCAGCCGATGCACCTGTCTCTGCCTGGCGCGGTCAACCGCGGCAATGCCGCCCAGGCCGTCGCGGCGGCGGTGGCGATGGGCGCCGATCGGGTTGCGGCGCTGGCCGCGGTTTCGGCCGTCGACGAGGTGGCCGGCCGCTACCGCACCGTGCGGATCGGGAATCACACCGCCCGGATGCTGCTGGCCAAGAATCCGGCCGGCTGGCAGGAGGCGCTGTCGATGGTCGACAAAACCGCCGCGGGAGTGGTGATCTCGGTCAACGGCCAGGTGCCCGACGGGGAGGACCTTTCCTGGCTGTGGGACGTCCGCTTCGAGCGGTTCGCCGATGAGTCGCTTTCTCGACGAGAGCCGGGGACAGGAACCGCCGTGGTGGCCGCTGGGGAACGCGGCACCGATCTGGCGGTGCGCCTCGGCTACGCCGGCGTCGAGCACACCCTGGTGCATGACACCGTCGAGGCGATCGCGTCCTGCCCGCCCGGGCACGTCGAGGTCGTCGCCAACTACACCGCGTTCCTGCAGTTGCAACGGGCACTGGAGCGCTCATGACGGTGCGGATCGGCCTGGTCCTGCCCGACGTGATGGGCACCTACGGTGACGGCGGCAACGCGGTGGTGTTGCGACAACGGTTGCGGCTGAGAGGGATTGAGGCCGAGATCGTCGAGATAACCCTCGCCGAACCGGTGCCCGATTCGCTGGATCTGTACACCCTCGGCGGAGCCGAGGACTACGCCCAGCGACTGGCGACCCGGCATCTGCTGCGCCACCCCGGACTGCAGCGCGCCGCGGATCGGGGCGCGCCGGTGCTGGCCATCTGCGCGGCGATCCAGGTGCTGGGTCACTGGTATGAAACCGCGGCAGGCGAACGGGTCGACGGCGTCGGCCTGCTGGACCTCACCACCTCGCCGCAACCGGAGCGCACCATCGGGGAAGTGGTCTCCACGCCGCTGATCGACGGGCTCACCGAACCGTTGACCGGGTTCGAGAACCACCGCGGCGGAACGGTTCTCGGCCCCGACGCCCGGCCGCTGGCCGCCGTGGTCAAGGGGGCGGGCAACCGTCTCGGCGACGGCATCGACGGCGCGGTGCAGGGCAGCGTGTTCGCCACGTACCTGCACGGGCCGTGCCTGGCCCGCAACCCCGAACTGGCGGACCTGCTGTTGTCCCGGGTGGTCGGGCCGCTGGAGCCCCTGGACCTGCCCGAGGTCGATCGGTTGCGGCGGGAGCGGTTGGCGGCCCCCCGCCGCTCGTGATCCCCCCCCCCGCCTTTTCGCCCAAACCGACATTACGCAGCAGAAGTACGTGTAGATCGCGCCATTTCGTCG
>NZ_JBBATF010000220.1:0-3768 GCF_040398885.1 Mycobacterium sp. | reverse complement strand
CCCGGGGCCGCGGCGTTTCCCCGCGCGTTCGCTGAATTTGAATGTTCGCGTAAAAATGGCAGAGCCCGGCAAGGGTCAGTGTCTGCCAAATTTGCCGGCATGCCCACTGATACCCGCTGCAAAACCCCCGCGGCCCGGAAGCAACCCACTCCGGCCACGAGTTGTGCACCGACAACCCCTCCGCTGGCCCGCAGATTTGCTACGGTCGACCTGTGACCGCCCGGCAGCACAGCTCGGGGGAAGACAAGCCCCCGGCGAACCGCAACCCCGTGTCGAATATCGTCGGCCCGTTGACCGGTTCCGTCGCCAAGGCGGGCGGCTTCTACGCCCGCTCCTGGGGCGCCTACCTGGGCGGCACTCGCAGCGAGCTGCCCACCGCGCGGCCCACACTGTCGCTGGCCACCCACGCGCTTCGGGACGAGTTGGTGCTCGTGGGCCTGCACTGGCGGCGCCCACTGAGCGATCCGGCCGCCTACGAACGGATCAAACGCGAGGTCGTCGAGGCGGTCGAGTTCTACGGCGACCGCGGCTGGCTGGAGAAGCCGCAGGACTTCTTCGCCCCGCCCCCGGCCCCCGGCGCCGTGTCCATCCGCTCCTTCACCAGCCGCAGACGGACTCACGAGCGGATCAGCTACGACAGCGGTTACCAACCGCACCCCGGCGAGCCGGGCGCCGAGCGCTGGATGGGCTACACCGCCAACAACCGCGACTACGCAATGATGCTGCGTCACAAGGACGACGGGCGGGGGGAACCGCGGCCCTGGATGATCTGCGTGCACGGCACCGAGATGGGCCGCGCCGGACTTGATCCGACCCTGTTCCGGGCCTGGCATCTGCACGAGGACCTCGGTCTCAACGTCATCCTTCCGGTGTTGCCGATGCACGGGCCGCGCGCCAGGGGACTTCCCAGGGGGGCCGTCTTCCCGGGCGAGAACCTGATGGACGACGTGCACGGCACGGCCCAGTCGGTGTGGGACGTGCGACGGCTGATCGCCTGGATCCGGTCTGAGCAGCCCGGCGCCCGGATCGGGCTCAACGGAATTTCGCTCGGCGGGTACATCTCGGCGCTGGTAGCCAGCCTCGACGAAGATCTGACCTGCGCCATCCTCGGGGTGCCGCCGGCTAACCTGGTCGAACTGCTCGGCCGGCACTCCGGACTGCCCAGGACCGATCCCCGCCTGGAGATGATCACCCTGGCCGGTCCGATCGGCCGGATGCTCTCCCCGCTTTCGATGGAGCCGAAGGTGGCCCCGCAGGGCCGGTTCATCTACGCCGGGCTCGCCGACCGGATCGTGCACCCGCGCCAGCAGGTGGTTGCGCTGTGGGAGCACTGGGGCAGGCCGGACATCGGCTGGTACCACGGCGGTCATACCGGCTTCTTCCAGGCCCGCCCGGTCCAGCGCTATGTCGACGCCGCGGTGGCGCAGTCGGGCCTGTCCGACGACCGGCGGCCCCCGGAGAAGAAGTGACCGGCGCTGGAACCCCCTCGACACCAGCGACGGTCACCCCACCGTTGAGGATGCCCCGCGCCGCCGCCGGGTCGGGGGTCAGACGGTAACGCGAAGCCATCCGTCTCAGTACTACCCCGGCGAAGCCGAAGGCAAACCAGGCCCCCCTACACCTCGAGAATCCAAGCCTCGAGAATCCAAGCCTCGAGAATCCAAGCCTCGAGAATCTAAGCCTCGAGAATCGCCGCGACGCCCTGCCCGCCCGCGGCGCAGATCGAGATCAGTCCCCGCACCGGCCGCGAGGCCTCCTTCTGCTCGGCCAGCTGCTTGGCCAACTGCGCCAGGATCCGGCCGCCGGTTGCCGCGAACGGGTGACCGGCCGCCAGCGAGGAGCCGTTGACGTTGAGCTTGCCGCGGTCGATCGGACCGAGCGCCGAGTCCAGCCCCAACCGGTCCTTGCAGTACTCCTCGGACTCCCACGCCTGCAGGTGGCAGAGCACCACCGAGGCGAACGCCTCGTGGATCTCGTAGAAGTCGAAGTCCTGCAGGGTCAGTCCGTTACGGGCCAGCAGCCTGGGCACCGCGTAGGTCGGCGCCATCAGCAACCCGTCGTCACCGTTGACGTAGTCCACCGCCGCGGTCTCGGCATCCACGAGGTACGCCAGGGGGGCCGACGAATGCGCCCGCGCCCACTGCTCGCTGGCCAACAGCGCGACCGACGCACCGTCGGTCAGCGGGGTCGAGTTGCCGGCCGTCATCGTCGCGTCGCCGCCCTTCACCCCGAACACCGGGCGCAGCCCGGCCAGCCTCTCCGGCGAGGAGTCGGCCCGCAGGTTGTCGTCCCGATAGAGACCGAGGAAAGGCGTGACGAGGTCGTCGAAGAAGCCGCGGTCGTAGGCCGCGGCCATGTTGCGGTGGCTGGCCGCCGCCAACTCGTCCTGGTCGACCCGCTTGATGCCCATCTTCTTGGCGGTGAGGGCCGCGTGCTCGCCCATCGACAGTCCGGTGCGGGGTTCGCCGTTGGTCGGTATCTCCACCCCGAGCGACGCGGGGAGCCGACCGGCCAGCTTGAGCCGTTCCAGGTTCGACCTGGAACGGCGCAGCGCCAGCAGCGACCGGCGGAGGTCGTCCCCCAGTCCGATCGGGGCGTCGGAGGTGGTGTCCACTCCCCCGGCGGCGGCGACCTCGTAGCGCCCGGCGGCGATTCCGTCCGCCGCTGCGATCGCGGCCTGCAACCCCGTTCCACAGGCCTGCTGCAGATCAAAGGCGGGGGTGTACGACGACAGCGCGGTGCCCAGCACGCACTCGCGCATCAGGTTGAAGTCGCGGCTGTGCTTCAGGACGGCCCCGCCGACGACCGCCCCGAGGGTCTGCCCATGCAACCCGAACCGATCGACCAGCCCGGCCAACGCCGCGGTGAACATGTCCTGGTTGGAGGCCTCGGCGTAGGCGCCGTCCGAACGGGCGAACGGGATGCGGTTGCCGCCGAGGACGGCGACCCGCTGCCGGGTGGGGCTGGCCACGTCAAACCTCCGTGTGTCGGGACATGGGATACCGGGTATCGGGAGCCATCCTACCCGTCGTTCTTACTCTGGAGTAAGTTCTTAACCGATACCCGGATCACACCGACGCGAAAGGCACCCGACGTGGCTTCCGACCTTCTCTCCCAGGTGATCAACTCCGCCCCCGCGTCATTCCTGGCCAAGCAGTTCGGCGTGCCCGCACCCGAGACACTGCGCCGCTTCCGGCCGGGCGACCCGCCGCTGGCCGGGTCCCTGCTCATCGGTGGTGACGGCCGGCTCGCCGAACCGGTGCGGGCGGCACTGGCCGACGACTACCAGATCGTCGGCAACAATCTCGGCGGCCGGTGGGCCGACACCTTCGGCGGCCTGGTGTTCGACGCCACCGGCATCGGCGAACCCGGGGCGCTGCGCGACCTCCACACGTTCTTCACGCCGCTGTTGCGCAACCTCGGGCCCTGCGCCCGGGTGGTGGTCCTCGGCACCACCCCCGACCGGATCACCGGCAGCGACGAGCGGATCTGCCAGCGGGCGCTGGAGGGCTTCACCAGGTCGCTGGGCAAGGAACTGCGCCGGGGCGCCACCGCGGCGCTGGTCTACGTCTCCCCGGACGCCGAACCGGCGGCCACCGGTTGCGAGTCGACGCTTCGGTTCCTGCTCTCGGCGAAGTCGGCCTACGTCGACGGTCAGGTGTTCCACGTCGGCGCTGAGGGCTCGCACCCGCCGGCCGACTGGAACAAGCCGTTGGCCGGCAAGGTCGGCATCGTCACCGGCGCGGCCCGCGGCATCGGCGCCACCAT
>NZ_JBBATF010000219.1:0-3808 GCF_040398885.1 Mycobacterium sp. | reverse complement strand
TCGTCGAGTTTGACCACCACACCGTCGATCTCGTGCTCGATCTGGTGGCGGCGTTCGCCCCAGTAGTCGATGCGTTCGCGGACCGCGGCCAGACCCCGGACCCGGGTGGTGTGGTCGGAGACCGGCAACCCCCACGCCCTCATCGCGGCGAAGGCCTCGTGCAGGGTGGCCGGACGGAAGCCCCCCGCGAACTCCGCGAAGCCCAGGCCGTGGCAGATCATCCGCAGCGGCCGGCGTGCGGTGACCCCCGGGTTCTTCTGCCGCAGCGATCCGGCGGCGCTGTTGCGGGGGTTGGCGAACGGCGCCTTGCCGTCCTCGACCAGGCTGGCGTTGAGGTTCTGGAAATCGGCGAGCATGAAGAACACCTCGCCGCGCACTTCCAGGACCGCCGGCACCGGGAATTCGCTTGATTGCGTGAGGTTTTCCGGCACATCGCCGATGGTGCGGGCGTTGAGGGTGACGTCCTCGCCGACCCGGCCGTCACCGCGGGTGGCCGCACGCTCCAGCTTTCCGTCGCGGTACACCAGGGCGATCGCGACGCCGTCGACCTTGAGTTCGCACAGGTAGTGCGGGTCGGGGCCGATCTCGTTCTCCACCCGGACCGACCAGGCCGTCAGTTCCTCGGCGTCGAAGACGTCGTCGAGGCTGAGCATGCGTTCGAGATGCTCGGCGGGGGTGAACTCGGTGGCGAAACCGGCCCCGCCGACCAGTTGGGTCGGCGAATCCGGCACCCGCAGTTCGGGATAGCGCTGCTCGAGGGCGACCAGTTCGTTGAACATCTTGTCGAACTCGGCGTCGGAGACGATCGGCGCGTCCTTGACGTAGTACCTGAACTGATGCTCACGCACCTCGTCGGCCAGTTCCTGCCAACGGCGCCGGACCTCGGCGTCGAGGGGATCGGGTTCGGCGGGCACCCTCGAAGGTTAGTCCAGCGCATCGAGTGCAGCGTGGCGCCCGGTGACCATCGAAAGAGTGCTACTCGCACTTCGTCTGCGCGGTGCTGCACTCGATGCGGGCCCTAGATGGCCGCGGGGTCCTCGGCGATCGCCGCGGCGGCGCGCTGGGTCAGCCCGGTGGCGTGGCGGGCCCAGGCCTCGGTCGCGCCGGCCAGCCCGCAGGCCGGGCTGATGCCGATCCGCTCACCCAGCACCTTCCGCGGGAAGCCGAGTCGGTCGGTGACCGCCGCCGCCGCGGCGGCCGGTTCCTCGGCCGACGGCCGCCGCTCAGGTGCGACGGCGGCCACCAGACCCAACACCGCGCTGCGACCGGAGTCGACGAACTCCCCCAGCCCGTCGAGTCCTTCGGCTCCCAGAACGGAAACGTCGACCGAGACGGCCTGGATCAGGCTGCGCTGCAACACTTTCCAGGGGAGGTCGGCGGCGCAGCAGTGCAGCAGCACCGCACCGCCCGCCGTGGCGGCGCACCGGTCGAGCAGGCTGATCGCCACCGCCTCGTCGACCGGGTGCACCGGGGACAGCGCGGTCACACCGGTCAGCCGGCCGGCCAGCGCGGCGGGCAGCAGCGGTTCGTCGAACTGTACGACGACGGGGGCGGCCAGCCGGCGGGCCACGTCGGCGCGATGCACTGCCATTCCCTCGACCAGCGATTCGGCCAGGTCGCGCACCGCCCCCGGGTCGGTGATGGCACGGTGGCCGTTGGCCAGTTCCAGTTGGGCGGCCAGCGTGATCGGTCCCGGGGCCTGGACCTTGACCGAGCGGCCCGCCCGGGCTCCCCCGGTCCTCTCCCAGGCCTCCTCCAGGGCGTCGACGTCCTCGCCCAGAAGGCTCAGCGCGCGGCGGCTCACCGAACCGGGCCGCGCCGCGATCCGGTATCCGCGGGGCACGACGTCGACGGCGATGTCGACCAGCAGCGCCCCGGCCCGGCCGATCATGTCCGCCCCGACGCCGCGGGCCGGCAGTTCGGGAAGGTAGGGCAGTTGATGCAACTCCCCGACGATGACCTCGGCGGCCTGCCGGGGCGAGGTGCCCGGCCAGGAACCGATCCCGGTGGCGGCCGCGAAAACGTTCACCGGGGCAACCTAGTTCACCGGGGCAACGCTAGTTCACCAGGGCAACGTAGTGGACATCGAGGCGGCGCGTGCGCGCGGGGCTTAGAGTCGATCGACCCGACACGACACCGGGAGGCTTCCATGCTCAGACTGCTCGGCGAGTCGCCTTGGTGGGTACTGATCCTGTCCTGGTTCCTGTTCTTCGCAGCGCTGAGCGTGCTGTCGCGGTACTCGGTGCGCCGGGTGCGATCGATACCGCACCGCGACGACCTGTGCGAGTACGCCGGCAAGACCCTCGGCCCGATCGGGGCGACGTTCGCGTTCCTCATCGGGTTCGCCGCGACGATGACGTGGTCGGGGATGAGCGCCGGGCAGGAGGCCGTCGACGCCCAGGCGACGTCGGCTCAGCAGCTTGCCTGGGCGACGAAGTCGATCTCCGACCACGCCGGGGCCGCGCAGGTGATCGGCAACCTCGACCGCTATCTCGCCGCGGCCGTCGAACAGGACCCGCCGTTCCTGGCCGAGGGGAACACCACCGCATTGCCCTCCGCCCGGGCGTTCGACGTTCTCCAGCACAGCGTGCACAACGTCGCCTACGGCACCCAGACGACCGCCCCGGAGGCGTACGCGATGACGACGTCCGCCGCCGGGCTGACCGGCGCGCAAGCCAAGGTCTCCGCGGTCGCGCAGCGCTCCCTGCCGCCGCTGATGTTCGGGCTGCTGCTCACCTCGGGTGCGCTTTTGGCGCTGGCCATGGGAGCCACGGCCGCCGAGGTGTACCGGCCCTACCTGATGTTGGGCTGGGCGTTGGTGTCCGCGATCGCGATGACGTTGGTTCTCAGCCTTGATGTTCCGTTCAGCGGCGGGATCAAGGTGAACATGCAGCCGTTGATCCAGGTGTCTGACACCCTCGTCGCCGAGCCGTTGAACAAGTAGCTCAGCGCAGCGTCGCGCTGCCGAGGACCTCGTCGCCGTCCGGGTCGGGCCGGTAGAGCACCATGGTCTGGCCCGGCGCGACGCCGCGCAGCGGGTGGCGCAGCGCCACGGCGAGCCGGCCGTCGGCGACCTCGGCGACCCCGGGGGCCACCCCGCCGTGGGCGCGAACCTGGACCTCGCACTCGACCGGGCCGTCGGGGACGGCGCCCGAGGTGAAGACGGGTCGGTCGCCGGTCAGCGTCCACACGTCCAGATCCGCCGCCGCGCCGACCCGAACGGTTCCCGACTCCGCGTCGATGCCGGTGACGTAGCGCGCAGAGCCGTCCGGGCCGGGGCCGGGGATACCCAGGCCCTTGCGCTGGCCGATGGTGAAGCCGTACACCCCGTCGTGGCGGGCCAGCACCGCCCCGCCGGCGTCGACCACCGCGCCCGGCCGCAGGCCGATGCGGGCGCCCAGGAACGCCCGGGTGTCGCCGGACGGTATGAAGCAGATGTCGTGGCTGTCGGGCTTCTCGGCGACCGCCAGGCCCCGACGCGCGGCCTCCTCGCGGATCGCCGGCTTGGCGGTGTCGCCGATCGGGAACATCGCGTGCCGCAGCTGCCCGGCGGTCAGCACCGCCAGCACATAGGACTGATCCTTGTCGGCGTCGACCGCCCGGCGCAGCCGGCCGTCGGCCAGCCGGGCGTAGTGGCCGGTGGCCACCGCATCGAAGCCCAGCGCCAGCGCCCGGGCCGCCAGCGCCGAGAACTTGATCCGCTCGTTGCAGCGCACACATGGGTTCGGGGTCTCGCCGCGGGAATAGGAGGACACGAAGTCGTCGATCACGTCGGCCTTGAACCGGTCGGCGAAATCCCAGACGTAGA
>NZ_JBBATF010000218.1:1681-3833 GCF_040398885.1 Mycobacterium sp. | reverse complement strand
GTCGTGCGGGTGGCTCTCCTTGAGCCCGGCCGCGGTGATCTG
This sequence comes from Mycobacterium sp., assembly GCF_040398885.1. Lineage (GTDB taxonomy): Bacteria > Actinomycetota > Actinomycetes > Mycobacteriales > Mycobacteriaceae > Mycobacterium. Next base: position 3,791 of record NZ_JBBATF010000218.1, on the reverse strand, counting down.
GACGAACTGCGCCCGGTTCAGGTCGGCGATGGTCGCCGCGCCGGTGTAGCCCATCGCGGCCCGCAGACCGCCGGTGAGTTGATGGATAACGGTGGACAGCGGCCCGCGGAACGGCACCCGGCCCTCGATGCCCTCGGGTACCAGCTTGTCCTCGGACAACACGTCGTCCTGGAAGTAGCGGTCCTTGGAGTAGGACTTGGCGGCCCCGGCCTCCCCGCGGCCTTGCATGGCGCCCAGCGACCCCATGCCGCGGTAGCTCTTGAACTGCTTGCCGTTGACGAAGATCAACTCGCCGGGCGCCTCGGCGGTCCCGGCCAGCAGCGAGCCCAGCATCGCGGTGGACGCACCGGCGGCCAGCGCCTTGGCGATGTCACCGGAGTACTGCAGGCCGCCGTCGGCGATCACCGGCACTCCGGCGGGGGCGCAGACCGCGGCGGCCTCCAGGATCGCGGTGATCTGCGGGGCCCCCACCCCGGCGACCACCCGGGTGGTGCAGATCGAGCCGGGGCCGACCCCGACCTTGACCGCGTCTGCCCCGGCCTCCACCAACGCCGCCGCCGCACCGCGGGTGGCCACGTTGCCGCCGACCACCTCGACCTTGTGCCCGACCTCGGCTTTGACCTTGCCGACCATGTCGAGCACCCGGCGGTTGTGGGCGTGAGCGGTGTCGACCACCAGCACGTCGACGCCCGCCTCGACGAGCGCCATGGCCCGCTCCCAGGCGTCGTCGCCGACACCGACGGCCGCCCCGACCAGCAACCGGCCGTCGCTGTCCTTGGTGGCCTGCGGGTGCTTCTCGGTCTTGACGAAATCCTTCACGGTGATCAGCCCGGTGAGCCGGCCGTGGCCGTCGACGATGGGGAGTTTCTCAATCTTGTTGCGGCGCAAAAGCCCAAGGGCGGCATCAGCGGTCACCCCTTGTTGAGCCGTGATCAACGGAGTCTTGGTCATGACCTCGGCGACGGGCTTGCTCATATCGACTTCGAAGCGCATGTCGCGGTTGGTGATGATCCCCACCAGGGCGCCGTCGCCGTCGACCACCGGAAGGCCGGAGATGTGGAAGCGCGCGCACATGGCGTCCACCTCGGCCAGGGTGTTGTCCGGCGAGCACGTCACCGGGTCGGTCACCATGCCGGCTTCCGACCGCTTGACCATCTCCACCTGGGCGGCCTGCTCGGCGATGGAGAGATTGCGGTGCAGCACCCCCAGTCCCCCGGCGCGGGCCATGGCGATGGCCATCCTGGCCTCGGTGACGGTGTCCATGGCCGAACTCACCAGGGGCACCTTCAGGCGGATCTTGCGGGTCAGCCGGCTGGAGGTGTCCGCGTCGGCCGGGACCACGTCGGAGGCGGCCGGCAGCAGCAGCACATCGTCGAAGGTGAGCCCCAGCATCGCGATCTTGGCAGGGTCGTCGCCACCGGTTCGCGGGGCGCCGGCGAGCGCCCCGGCGCTGAGGCCGTTGAGCCCGCCGACCCGGTGGGTGCTGTCTTCGGCAATGGACATAGGCGCGGGCCTCCATCAGCGGGCGGGAATGGGGACTTCATCCTATCGGCTCGTCGGGTGGCTTCCCGGGGCGCTACCGATGCCGCTCAAGTAATGTGGGGGCGTGCGCGACCACCTGCCACCGGGCCTGCCGCCCGATCCGTTCGCCGACGACCCGTGCGATCCGTCCTCTGCACTCGACGCCCTCGAGCCCGGCGAGCCGCTGGATCCGCAGGAGCGGGCCGCGGTCGAGGCGGATCTGGCCGACTTGGCGGTTTATGAGGCGCTGCTGGCAGGACGGGGGATCCGCGGCCTGGTGGTGTGCTGCGACGAGTGCAGTCAGGACCACTACCAAGACTGGGACATGTTGCGGGCCAACCTACTTCAGCTTCTCATCGACGGCACGGTACGTCCGCACGAACCGGCCTACGACCCGGAACCGGATGCCTACGTCACGTGGGATTACTGCCGCGGGTTCGCCGACGCCTCGCTGAATGAGGCGACGTCGGACTACTACGACGGCTCGCGCTGAAACCTCGCTCAATCAACCCGCGGGGACCGGAACCAGCGCTGAGGTGGTGACCGCCGCCGTCTGAGCCGGCGTGGGCGCGGGGGTTGCCGTCGTCGC
>NZ_JBBATF010000218.1:0-1581 GCF_040398885.1 Mycobacterium sp. | reverse complement strand
GGGCGCGGGGGTTGCCGTCGTCGCCGCGGGCGAGGGCTCCGGGGCGGTTGTCGCCGCGGGGGCCGCACTGGTCGGCGTCGTGGTCTGCGCGCTCTGCGGGGCCGGAGAGGAGTCCTCAGATGCCGGCGGGGTCGAGGTCGCCGCAGGCGGCGGGGTCGAGGTAGCCGCAGGCGGCGGGGTCGAGGTAGCCGCAGGCGGCGGGGTCGAGGTCGCCGCAGGCGGCGGGGTCGTCGATGCGGCCTGCGACACGCTGCTGGCGGCCGACGGCGTCGTTTCCGTCGCCGCCGCCGCCGACGGCGACGACGACGGCGACGCCGACGAGGACGCCGGGGACGCCGACGAGGACGGAGACGACGAAGACGGGGACGACGACGCCGAGGACGGGGACGACGACGCCGAAGAGGTGCCCGAGGTCGGCGACCCGGAGGTCGTCGACGTCGCCGGGGTGGTCGAACCGCTCGGCGGCGGCGCGCTGGGGGTGCTGGTGGGCGGCGCAACCGCCGGAACCAGTTCGGCGGCCGACGGCGGCACGGTGTAGACGACGCCCGGCGGTGCGGTAGCGGCCGGGTCGCGCTCGACCACCTTCGCCGACAGGTCGTTGAACTGGTCGAGCAGGTCCTGCTTCTGCTGTTCGTCGCCGATACTGGCGACCTGGGTGCTGACCTCGACCAGCTTGTTCTGGGCCTGGTTCCAGTCACCCTGCTCGATGAGGTTCTGAACCTGGTTCAGCGTGGTCTTGGCGGCCAGCCCCACCTGGTCGTCGCGCACCTCTTTAGGGGTGCCGAACAGCATGGTCCGCAGGCCGTACAGGCCGTCGCCCGGACCCGCGCCGGCAACGACCGCGCCGAATCCGCCGATGCACAGCACGGCCGCCGCGGCCGCGCCCACCATGCTCATGCCGCGGCGGTTCCTGCGCGGGGTGATCTCGGTGTCGACCGTCCAGCGGTCGCGGCCCGGCCCGAGTCGTTTCTGGGCCTTCCCGGCGTTGAGGGCTGCGAGGGCGTCGGCCTCGGTGATCAGCCCGGTGGCCGGCGGCCAGCGCATCTCGTCCCGCCAGTTCCCGAGCAGTGCCGCCAGTTCGGCATCGGCGGCATCCTGGGCGGGCACCGGCCGACCGACCGCGAGAGCGTCGATGAAACCGTCGGTGCGACGGATCGCCGCCATCGACGGTTCGCCCTCGGATTCGCGGCGTTGGAAGTCAGGCATAGTCGAACCCCGCTCCGGCGATCTCGGATTTCAGCCGCGCCAGCGCGCGGTGCTGAGCCACCCGCACGGCGCCCGGGGTGCTTCCGACGGCCTCGGCGGTCTCCTCGGCAGACAGCCCGACCACGATGCGCAGGTTGAGGATCTCGCGCTGCTTCTCCGGAAGCACCTCGAGCAGCTTGCTCATTCGGGCGGCTGAGTCGGACTGCAACGCCATCTGTTCCGGTCCCACATCCGGGGAGTGCCGTTCCGGCACCACCTCCACCGGGTCGGACTTGTTGCGGGCAGTGGCGCGGTGGGCGTCGGCCACCTTGTGCGAGGCAATGCCGTACACGAAGGCCAGGAAGGGGCGTCCCTGATCCTGGTAGCGCGGCAGCG
>NZ_JBBATF010000217.1:0-3907 GCF_040398885.1 Mycobacterium sp. | reverse complement strand
CGCGGCAAGCGCGGCCGGCGGCGGAGCGGCCGGCGCGGCCAGAGCCGCCTGCTGCGCCGCGGTGAGCCTCGCGTAGCGCGCCTTGACCCCGCTGATCTGCGTCTGCAGTTCGGACTGCTTGCGCTGCAGGTCCGCACGCAAGGCGGCAGCCTCGTCGGCGACGGCCCTGGCTTCGGCGGCGGACTCGGCCGAGGCCGCCTCGACGGCCGTGGCCTCCTGGTTGGCCTGGCGGAAGCCCTGCATCTGCAAGGCCATCTCGGTGGCCATCACGCGCTGAACCGCGAGTCTGTCGATCAGGTTCTGCGGCGATGCGGCGGTCAGGATGGCGTTGAGACCGTCGGTACGGCCGCCCATGTACATCGAGACGGCCAGCTTGTCGACCGAACCCTGGTAGCCGGCCAGCCGGAGCTTGGCCGTGTCGAGTGCGGCGAGGTCGTTGGCGTGTTTTTGGTCCGCCTCGGTCTGGAGTTGCAGCTTCTTGTCGAGGTCGAGTCCGGCCGAGTGGATGCTCTCGGTGACCTGCTCGGCCTGCCGGGAAAGTTCCTGCAGCTTGGCCAGTGTGTCCTCGGCCGGATCGGCGAACGCCGGGCCGTTCCACACCGCGCCGAAAGCGGTGATGCCCACGATCGCGCCGACAAGAGGCTTGGAGGAGAGCAACCTGGTTACGAGCGCGGGGTGAGGCTTGGGGTGAGGCTTGGGGTGAGGCTTCAAGACTTCGCATCCTTTGACTGCCGTCGTCGGCGTCCTCGCCGAACTGCCGGACCGTGTGCCCTAGGTCTCGAACAGGTTACGAAACGGCATCGGCTTTGTCCATCGGGCGGATTAAGAATCGGGCCAGATTCGCGCTACCCGGCCAGCCCCGGGCGGCCCTCGCGCCGGATGGGCACCAGCCGCAACCGCGGAGCCATCCCCGCTTCGGCAAGGGCCTCCAGCGCCGCCCGCTCGTCCTGCAGCAGAGTTTCCGGAACCCCCAGCAGAACGCTGACCACGCAGTCCCGGCACCCCGGCCCGCGTACGGCGCACTCGTCACAGTCGATGACCACCGGCTGGTCGGGGTCCGGCGTCTGGTGTCCCATCTCGGTCTCCATCTCGGTCTGCATCTTCGGTCTCCATCCGCGAAACTGCTCGTCGCAGTGGTCGCCACGCACGTTAGGAGGACCCCCCGACAAAATCCCGGCGGGTGTCGCCGGCGCCGATTGTCGGAATCCCCGCCTAGCGTCTGAAGATCATGGCCGGCCTGCAACTGAGCTTCGCCGATGTCGGCGAGTTCGCCGACGCCCACTCAGACGTCGGCGGGGTCCCCCTACGGGAGACCACCTTCGTCGTCGTGGACCTGGAGACCACCGGCGGGCGGTCCAGACCCGGACCCGACGGGTACTTCGACGCGATCACCGAGATCGGCGCGGTCAAGGTGCGCGGCGGCGAGGTGATCGGCGAGTTCGCCACCCTGGTCGACCCGCAGCGCAGCATCCCGCCCCAGATCGTCGAACTCACCGGCATCACCACCGCCATGGTGCGCGACGCTCCTGCCATCTCCGCCGTGCTGCCGATGTTCCTGGAGTTCGCCCGCGGAGCGGTGCTGGTGGCCCACAACGCCGGCTTCGACATCGGCTTTCTCCGCGCGGCCGCCGGGCGGTGCGGCATCGACTGGCCGCGCCCGGAGGTGCTGTGCACCGTCAAACTGGCCCGCCGGGTCCTGACCCGGGAGGAGGCGCCGAGCGTGCGACTCTCCGCCTTGGCCCGCCTCCTCGGATCGGCCACCGAACCCACCCACCGGGCGCTCGACGACGCCCGCGCCACGGTGGACGTGCTGCACGCGCTGATCGCAAGGGTCGGCAACCAGGGCGTCACGACCTACCCGGAACTGCGGTCCTACCTGCCGAACGCGACCAACGCCCAGCGCGCCAAACGCGCTCTCGCCCAGGGGCTTCCGCGACGGCCGGGGGTCTACCTCTTTCGCGGGCCGTCCGAAGAGGTGCTCTACATCGGTACCGCCGCCGACCTGCGCCGCCGGGTCGGCCAGTACTTCACCGGGGCGGACCCGCGCGGCCGGATCAAGGAGATGGTGGCGCTGGCCACGGCGGTCGATCACGTCGAGTGCGCGCACGCGCTGGAGGCCGGCGTCAGGGAACTGCGACTGCTGGCCGCCCACGCCCCGCCCTACAACCGCCGATCGCGGTTTCCGCACCGGTGGTGGTGGCTGGTGCTGACCGACGAGCCCTTCCCGCGGTTCTCGGCGATCCGCGGGCCCCGCCAGGAGCGGGCGCTGGGCCCGTTCCGGTCCCGCGCCGAGGCCGGCGATGCCGCCGATCTGATCGCCCGGTTCACGGGTGTCCGGACCTGCTCGAGCAGGATCGGACGGGGCGGCAGCCACGGGCCGGCCTGTCCGGAGCGCGAGGTCTCCCCCTGCGCCGCGGCCCGCGGCCTGAACGCCGATCAGTACGCGCCGGCGCCGCGGCGGGCCGCCGACCTGATCGACGGCCTCGACGGCACCGCGCTGGCCGCGGCGGTCGGGCGGGTGTCCGAACTGGCCGATACGGCCCGCTACGAGAGCGCCGCCCGGCAGCGGGACCTGACCATGGCGGCGGTGGAGGTGCTGTGGCGGGGCCAGCGACTGCGCACGCTGGCCGGCGTCGAGGAACTGGTGGCCGCCGCGCCGGACGGCCAGGGCGGCTGGCAACTGGCGGTGGTGCGGCACGGACAGCTCGCCGCCGCCGGGTGCGCCCGGCGTGGAGTGCCGCCGATGCCGGTGGTCCGGGCGCTGCTGAGCGGGGCCCAGGCGGTGCTCCCACAGCCCGCGCCGCTGGGCGGCGCGCTGGTCGAGGAAACCTCGCTGCTGTCCCTCTGGCTGAACGGGCCGGGTGTTCGGATCGTCTGCGCCACAGACGGTTTCGCAACGCCACTGCACTCGGCAGGCCCCTGGCTGGGGTGGGCCGCGGCGGCCCGTTCGGCGCACCACGCCGCCGCCGAACTCATGCGGGCCGGGGACTCAGAGCTGCTGGGTGAAACGCGCCCACCGGTCCAGCATGCGACCGGCGGCTCCGGTGTCGATGGCCTCGGCCGCACGGGCCAGGCCGTCCTCCCAGGACGGCAGCCATTCGGCATGGCTGGATAGTCCGGCGTGGGCCACCATCGCTCCGGCCGCGTTGAGCACCACCGCATCGCGCACCGCCCCGCCGGCCCCGCCGAACACCGCGCGGGCCTCGCCGGCGTTGGTTTCGGCATCGCCGCCGACCAGCTCCGCGACCTGCGCACGGGGAAATCCGAAGCCCAGCGGATCGAAGGTCAGCTTGTCGATGGTGCCGGCCCGCACCCGCCAGATGGTGCTGGTCGTGGTGGTGGTCAGCTCGTCGAGCCCGTCGTCGCCGTGCACCACCAGCACGCTGGCGCGCCGTGCGGCGAACACCCCGGCCATCACCTCGGCGAGCTCGCCGAACGCGCAGCCGATCAGACCCGCCCGCGGAGTGGCCGGATTGGTAAGCGGGCCAAGGAGATTGAAGACCGTCGGCACGCCGATCTCGCGGCGAGGCGGGCCGGCGTAGCGGTAGGACGGGTGAAACACCGGCGCGAAACAGAATCCGATGCCCACCTCCTGCACACACCGGGCCACCTGCTCGGGACCCAGGTCGATGCGCACCCCCAGCGCCTCCAGCATGTCCGCGCCGCCACTGCGTGACGAGGCGGCCCGGTTGCCGTGCTTGACCACCGGTATGCCCGCGGCGGCCACCACGATCGCCGCCATCGTCGACAGGTTGACCGTGTTGGAGCCGTCGCCCCCGGTGCCCACCACGTCCACGGTCTCGGTGCCGATCACGTCGGTGGGAACCCGCAGCGCGTAGGCCAGCATGGTGTCCGCCAGTTCACGCACCTCGGCGGCGGTCGGACACTTCATCTTCATCGACACGCC
>NZ_JBBATF010000216.1:0-3911 GCF_040398885.1 Mycobacterium sp. | reverse complement strand
CGCCGGGCGCCCCGCCGCCGGGTGGTCCGGGCGCGCCGCCGTCAGCCCCGCCAGGGGAGACCCCGCCGCCACCGCCCGCGGGAGAGACCCCGCCCCCTCCCGCTTCGCCGGCCCCGCAGCCACGTCCCTATCCGCTGGAGCCGACCCCCTCACCGCCCCCGCCGGCCCCGGGTCAGCCCACTCCGCCGCCGGGAGCGCCCGGGGCGCCGGCCCCGCCCGGGCCGCCGGACCCGCGAAAGGACCTGTCGGCGCGGATCAAGTTCGAGAAGGACCTGCGGCAGAGTTCCAACCAGAACCTGCTGCTGCTGTCGGTGCAGTACATGGCCGGACGCTGCGGCCAGGAGGACGTCCTGGCCGGCAACGACGACCCGAACCTTCCGCTGGTGACCTGCTCGCAGGACGAGAAGTACGTCTACATCCTGGACAAGTCGATCATCAGCGGCGACCAGATAAAGACCGCCAACTCCGGGTTCGACCAGCAGGGCGGCGCCTACGTCGTCGATCTGGAGTTCAAGGACGAGGCCGCCAAGACCTGGGGCGATTTCACCGCCGCCAACATCGGCACCCAGACCGCGTTCACCCTGGACTCGCAGGTGGTCAGCGCCCCGCAGATCCGCGAGGCCATCCCCGGCGGTCGCACTCAGATCTCCGGGGGAGACCCGCCGTTCACCGCGGACTCCTCCAAGGCCCTGGCCAATGTTCTCAAGTACGGCTCACTGCCGCTGTCCTTCGAGTCCTCCGAGGCCGAAACCGTCTCGGCCACATTGGGATTGACCTCGCTGCGGGCCGGCCTGATCGCCGGAGCCATCGGCGTGGGCATGGTGCTGCTGTACTCGCTGGCCTACTACCGGGTGCTCGGATTCCTCACCATGCTGTCGCTGGTGGCCTCGGGCGCCATGGTGTACGGGATCCTGATCCTGCTTGGCCGCTACATCAACTACACCCTCGACCTGGCGGGCATCGCCGGTCTGATCATCGGCATCGGTACCACCGCCGACTCGTTCGTGGTGTTCTTCGAGCGGATGAAAGACGAGATCAGAGAAGGCCGTTCATTCCGTTCGGCGGTTCCACGAGCCTGGGCGCGGGCCCGCAAGACCATCCTGTCCGGCTCCGCGGTCAGCTTCCTGGCCGCGGCGGTGCTTTATTTCCTGGCGGTCGGACAGGTCAAGGGCTTCGCCTTCACGCTTGGCCTGACCACGATCCTCGACGTGGTGGTGGTGTTCCTGGTGACGTGGCCGCTGATGTACCTGGCCTCCAATTCGCCCACGCTGGCCAAGCCGTCCGTCAACGGGTTGGGCGCCATTCAGCAGGTCGCACGCGAACGGCGCGCCGCCGCGGCGGCCGCGGCCGGAGGGGAGTAGTCCGGTGGCCAGGAAGACCAGGGGAATCGACACGACGGAGGTGACCGACGTGCCTTCGACGGCCGAGGCGCAACCGCCGCATCACGGCTTCTTCAACCGCCTCTACACCGGCACCGGCGGCTTCGACGTGATGGGCAAGCGCAAACGGCTCTTCGCCATCACCGCTGTGATGGTGGCCGTCGCGGCCGCCAGTATCGTGCTGCGGGGCTTCACTTTCGGCATCGACTTCCAGGGCGGCACCAAGATCGGCTTCCCCCGTGGCGACGCCTCCGTCACCCAGGTCGAGCAGGTGTTCAGCGACGTCGTCGGCGTGGCCCCCGAGTCGGTTGTGGTCGTCGGCAACGGCGCCGCGGCAAGTGTGCAGATCCGCTCGAAGACGCTGACCAACGACGAGACGAACAAGCTGCGCGAAGCCATCTACGAGAAGTTCCAGCCCAAGGGCACCGACGGCAAGCCCAGCAAGCAGGCCATCAGCGACTCGGCGGTGTCGGAGACCTGGGGCGGCCAGATCACCAAGAAGGCGCTGATCGCACTCGGGGTGTTCCTGGTCCTCGTCGGTATCTACATCGCGCTCCGCTACGAGCGCTACATGGCGCTGGCGGCGCTGAGTTCGCTGATGCTCGACATGATCATCACCGCGGGCATCTACTCGCTGATCGGCTTCGAGGTCACCCCGGCCACCGTGATCGGTCTGTTGACCATCCTCGGCTACTCGCTCTACGACACCGTCATCGTGTTCGACAAGGTCGAGGAGAACACCAAGGACTTCCAGCACACCACCCGGCGCACCTTCGCCGAGCAGGCCAACCTCGCCGTCAACCAGACCTTCATGAGGTCGATCAACACCAGCCTCATCTCGCTGATGCCGGTGCTGGCGTTGATGGTGGTGGCGGTGTGGCTGCTCGGCGTCGGCACGCTGAAGGACCTGTCCCTGGTGCTGATGATCGGCATCCTGGCCGGCACCTACTCGTCGATCTTCTTCGCCACCCCGCTGCTGGTCTCCCTGCGTGAGCGCACGGCATTGGTCCGCAACCACACCCGCCGGGTGCTCAACAGGCGTCGCGCCGGTGCGGCCGCGAGCGAAGCGGCGGCGGGCGTGCCCGAGGAGGCCGCCGAACCGGCGGAGGTCGGGGCCGGCCTTGACGGGCCGGCGCGGCCGAAACGGCCGTCCGGCAAGCGGGAACGTTAGGTGGTTTTCGGTCGCCGGGCGGCTACGGCCGCCGCGTTGGTGGTACTGGCTCCGCTTGGGCTGAGCGGCTGCTCGGAGACGGCCGCGGAAGAGATCAACTATGCCATCGACGGCGAGTTGACCAGTTACAACACCAACACGGTCAGCGGGGCGGCCTCGGGCGGTCCGCAGGCGTTCGCCCGGACGCTGACCGGTTTCAGCTTCCACGGTCCGGACGGCCAGGCGCTGGCCGACACCGACTTCGGAACGACCTCGGTGGTCGGCCGCGAACCGTTGGTGATCGACTATCAGATCTCCGACAAGGCGGTGTACTCCGACGGCAAGCCGGTCACCTGTGACGACATGGTGCTGGCCTGGGCGGCCCAGTCCGGTCGCCTCCCGGGGTTCCGGGCCGCCAGCAGGGCCGGCTACCTCGACATCGCCGGCGTGGAGTGCCAACCCGGCCAGAAGAAGGCGCGGGTCAACTTCCTGCCGTTGCGGGGGATCTCGGACTCCGCCCAGTTGTTCACCGCCACATCGCTGATGCCCTCCCATGTGCTCAGCGACAAACTCGGCCTCGACGTGACCGGCGCACTGCAGAGCGGGGACCCGGTGGCGGCCGGCCGGATCGCCGAAGCCTGGAACACCGTCTGGGACCTCAAGCCCGGGATGGACGCCGAGGCACTCAAGATGTTCCCGTCGTCGGGCCCGTACAAGATCGACTCCGTCCTCGACGGCGGTGCGGTGGTGCTGGTCGCCAACGATCAGTGGTGGGGCGCCAAGCCGCTGACCGAGCGGATCACGGTGTGGCCGCGCGGGGTGGATGTGCAGGACCGGATCAACAACGGAACCTTCCACGTGGTCGACATCGCCACCGGGTCGTCGGGGACGCTGACCACACCGGATGAATACCAGCGCGCCGAAATCCTCTCCGGCGGAATCGAACAGCTCATCTTCGCCCCACAGGGCCCGCTGTCCGCGCCGGAGGCCCGGCGGGCGGTGGCGTCGTGCACGCCGCGGGATCTGATCGCCGCGAACGCGGCGATGCCGATCGCCCAGGCCCGGCTCAACCCGGTCCGGGAGGACGCCTACACCGTGCTGGAGACCGGCCCGCTGGCCGACCAGTACAACGTGGCCAATCCGGAGGCCGCACTGGCGGCACTGGCAGGTCAGCCGCTGACCGTGCGGCTGGGGTACCAGGCGCCCAACCCGAGACTGGCCGCGGCCGTCGCCGCGATCACCCAGGCGTGCGCGCCGGCCGGGATCACCGTCGTCGACGTGACCGCGACGGGCATCGGACCGCAGGCCCTGCTGGACGGGCAGATCGACGCACTGCTGGCCGGCACCGGCGGCGCGGCGGGCAGCGGCTCCACCGGATCCCC
>NZ_JBBATF010000215.1:0-3914 GCF_040398885.1 Mycobacterium sp. | reverse complement strand
GTGCAGGTCTTCCAGAGCAGCCTCGGCAGCAGCGACCTGGGCTTCGACGCCTCGCTCGAGGCCATCGCCCGCGACCCGGTTCCCCCGCGCGTGCTGGGCTGGGACCCGTTCCCGGGGACGACCGTCGGCAATCTCGCCTCGGTCACCGTCACCTTCAGCGAACCGGTCACCGGCGTCGTGGCGGCGCACCTGCGGATCAACGGCATCGGGGCCCGGTCGGTCTTGGTGGCCGGCCCGGCGACCCACCGCTTCGAGTTCACGCCACCGCCGCCCGGACCGGTCACCGTGTCCTGGGATCCCGCGCACACGGTCACGGACCTGGCCGAGCCGCCCAACCGGATGGACGCCGGACTGGCCGGCAACGGACCGGTGACCTACACGCTGGTGGACCGTTCCCCGCCGATGGTGGTCACCCTCCAGCCGCCCGACGGGGCGGCCGTGCGGACGCTCGACTCGGCGACCGTGCTCTTCAGCGAGGCGGTGAGCGGCGTGGACGCCGCCGACCTGCGGGTCAACGGCCAACCGGCCGACTCGGTCGTGGTGCTCGACGCCAGCCGGTACCGGTTCGGGTTTTCGCAGCCCGCTCCCGGGCAGGTCCAGTTCACCTGGGCCGCGGATCACGGCATCACCGACCTGGCCGCGAGCCCCAACGCCTTCACCGGGGCTCCCTGGAACCTGAGACTCGACCCGGGCGCCTCGGAGGCGTCGCCCTACCTGAGCGAGTTCATGGCCTCGAACACCCGCACCCTCAAGGACGAGACCGGCCAGTTCGTCGACTGGATCGAGCTCTTCAACCCGTCCGACACGGCGGTCGACCTCACGGGCTGGAGCCTGACCGACGATCCCGGCGACCTGGCCAAATGGCGCTTCCCGGCCACGAACCTCGCAGCCGGCGGGTTCCTGGTGGTCTTCGCCTCGGGCGCGGACCGGCGGACCCCCGGGGCACGGCTGCACACCGGCTTCCAACTCTCGGCCGGCGGCGAATACCTCGCGCTGGTGCGCCCCGACGGCGTGAGCGTGGCCAGCGAATTCAAGCCCACCTACCCACGGCAGGTCCCCGACCTGTCCCACGGGGTGGTGCAGGTGCCGGCCGGAAGGTCCTGGGAGCGGGGGGCCTCCGGGGTCTACTTCACGCAAGCCACCCCGGGTGCCCCGAACCTCGGCGGCACCGCCATTCCCGGCCCCGTGATCGAGGAGGCGCGCCACAGCCCCCAGGTGCCCACCGACACCGAGGACCTGCGGGTGACGGCCAAGGTCCGGGCGAGCTTCCAGCCGGTGGCCTCGGTCACCGTGCGTTACCGGGTGCTCTTCGGTGCGGAAGCCAGCCTGTCCATGGCGGACGACGGGGCCCATGGCGACGGTGCCGCCGGGGACGGAGTCTACGGGGCGACGCTGCCGGCCGACCTGGCCGCGCCGGGCCAGATGATCCGCTACCGCATCGTCGCCACGGATTCCCAGGGAACGACCTCGCGCTGGCCGCTCTTCCCGAGCCCGACCACCTCGCCCGAGTACCTCGGCACCGTGGTGCAGCCCACCAACCTGACCACGCGCCTGCCGGTCTTCCACCTCTTCGTCGCGCCCAACCAGCTCGGGGCCATCGACACCGAGACCGGCGGCCGGGTGTCGCTCTTCCACGACGGCGAGCTCTACGACAACGTGTACATGGAGCTGCGCGGCAACACCTCGGCCGGGCTCAACAAGAAGTCCCACCGGCTCGAGTTCCACCGGGGCCACGAACTGCGCCACCCGGGGCCGGGCGGCAGCGTGCGCAAGTCGGCCCTCCTGGCCGAGTACCTCGACCCCGCCTACCTGCGGCAGGGGCTCTGCTTCTGGTTCCTTGACCAGATCGGCGTGCCCTCGCCCTTCCACTATCCGGTGCGGGTCCAACTCAACGGGCAGTTCTACCAGCTGGCCTTCCACAACGACGTCATCGGCCAGGAGCAGATGGAGCGCATGGGCTATGACCCGCGCGGCGCCCTCTACAAGGCCGTGGGCAACGTCACGCCGAACTTCGCCAGCACCGGGGTCTTCCAGAAGCTCGAGCCGGACAACGATCCCAGCCGCACCGACTACCTGCAGCTGGCCAACGGCATCAACGAGTCGGCCCCGCTGGCCACCCGACGCAACACGGTGTTCGACCTGCTGGACCTGCCACAGGTCATCAACCACCTGGCGGGCACCCGGTGGTGCGCCGAGAACGACGACGTCTGGGCCAACATGAGCCTCTACCGCGACACCTTCGGGGACGGCCTCTGGCGCAACATCCCCTTCGACATGAACGCCTCGTGGGGCCAGCTCTATGGCGGCAGCAACCCGCTGGAGGCCACGGTGGACGGCTCCAAGAGCCACCCGCTGTACGGGGGCTCGAGCACCGGGGGCAACTTCAACCGCCTGTACGACGTGATCGTGCGCCTGCCCGAGACCCGGCAGATGCTCCTGCGGCGGCAGCGCTCGATCCTCGACCTGATGGTGCAGCCGCCCGGGACCCCGTTCGAGCGGCGCATCCTGGAGAACCGCGTGATCGCGATGACCAACCTCCTCGGGCCGGAGGCGCTGCTCGACCGGGCCAAGTGGGGCGCCTCGCCCTGGGCGGCCAACAAGACCTTCGCCGCCGGCGTGGGCGACCTGCTCAACCAGTTCATCGAGCCGCGCCGCCGTCACTGGTACCAGACCCACAGCATCACCAACACCGCCCGGCCCATCGGCATCAACAACACCAGCAACGCCGGGATCCCGCTGGCCCAGCCGGACGACGCCACCCCGGAGATCCTGGGCGTGGAGTTCAACCCGGCCTCGGCCGACCAGGCCCAGGAATGGGTGGCCCTCACCAACCGCTCGGGCCTGGCCCTCGACCTGAGCGGGTGGCGCCTGTCCGGTGCGGTGGACTTCACCTTCCGGCCGGGCACGGTGATGCCCTCCAACAGCGTGATGTACGTCAGCCCCGACGTCCGGCGGTTCCGCGCCCGCACCTCCGGGCCGCGCGGGGGCCAGGGTCTCTTTGTGGTGGGTCCGTATTCCGGGCAGCTGTCGGCCCGGGGTGAGACCCTCACCCTGCGCAACGCGGCCGGGAGCCCCACGCATCAGCTGGCCTACCTGGGTGACCCCAGCCCGGCGCAGCGCTGGCTGCGGATCACCGAGCTGCACTTCAACCCGCCGCCCCAGCCGGCCGGTGCCGTGCCGTCCGAGGAACATGAGTTCATCGAGCTGCGGAACCTGTCGACGACCGACACGATTGACCTCGTCGGGGTGCGGCTGGTCGACGGCGTGGAGTTCGACTTCGGCTCGGGCACGATCCGGCGCCTCGAGCCCGGAGGGCGGCTGGTGGTGGTGTCCAACCCCACCGCATTCGCAGCCCGCTACGGCACCTCGGTGCCCGTGGCCGGGCAATACGTCGGGCGCCTCGACAACGGGGGTGAGCGACTCCGCCTGCTCGACGGCGGTGGTGAGGAGGTGCTGGACTTCGAGTACCGCGACTGGCACCCGGCGGCCGACGGTGGAGGCATGGCGATGGAGGTGGCGGACGAACAGGCCACGCCGGATACCTGGAACGACCGGGCCCAATGGCGGGCCGGCACCACCCAGGGCGGCACCCCGGGCACCGGCGGACCGGACGACGGGCTGCGCCTGACCGCGCAGGTCTCGGCCGGGGGGCTCGTGCTGAGGTTTCCCGCGGCGGCCGGCCGGAGCTACACCCTGCAGGCCTCCGGCGCACTCGAGGCCAGCGGGGTCTGGACTCCGATCCTGGAGGTGCCGGGCCGGCCAGAGGCCCGGCAGGTCGAACACCTCGAACCGCTCCCGGGCGGTCAGCGGTTCTTCCGCGTGGTGTCCAAAGCCGGCCCGTGACGGGTGCGCCCGATCGGGCGCCCGTGTCGGAAACGCTCTGGCCGCGGAGCCGGAGCCGCCCCAAGGTGCCC
>NZ_JBBATF010000214.1:0-3947 GCF_040398885.1 Mycobacterium sp. | reverse complement strand
GATTCCGCCCAGGACGGTGCGTCGGGAGACGCGGCTATCAGGTTGATCTTGCTGATCAGGCTGATTGTCTGTCATGGTCATGTCCCCTTCGAGTTGGTTGGATCTGGAGCAAATTGAGCGATTTCAGTGCACGGTCCGCCGCAGCCACGGAGGGCCTCCGTGGCTGCGGCGACCGTCCGGTCGTCAGCTGACGGTGGTACCGAGGTCCGCGGTCATGATCCGGCCGAGGCGGTGAGCCATCGCCAGCGTCGTCAGCATGGGGTTGGTGAGGCTGGCGGTCGGGAAACCGCTGGCGTCGCCGATGTACACCCCCGGGGTGTCGTGCAGCTCACCGTTCGGGTTGGCAACCGAGGTCTCCGGATCGGTGCCCAGCCGGCACGAGCTCATCTGGTGCGCACAGACCAGCCGGTGGCCGCCACGAGCCTTCGGCAGATCCTTCATTTTCTCGATGAACTCCTCGACGTCCTCGCCGCGCCGCCACCGGAAGAAGACCTCCGACATCGGGATGATCTCATCGGCGCCCGCCGCGTGGTGCATGCGGATCTGTCCTTCGAGGGACTGGTTGGCAACGCGCTCGTCGACGGGGTCGTAGAGCTCGTAGTTGAGGACCGGTCTGCCGTTCTCGTCGATCGTGACGGAGCCCGACCCACGGTCGCGCGAGATTCCGATCCACATCGCCGCCTGGCCGAGCCGGGACATCGTCTCCTTGTGCTGGGCGAAGGACTCCCGCGCGACGCCGGTGCTGATGACGGCCGGCAACCACTGGGCGTTCTGCAGCAGGGTCCCGTAACCATCCTCGATGTTGGCGAACGTGTCTACCTGCCCGACCATCGGACCGCCCAACCATCCGCTCATCTGCTGCGGGTACAGCGCGAGGCAGGAGACGACCGGGTGCATGTGCAGGTTCTTCCCGACGGCCGGTCCGCCGATGCCGGAGCGCAGCAGCAGGGCGGGCGAATTCGGTGAACCGCCCGCCACGACGACCTTCGGCGCCCTGACGGTCACCGCAGTCGTCGCGCCGGTCTGCGGATTGGTGTACGTGGCCGCGACGCCGGCCCCCCGGCCATCCTCGACCAGTACCCGGTCCGCGTGGCAGTTGACGATGATCCGGCCGCCGGCCTCGACGAGATCGCGCAGATAGGTGGAACGCAGGTCGATCCTGGCCCCGGTACCGTCACCGTAGCCCGTGTGACCGGCGGCCTCGAAACGGTAGTACGTCGGGTCGACGTTGCGGCTCAGCTTGTGGAAGTTGTAGCCGAGCGCCTCGGCGCCGCGCTTCATCGCCTGGTGCGACTCGTTGTAGTCCGAGCAAGAATCGTTGACGCCCTGCCGTGTCCAGATGGCATCCTGGTCCTCGTCGTAATCCGGGGTGGCGACGTCCTTCAAGCCGAATTCCTCGGCCCAGTGCTCCCGGACCCACGCCGGGGTGCGCAGGAAGTTCTGCCAGTTCAGCGTCGGGCCGCCGCCGAGGGTGCTCGCCGCCAGCGTCATCATGTTCATCTTCGAGGTCTGCCAGGGGCCGCCGTTCCAGAACAACTCGTTCAGGGCCTGCAGTTCGTAGCCGTTGAAATCGGCTTCGTTCTTGTTCGATCCGGCCTCGAGCACGACGACGTTGAGCCCCGCCTTGGCCAGCATGCCGGAGATCACGCCGCCGCCGGCCCCCGAGCCTACGACGCAGACGTCGGCGTCGATCGTCTCCGCCTCGCCGGTGGGTGTGTAGGTCGGCAGAGGATCGGGTCCGCGGCGGTCCCACTGCGGGGGCCCGTCGTAACCCCATTGCTTCCACGCCGGGTTGACACCGGTGGCCGGGTCCGGCCTGCAGTAGGACATCATGGTGGTGAGCCCGACCAGGGCGTTGATGCCGGCCTCGGGCGCCGCACCCATCGCCGCCACTGCGCCGAGCAGTTGTTCGCGCTCCTCCTGCGAACCGGTGGTGAAGCCCTGCGCGTGCAGGCCGTCGAGCAGTGCCAGCAGGCCGGTGCGCTGCTCCTCGGGCATCCCGGAGATCGCCTGCGCGACGGCGACATCGGCCCCCAGGCTGCTTCCGCTTGCCGCCCAGAAGCCGGTGGGATCGTCGTCCCGCGGCATGGCGGGCACGACGGTGTCGGCCAGGACGCGCAACACTTCGCTGTGGCTATCGGACAGTTGCATGGTCGTCTCTCTCTACCGGTTTCCCGGCATCTTCGGTTGGTGTTGATCCCCCATGGGACGGAATGCTAGCCACCTACCGTGCCCTTCAGTGGGAAAACGACCGAAAATGTCGTCCGGAACAAAAAAATGTCGTCCGGTACAAAAAGGCCGTCACTCGTTGTGACCGCTCATATCGCGGCGCCCGGCGTTGCGAGGATCTCGAGCGCGAGTTCGACCTGCACCCGCCCCAGTGCGATCGGGTGCCCGAGCTTCTTCTCGGCCTGTCTGATGCGGTAGCGCACGGTGTTGGGATGCAGGTTGAGTCGCTCGCCGGCCGCGGTCGCGTCGCCGCCGTGCCGCAGATAGACCCGCAATGTTTCACGCAGGCGTGTGGTGGATTCGTCCGGGTCGGCAAGACCGCGGAGGTGCCGGCGGACGAAGGCTCCGCGCGCGTCCGCGTCGAGTAGTCCTGTCGCCAGACAGGCTATTTCGACATCCGGGAAATTAACTAAGCGGGCGTCGGAGCCCTGTGTGACGGTGAGTGCCGCGCTGGCCTCGGAGTGGCTGATGCGGAATCCCTCCAGCCCCGGGTGGCAGGTGCCCGCGGTGCCGCTGACGAATGTCGGCAGGACAGGCTCGGTCGGACCGACGACAGTCTGCGGTGTGGCCGTCCAGCACCACGCCGACCGCGCACCGCTGGAGACCATCAGCGGCTGTCCCCCCAAAGCGGTTCCGAGAGCCCTGGCCGCGGACTCGAGCAACCGCTGCACTTCGGATTCGGCAACCCTCTGGTCGACGCGCAGGGTGAAGGCGGTGTGACACTGGCGCAGCGGATAGGCCAGCGCCGACGCGGCGGCGTCGATGTCCACCCACTGCCCGTCCAGGATCGTGGTCACGATCGCCGCCTTGCGCGCCAGACTCCCGCGCTGCCACTGGTCGCGCTCGTCGGCGAACGTGCCGATCAGTGTCTCGATAGTGGTGTCGATCCATAGTGCGGCGTGCGACCAGAACCGCAGGAGGATCGCCGACCCCAAGGCGGGGTCGGCAACCCGCGTCTGCAGAAACTCGGTGAGCCACCGCCAGAGCGCGCGCTGTCCGATCCGATACGCCGCCAGCAATACGGTGACTTCGAAACCGCGGCGGGCCAGGGTGCGGGCGAGGTCGAAGATCTGGGGCCCGGGCTGGACCTCGATGGCGTCCCGGGCGACCACCGCCATGAAGCCCTTCCAGTGCGCCCTGGTGCACTCGTCCAGTTCGGCGCTAATCGTGGGGTCACGGAAGTCCGGTAGCGCCGCGAGGATCTCGTCGTTGACGACCCCGACCAGATAGTCGAGGGTCTCGCTGCTTTCGGAGGTGCGGGAGAAATCGGCCAGCCACTGCCTCGCCTCATCGTTCCGAGTCATGCGCAACACCCCCATTAAGTTCGCTGGAACGAAACGACCCTGCGCCTTTGACCAAGGGCCGGGACCCAAAGCCACTACGCATTGTGTAGCAAGAACAGGACTTGAGTGGAGGGCGAAAGCGGAGATGGGCATGATCGCACCGCCGGAATATCGCGACGCGGATCCGATGGTTGCCCGCTACGCCGTGTCGGCTCGCAGTTACCGAATTGCAGAGCGTCTCGCCAAACTCGAGGACACCCTGCGAGAACTTGAGTAAATTCCTGTTGCTCATGCAAACATGACTGCCAGTCGCCAGCGCGGAACGACGAACAGGGGATGCAACTCATGACCGACACCGGTACAGGTAACGACACCACTCCCGACGACGAACCCACGGGTTCGGGCCTCTCGCGGCGCAAGATCCTGGGCGGTATG
>NZ_JBBATF010000213.1:0-3954 GCF_040398885.1 Mycobacterium sp. | reverse complement strand
CAATTCCCGGTACCCCGCGCCAATTCCCGGTACCCCGCGCCGGGTCGAGCGAGCCCCGCGCAGTCGGCGGTGTCAGTCCTCGCCGGCGGCGATCGGCACCGCGACCGTGGTCCGCCCGGCCTTCTGGAAGTTGAAGGTGAAGTTGTAGGCGAGCCCGTTGGTGATCGGCTTGCTCAGCGTCACCACGGCGGTCTCCGGCCTGGCGCTGCCCATCGGCTCCGCCTGCCCCTCGGCCGACACCACCAGCGCGCCGCCGGCCGGGATGGATCCGTCGCCGGTCAGCGTCACGGTGCCCGTGTCGGAGGTGATTCCCACCAATTTGTCGTCGACGTCGGAGGAGTTGTTGGCGGCCACGAACACCAGCGGCACGGTCTGGCCGGGCTGCAGGAAGTCGCCGCTCTGGGCCGCCTGGATGTGGACGTTGCGAAGCGCGATGTCCTTCACGTTCGCGGAGTTGCCGTTGACCGCCGCCTGCTGGTCGGCGGTCTGGGAGATCTGACCCGCGCCGCAACCTGTGAGGATCAGGCCGCCGGCCACCAGGCCGGCGGACGCGGCGGCGAGGCGGTTGGACAAGCGGTTCACGTCAGCCTCCTGCTCGGCTATGCGGTCGGCGCCAGCCGCCGCGCTTCGACTATGCACAGTAGTAGGTCTGCCCGCCGCGCGGTAGATCAAGGCGATTACCGGGCGTCGTGCGTCTGCTCGCGCGAGGCCCGCACGGGGCCGCGCGGTGGCCTTCGGGGCCGGGCGATGCAGACATTTGCGCCGTTGTCAACCCCCGGAATCCGGCTGCGATGCCCCTGACCTGCACCGTTGATCCACGTGCTGTCCGGGCGCGTGCTAGTATCGGAGGGCGAAAGGGGCTCTAATCTGATGATTTTCAAGGTCGGAGACACCGTTGTCTACCCACACCACGGTGCTGCATTGATCGAAGCGATCGAAACCCGGACCATCAAGGGCGAACAGAAGGAGTACCTCGTCCTGAAGGTCGCGCAGGGTGATCTGACCGTTCGGGTGCCCGCGGACAACGCCGAGTACGTCGGAGTCCGCGACGTGGTCGGCCAGGAGGGATTGGACAAGGTCTTCCAGGTGCTGCGCGCTCCGCACACCGAAGAGCCCACCAACTGGTCGCGCCGCTACAAGGCCAATTTGGAGAAGCTGGCCTCCGGCGACGTGAACAAGGTGGCCGAGGTCGTCCGCGACCTGTGGCGCCGTGACCAGGAGCGCGGGCTGTCGGCCGGCGAGAAGCGCATGCTGGCCAAGGCGCGGCAGATCCTGGTCGGCGAGTTGGCGCTGGCCGAGAACACCGACGACGCCAAGGCCTCGACCATTCTCGACGAGGTTCTGGCCGCCGCCTCCTGAAGGCGCTGTGACGATCGACGGCGCGGAGAGACAACGGTGACCGAGACCGTCGCCGTCGTCCCGGCCGCCGGCAGCGGTGAACGACTCGGTGCCGGCATCGCGAAGGCTTTCGTCGATCTCGGTGGCCGGACCATGCTGGAACGCGCGGTCGACGGCCTGCTCGAATCCGGTGTCGTGGACCGGGTGATCGTGGCGGTGCCGGCCGACCGCGTCGACGAGACCGCCGCCCGGTTCAGCGGACGGGTCACGGTGGTCGGGGGCGGCCCGGAGCGCCATGACACCGTCCGTCTCGCGCTGGCCGCCGCGGGCGAGCCGGAATTCACCGTCGTCCACGACGCCGCCCGGCCGCTGACGCCGGTGGACCAGATTCAGCGGGTGGTGGCCGCTCTGCGCGACGGCATGCGAGCCGTGGTACCCGTGCTGCCGGTGGTCGACACCATCAAGGCCGTGGATGCCAACGGGGTGGTGCTGGGCACCCCCGAGCGCTCCGGCCTGCGCGCGGTGCAGACTCCGCAGGGTTTCCACACCGATCTGCTGCGGCGGGCGTACCAGCGCGCGGGCTCGCTGCCGGTGACCGACGACGCCTCCCTGGTGGAGAACATCGGCATCCCGGTCCACACCGTGGCCGGTGACCCGCTGGCCTTCAAGATCACCACCGCACTGGACCTTCGGCTGGCGAGGACGGTTCTGGGATCGTGACGCTGCCCCGGGTCGGTCTGGGCACCGACGTCCACCCGATCGAGCCCGGACGCCCCTGTTGGCTGCTCGGACTGCGTTTCGACGACGCCGACGGCTGCTCGGGGCACTCCGACGGCGACGTGGCGGCGCACGCCCTGTGCGACGCCCTGCTCTCGGCAGCCGGCCTCGGGGATCTCGGCGGGGTCTTCGGCGTCGACCAGCCGCAGTGGCGGGGTGTCACCGGCGCGCAGATGCTGACCCATGTTCGCGACCTGCTCGCCGGGGCCGGATTCACCGTCGGCAACGCCGCCGTCCAGGTCATCGCCAACCGCCCCAAGGTCGGGCCGCGCCGCGACGAGGCCCAGCGAGTGCTCTCCGAACTGCTCGGGGCGCCGGTGTCGGTGTCGGCAACCACCACCGACGGCCTCGGACTCACCGGCCGGGGCGAGGGAATGGCCGCGGTCGCGACGGCGCTGGTCGTGCGGGCCTCCCGGTAAGCTGCCACGTCGTGACCACCGGCCTGCGCCTGCACGACACCTACTCCGGTGAAGTGCGCGAGTTCGTGCCGCTGCGCCCGGGTCAGGTTTCGATCTACCTGTGCGGGGCGACCGTGCAGGGCCTGCCGCACATCGGGCACGTCCGCAGCGGGGTGGCCTTCGACGTGCTTCGCCGCTGGCTGATCGCCAAGGGCCTCGACGTCGCCTTCATCCGCAACGTCACCGACATCGACGACAAGATCCTCACCAAGGCCGCCGAAGCGGGCCGGCCCTGGTGGGAATGGGCGGCCACTCACGAGCGTGCCTTCACCGCGGCCTACGACGCGCTCGGTGTGGGGCCGCCCTCGGCCGAGCCGCGGGCCACCGGGCACATCACCCAGATCGTCGAACTCATCGGGCGGCTCATCGACAACGGTCACGCCTACACCGGAGCCGGTGACGTCTACTTCGACGTCCGGAGCTTCCCCGAGTACGGCCGGCTCTCCGGTCACCGGATCGACGACGTGCACCAAGGCGAAAGCCTGGCCGCCGGCAAGCGGGACGAGCGGGATTTCACGCTGTGGAAGGGAGCGAAGCCGGGCGAGCCGTCATGGCCGACGCCGTGGGGCCGGGGCCGTCCCGGCTGGCACTCCGAATGCGTCGCGATGGCTCACGAATACCTCGGCCCGGAGTTCGACATTCATTGCGGCGGAATGGATCTCGTATTCCCACACCACGAGAACGAGATCGCGCAGGCCCGCGCCGCCGGCGACGGCTTCGCCAACTTCTGGCTGCACAACGGCTGGGTGACCATGGGTGGCGAGAAGATGAGCAAGTCGCTGGGCAATGTGCTGGCGATTCCCGCTGTGCTGCAACGGGTGCGGCCCGCCGAACTGCGCTACTACCTGGGCAGCGCGCACTACCGCTCCATGCTGGAGTTCACCGAGACCGCACTGCAGGACGCCGCCCGCGCCTACTCAGGTATCGAGGATTTCCTGCACCGGGTCCGCACCCGGGTGGGTGCGGTGGTGGCGACCACCTGGACCGGGAAATTCGCCGCCGCCCTCGACGACGACCTCGCCGTCCCCGCGGCCCTGGCCGAGGTCCACGCCGCCCGCGCCGAGGGGAACCGCGCACTGGAAGCCGGCGATCACCAGACCGCACTGGCCAAGGCCAGCGAGATCCGCGCCATGACGGCGATTCTGGGCTGCGACCCCCTCGACGAACGCTGGGAGACCCGCGATGAGACCGCCGCCGCACTGGCCGCCGTCGGTGTGCTGGTCGACGCGGAGTTGAACCGCCGTGACGACGCCCGGCGGAACCGGGATTGGGCGGCTGCAGACGAGATCCGCGATCGGCTCAAAGCCGCCGGGGTCGAGGTCACCGACACCGCAGACGGCCCGCAATGGTCTCTACTGGGCGGTGCCGGCGGTGCCAGCGG
>NZ_JBBATF010000212.1:0-3957 GCF_040398885.1 Mycobacterium sp. | reverse complement strand
TGACGATCGCCCAGCTGTAGTCCGGCGCGTAGTCGATGATCCAGTAGTTGCCGGGATCGCCGGCCCCGGGCGGCCGCGGCCCGAAGCCCACGTTGAGCCGGGTGTTGGTCGGGCTGTTGACCGGCACCGCCGCACCGACGATGTCGACCGCCGGGCCGTTGGGGCCGAAGTACTGGCCGGAGTTCTCCACCTTGATCGAACCGTCAGGCTGCGGGGTGTAGGTCGCGGTGGTGTTCACCAGGCCGATGGAGAAGAACTGCCGGACGCTGCCCTGCTCGTACCACTTGCCGGCGTACTGGTTGACGTCGACCGGCGGCGGCGCGGGCAGCGTGGTCGCTCCCGCCTCGCCCATCACCATCGGCTGGTTGGGCACGTAGGTGCCGTCGTTGGGGTTTCCGTAGAAGCCGTAGACCGGGCTGGCGGGGTCGAAGCCGCCGTAGAGGTCGTTCACCCACCCGGTCGCGAAGGTCCGCACCGCTTCCTTGCCGCCCGGCGGCGAGGGCTTGACCAGGATGTCGCTGGCGACCGCGGCCAGCCGGGCGAAGAGGCTGTCGCCCTGCACCGAGTCGGTGTGCGAACCGTCGTCGATCAGCACACCGATGAACTGGTCGGGATGCAGCAGCGCAAGCTGGTCGGTGGTGGTGCCCCAGGCGTTCCAGCTCTGCGGGGTGGCCGCGATCTGGTAGTCCGGGATGTTGAGGCTGTCCAGCTTGGCGATGGCCGTCGGGAACACCTCCGGGAAGGACACCCCGTCGAACATCACCACGCCGAGCAGGTCCTTGGCGGCGCCGTTGTCGACGGTGCCCGCCCCGGCCACCGTGGCGAAGTTCCCGCCGGCCGAATGCCCGGTGAGGATGAACTTCTCCGGCAGCGGGCCCTGCAGTCCGGCCAGGCTGGCGCTGAGGTTCAGCGAGCCCCGGTCCCCGACGAACATCTCGGCCGCGGCCTCGCCGGAGAAGGCGTCGTCGAACCAGTTGATCTGCGGCACCACGACGATGCTGTTGGTCTCCTGCGCCAGGGCCCGGGCCATGTCGGAATACCAGCCGTTGAAGCCAAGGAACCCGTGCTGCAGCCAGATGACGCCGTTGGCCGCCACCGTGCCGTCGGCCTGGGTCGGGAAGTACCAGTCGGCCGGGGCGGCGTAGCCGTTGCCGGACGGGATGTTCAGCACGGCGCTGCCGGTCCGCAGCCCGGTGACCCCGTTGGACAGCGGCGGCACGATGACCCCGTCGATGCCGTTGTCGGTGCTGGTCGGGATGCCGCTGGAGATGTCCATGCCGAACAGGCCGAGCACGGCGGCGGTCAGCTTGTACAGCGGGGTGGAGGGGTTGGCGATCTGCGTCGGCAGGCCGATCGCCGCCGTCGGCCCCATGATGATCGGGCTGTTGGCGCCGGCGTAGAAGCCGTACTCCGCGGTCTGCGGGGTGTTGCCGCCGTACATGTCGTTGACCCAGCCGGTGCTGAGCAGGTGGGTGGCGGCGGTGTTGCCGGGCGGCACCCGCCCGGCCACGAGTTGCAGGACGAAGTCGAACAGCGGGTTCACGCCGAGCACCGAGTCGACGTGCGAGCCGTCGTTGAGCACCACCCCGACGAACTGCCCGGGCAGGGTGTTGACCAGTTGGTTGGTGGTGGCGCCGAAGGCGTTCCAGGCCTGTGCCGGGGCGGCGATCTGGTAGATCGGTTTGCCGGCGCCGGCCAGGGTCTTGACCTGGTCTTCGAAGGTGCCGTCGAAGGCGCCGTTGGAGACGCCGTCGTACATGACCACACCGACCAGGTTGGCGTCCTGCGCGTCGGAGCCCTGCCCGATGTAGTCGCCGCCGACCGCGCTGGCGAACCCGCCGCCGGCCGAATGCCCGGATACAGCGAACTTGCCCCTGAGCTGGTCGGGATCACCGGTGTAGCCGGCCGCGACGGCACTGTCGACCAGGGCGCTGCGGGTCGGGTCGAGAAACGCCGCCGCGGCCGCCTCCTGGGAGGTGGCGCAGTTCAGGCAGCCGCCGGAGAAGGTGAACGGGATGGACGACAGCGTCGGGGCGACCACGATGCTGTTGGTGCGCTGAGCCAGATCCTTGGCCAGCGCCGAGTAGAAGAAGTTGGCGGCGCCGAACCCGTGCTGCAGCCAGATCACCCCCTGGGCGTCGACGGACCCGTCGACCTGGGTCGGGAAGTACCAGTCGGCGGCGACGGTCTTGCCGATGAAGGCGCCCGGCATCTCGAGCCGGGAGTGACCGACCTGCACGCCGGTGACGCCGTTGTTGAAGCCCGGCAGGGTGGGGATCGGCGGGGCTCCGGCCGAGACCTGCGAACCGGTCACGGCGGCCGGGGCGGCGCTCTTCCGCTGGCCCGAGAAAGCGGCCAGCGCGGGCGTGGTGGCCACCGCCGGGCTGCCCGAGCCCCCGCCCAGGGCGTCGACGACGCTGGTCAGGAAGTCGCGCACCGGCTTGGCGGCGGCCGCCTTGGCCGCCGGGGCGGGGTCGGCGATACGTTGCACGACGGTGGCGGGCGGGGTGTCGTTGGCGGTGCGGACCACGGTGACCCGGGCGGGCCCGGCGGCGGCGGGTGCGGGTGCGGGCGCTTCGGCCGGTGCGGCGGCGTCCGGGACGACGGCGGGGGCTTCGGGCGCTGCGGTCGCCGGCGCTGCGGTGGCCGGTTCCTCGGTCGCCGGGGCGGTGGCCGCCGACGGCTGCGGGCGCTGCGCGGACGGGAGCGTGGAGGAGTTCTTGCGGCCGGCGGGTGGCGCCTCGTCGGCCGACGCGGCCGGGGCCGGCCTCGGCTTGGCGCGGGTGCTGCCGCGGCGGTCGGGCGCCGAGGCGCGGGGTGCGGACGCGCTGCGCGACGCCTTGTCGGTCTGCTGACCGTCGGGGCCGCCGGTGTCGGCCGAGGCGACGGCGGCCCCGGAGATTAGGGCCGAGCCGAGCCCGACGATAACGGCACCGGTTCCCAGCAGATTTCGACGTTCCATCGCGTTGTGCCTCCTCAGCAATCAGACGAGCAAACGCTACCCAAGCTGCGGCCGGATCGACAGCAAATCAGCTGTCGACGAGCGGTCTCGTCAGAATTTGGTCAGCGCGATCGGTCCCCCGTACGCGATCAGTCCCCGTAGTCGGGGCTGGCCGCGTACGTCTGGCCCGACGGTGCGCCGCCGGTCTTCTCCAGGTCGGCGAGGATGGCTTCCTGGGCGGCCGGGGGCAGGGTGTGCAGAATCTCGCGCACCCGGGCCTGGCGGCGGCCGACGGCCTTGCGTTCGGGCATACCCGGCGTGGTCGTCAGCTGCGGTGGCACGCCCTCGATCTCCTCCAGGCCGCCGTCGCCCTGACCGGCCTCCATGGCCGCCGCCTCGGCGGCGGCGGTGGCCTGGTCCTTCTCCTCGGACATGCCGATCGGGCCGATGCGGCGACCGTTGAGGAACTGCTTGACGGCGGGCTCCTCGCTGGTCAGCAGCACCTCGCGGGGGCCGAACATGACCAGGCGCTTGCGGTAGAGCATGCCGATGTTGTCCGGGACCGTGCGCACGATGTTGATGTTGTGCGTCACGATCAGGATGGTGGCGTCGATCTGGGCGTTGATGTCGATCAGCAGCTGGCTCAGGTAGGCGGTGCGGACCGGGTCCAGGCCGGAGTCGGGCTCGTCGACGAGGATGATCTCAGGATCGAGCACCAGGGCGCGGGCCAGGCCGGCGCGCTTGCGCATACCGCCGGAGATCTCGCCGGGGAACTTGTGCCCGTCGTTGGGCATGCCCACGATGTCGAGCTTCTCCATGACGATCTTGTTGATCTCGGACTCGGACTTCTTGGTGTGCTCGCGCAGCGGGAAGGCGGTGTTGTCGTAGATGTTCATCGAGCCGAACAGCGCGCCGTCCTGGAACAGCACGCCGAACAGGGTGCGGATCTCGTAGAGCTCCTTGGCCGAGCACTGGATGATGTCGGTGCCGTCGATGATGATCTTGCCGCGCTCCGG
>NZ_JBBATF010000211.1:0-3963 GCF_040398885.1 Mycobacterium sp. | reverse complement strand
CAACCCGCGGATCACCAATCTGGGCCAGTCGGCCCTGGACTACAGCTGGATGGACCGTGTCGACCCGGACGACGGGGTGTTCATCACCGCCGAGGGCCTGCTGATGTACCTGCAGCCTGAGGAGGCCATGGATCTGATCCGCCAGTGCGCCAAGCGTTTTCCCGGTGGCCGGATGTTCTTCGACCTACCGCCGACCGTCATCAAGAAGGTCGCACCCAAGGGAATCCGGGCGTCCAGGCACTACCGGGTGCCCCCGATGCCGTTCAGCCTGTCGATCGACCAGTTGCGCGCCCTGGCCGGAACCGTCCCAGGCCTGGGGGCCGTCCACGACGTCCCGATGCCGCAGGGGCGCGGATTCATGTTCAAGACGCTGTTCCCGGCGTTCTGGGCGTTCGGGCCGATGAAGCCGTTCCGGGGCGTCTACGCCCTGCTGGAATTCGGGAACTCCGAATCCAGGTAGCGCCGGGCCTCGTCGCGGCCGAGGCCCAGAGCCCGCGCCGCCTCGGCGTAGGTCCGGGCGGCGGCCGCCATCGCGGCGTCGGTCGGGTCCCGGCGCGCGACGAAGCTGCCCTGCCGGCCGCGGGTTTCGACGACCCCGGCGGCCTCCAGTTCGCGGTAGGCGCGGGCCACGGTGTTGACCGCCAGGCCGAGTTCGCCGGCCAACTCCCGCACGGTGGGCAGCCTGGCACCGGCCGGCAGGCGGCCGTCCCGCACCGCGCCGATCACCCCGAGCCGCAGCTGATCGAAGATCGGCGTCGGGGATCGGCCGTCCACACCCAGCCACTCGGCCAACTCCGACACATGCGCCATTATGGCCCGGGGCGGCCCGGTCGCGGGACTGCCCCGGCGCCACTCGCGCGGGCAGAAGGCAGCTGGAACGTCGTGAGTCGAATATAGTCACGGCCACTTCGGCGGCCGTTTGTCCGCGCTGCGAGGACACGTTTCGCCGCGGGATCCGGCGCCGACTCGAGCATGAGAGGGGCACTGGCTTGACCGACTCCACCCGGATGCGGATCGCGGTCTTCAGCGGGGCGGGGATCTCCGCCGAAAGCGGGGTGCCCACCTTCCGCGACGACGAGACGGGGCTGTGGTCGAAATACGACCCCTACGAGGTCTCCAGCACCGACGGCTGGGAGAAGCACCCGGAGCGGGTCTGGGCCTGGTACCTGTGGCGCCACCACCTGGCCAAGAAAGTCAGGCCCAACCCCGGCCACGACGCCGTGGCGATGTGGCAGGACTACGCCGACGTCACCGTGATCACCCAGAACGTCGACGATCTGCATGAGCGCGCCGGCAGTCGCACCGTTCACCACCTGCACGGCAGCCTGACCGAATTCCGTTGCCACACCTGCGGTTCCCGCCACCACGGCCCGCTGCCCGACATGCCCGAACCGGTGCTGGAGAAGGAGCCCATGCCGTGCGAATGCGGCGGCTTGATCCGGCCCGGCATCGTGTGGTTCGGCGAGCAACTGCCCGACGAACCGTGGCAGGCGGCGGTGGAGGCGGTGTCGACCGCCGACCTGGTCGTGGTGGTCGGCACCTCAGCGCTGGTGTATCCGGCGGCGATGCTCCCCGACCTGGCACTGGCGCAGGGGGCGGCGGTGATCGAGGTCAATCCCGAGGAGACTCCGCTGTCCTCGAGGGTCACCCTGTCGGTGCGGGAGAGTGCCGGCGCCGCGCTGCCCACGCTGCTGCAGCGACTGCCGGGCCTGCTCCCCGGGAACTAGGTTTTCGCGGCCCGGCCGATGGCCACCTCGGACACCGGCAGCGGCACCCACGCCGGGAAGGTCCACTGCCGACGCGCGACGTCGACGGTGAAACCCGCGGCCCTGATCGCACCTTCGGTGTCGCGGTGGGTGTGGCAGTTGCCGGCGATCCGCGGCCACAGGGTCGCGTCGGCCAGCTGCTGCAATCCTCCACGCCATCCGGTGCTGGCGACATGCTCGAAGTAGCGCAGTTCGCCGCCGGGCTTGAGGACCGAATTGAGTTGCCGCAGAACGGCTTCCGGATCTTCGACCGAGCACAGCACCAGCGAGCAGACCACCGCGTCGAACGGCTCGCCGGTCGGCATGCTCTCGATGGTGGACTCGACCACGGTCACCGGAACCGGGGCGGCGGCCGCCGCCTCCCGGGCCCTGGGCGCCAGCATGACCTCCGGTTCAAGGGCAACCACCTCACGCACCGACACCGGATAGTGCGCGAAGTTCGTTCCGGTACCGGCCCCGACTTCCAGCACCCGCCCGGACAGACCGGCCAGGTTCTCGGCGCGCAGACGGAGCAACAGGGGTGTTTCGTGGGCGGACATCACCGTCCACATCCGGGCGAACAGCGGGTGGTGCAGGGTCTTCCCGGCCGGGCTCTGGGTCACTTCCCCACCGTAGCCAGCGACTCGCGCGGGGGATTCCGGCGTTCGGGTGGCTCCTCGGTGATGCCGATGCGCTCGTGCAGACGCGCCAACGGTGCCGGCGCCCACCAGTTCCACTTGCCCATCACCTGCATGAACGCCGG
Organism: Mycobacterium sp.; assembly: GCF_040398885.1. GTDB lineage: Bacteria > Actinomycetota > Actinomycetes > Mycobacteriales > Mycobacteriaceae > Mycobacterium. Next base: position 1,455 of record NZ_JBBATF010000211.1, on the reverse strand, counting down.
CAGCAGCGCCATCCGGACCAGGGTCGCGTCGACGATCACCGCCAAGGTCAGACCGAGGCCGAAGATCCGCATGAAAGAAACCTGCGCGGCGATCAGCGCCGCGAACGCGATCGCCATGATCAGGGCCGCCGCGGTGACCACCCTCCCGGTTCGGGCCAGCCCGAGTGCCACGCTCTCGTCGGCGTCGGCCCGGCTGCCGCCGGAGCGCAGCCAGAACTCCCGGATCCGGGCGAGCAGGAACACCTCGTAGTCCATCGACAGGCCGAATGCCACGCAGAACATGAGCACCGGGATGTTGGCCTCCATGGTGCCGGTCGATGTGGTGCCCAGCGCGCCGAGATGGCCCTCCTGGAACACCCAGACCAGCGCCCCGAACGCGGCCGACAGGGACAGAACATTGAGCACCAGCGCCTTGGCCGGCAGCACCAGACTGCCGGTGAGCAGGAACAGCAGAACGAAGGTGATCGTGCCGATCAGGATGAGCACCAACGGCATTCGCGAGGTCACGGCTTCGACGACATCCCGGTTGATCTGGGCACCGCCGCCGATGAGCACCTCGCGGCCACCAGGGGAGGCCACGGCGTGCAGTCGGTCGAGCTGAACATCGGAGGCATCCGAGAACAGCGGTGCGGTGCTGCGCACGGACAGCAGCGCGCTGCCGTCCGCCACACCGGCCGGCGCCGACGGCGGCCCGACCTTGGCGCCGCCGACGAAGGTGCCGCCGGGCGCGGAGACCAGGGTGACATCGGGGACTTTCGACAATTCGGCCGCGTAGCGGTCCAGATCCGGGGCCGCGGCGGCATCGATCTGCGGGATGACCACACTGAGGCCGTTGCCGAGATTGCTGGAGAAGCCTTCGCGCAGCCGGTCGCCCACCTGGTGGGCCGATGCGCTCTGCGGCAACACCCGGTCGTCGGGACTGCCGAACCGGATGTGCAGGAACGGAAGCCCCACCAGAACAAGGAGGGCCACGATGGCGGCCCCGATCGGAACCGAGCGGCGCATCACGGCTTTGGTGGACCGGTACCAGAACATCCGCTCGACCGGTGGCGCGACCGGCTCGGGCCGGCCCAGCAGCCGGCGCAACCACCGGCGCAGGTCCAGCGCGTCGATCCGGTCGCCCAGAATCACCATCGCCGCCGGGGTGACGATCACCGCCGCGGCCGCGGCGAACGCCACCGTCGCGACCCCGGAGTAGGCGAAGGACTTCAGGAAGTACATCGGGAAGAGCATCAGCGCCGACAGCGACAGCGCGACCGTAACCGCGGAGAACAGCACCGTGCGCCCGGCTGTCGACATGGTGCGCAGCAGCGCGTCCTGCGGCGTTGCGCCACTGTGTATTTCGTCGCGGTAGCGGCTGACGATCAGGAGGGTGTAGTCGATGGCCAGCGCCAGCCCGAGCGCGGTGGTGATGTTGAGCGCGAAGATGGAGACCTCGGTGAAACCGGTGAGCAG
>NZ_JBBATF010000210.1:0-3985 GCF_040398885.1 Mycobacterium sp. | reverse complement strand
AGGCCCCGTGGACGAAGAGCAGTGGTGTCGGATGCGATTCGCTAGAAGATCCCTTCTCGATCACCTCGAGCATGAGCCTGTCCTCCCCCGCGTCTGGAATGCCCTGGAGAATATCGCCGCCCGTTCGCCGATCCGCAGGTTTTCGACCGACGGGTCTTGGGCGAGGGGCGCTCCACACAACTCGCCCACTGGCCTGCCGCGTCGGGCCTTCTATCGCGGCAAATCGGCCTTAATCCAATCGTCGATTGCCTCGATGCTTGCCTTGGGCTGCTCCTGGAGCATGTTATGCGCGGCATGATCAAGCCCCATCACTGTCACCTGGCCGGCCAACTCGTCCCTGAGCGCCAGCGAGTTTCGTGGCGGAGCGACCATGTCCTCCTTGCCGTAGAGCGCTGGTTGGCTATCTGGAACTTGCCGTCGGGGCGAGCAGGTCGATCGTGAAAAAGTGCAGTCAAAGTTGAGAACCTACATGTAGGTTCTCGACCTCCGTTTCATATCAGTCTGTTCTGACCAGCGTTTCTTTCGGCTGTCTCACGACGTTTCATCTGGGTTCGTGTCACTTGGCGTTTCATTTCCTATCAGCGGTCGCGCAAGGGGCGGAATGTTTCCCCGGACCCTTCGAGACGTAGGACCGGCGGCGAGTCCGCCGATTCGTCATCTCGTCATCTCGGCTCCCAATTGGCTTTCCGCGCTTGCACAACCCGGCGGGGTTTCCTGAACAGCTACCTGCAGGATCTGAAGGCCAACGCGGCGTCGCGGTCGATCACGGTTGACATCCTGCTGTTAGCCAAGACGACGCACCCCATCACTGACCACCCGGCCCTGGACCGACACCCGGCCGTCGGGGTACCAGGTGGTGAGGATCTGCGATCCCCGGCCCTGGGTGATGGCGAGGTCGCGGCGCAGGTGGCCGGTGAGGCGAACCGCGGCCGAACCGGTGGCTTCGTCTTCGGGTACGCCCGGTTCGTTGGCGAACATCCGCGACCGGATGTGCCCGCGGTCGCGGTCGAGCCAGGACCACAGGTAGTGGTAGCCGTCGTCGGCGTAGTCGGCGGGGTCGGCGGCGAGGACCTGATCCACCGACGCGAGGGCGTGGATGACGAAGTCCGGGCCCCATTCGGCCCGCGCGACGACGGCGGTCTGGTCATCGAGGTAGCGGACCTGCAGATCCCCGGCCGGAACTTGCAGTCTCTCGACGAGGGTTCCGCGCTCGCGTAGCCACCACGCCGCTCCCACCGTGGGGTGGCCGGCGAAGGACAGTTCGGTTGTCGGGGTGAAGATCCAGGCGCGCGCCGTGGTGGCGCCGGTGGCGGGCAGGTCGACGAATACCGTCTCGCTGTAACCCAAGTCGGTCGCGAGGGCCTGGCGCCGCGGCGTTGGAACCGCAGCCGCATCGACCACTCCGAGGGGGTTGCCGAAATCGCCTGCGGCGTTGGTGAATACGCGAAGTACGACGACCTCGATCCCCAACGCGGGCGTGTCGGTCATGGGAGATTGATCCCTCGCAGTGCGGCGGCGGCGATGGCGACGTCTTCGGCCCCGATACCACAGAGGTCGGCGACAGTGATGGCGTCCTCACCGCGCGTCAGCGGTCCGGCTGACACCAGATCCGGCCAGGCACGCACACGGGAGTGGATCTCCGGCGTTGCGTGCTGAAGCTCACCGGCGTTCAGCGCGGTGGCGACGTCGTCGCACACGATCACCTCGGCGCGCTCCAGCAGAGCCACCGGAAGTTCCTGTTTGCCGACGGTGTCTGCGCCCATGGCAGTGAGGTGAGTTCCCGGTTGAACCCAGTCGGCTTCGATGAGGGGCTTGCGGCTGCTGGTCGCGGTGACGATGACGTCGGCGGCACAGACCGCAGCGCGCAGGTCCGGCGCTGTCGCGACGCCGAGTTGGTCGGCGAGGATCCGGGTCCGGTCCATGTCTCGACCCCAGAGGGTGACACGGACGTGGGGTGCGACTGCCGCGTGCGCTTCGACGAGAGCGGCGGCGAGGTCGCCGGTGCCGACGATGAGCACCGACTGCGCGTCGTGCCGGCTGAAGCTCAGCGTGGCCAGCGCACCGGCGGCCGCGGTCCGCAGCAGGGTCAGCCGGCCTCGATCGTCGAGCAGCCAGGCCGGTGCCCCGGTGGTGGCGTCGACGATTAGCAGACACCCTGTGGGCGGGCCGCCGGGGAACCCGCCGGTGGCGACCTTGACCACGATCCAGTCGTCGTCGACGACGTGGCCGCCCTTGACGTGGAGTTCGCCGTGGCCGGGCATGCGGATCTCGACCGCGGGTGGCTGGATGACGCGTCCTGCGGCAAGGTGCATCAGAGAGTCGTGGACCGCGATCAGGGCGTCCTGCCAGCTCACCGCGTCGTGGAGCTGGTTAGGAGAGATGATTCCGATCATGCGGCCTGCATTCGGGCCAGTTCCTTGCGCAGGTTGTACACGGTCGCCCGGGATACCCCCAGTGCGGCGGCGACGTGTTCGGCGGCGTTGCGGGTGTCGAAGACACCGCGCTCGTCTAGATCGGCCACGATGGATAGGCGGTCCTCCCGGCTCAGTGCAGACCGGGGCACCCCGTTCGATCGGCACCAGTCCTCGATCAGGCCGTTCACCGTCGCCCGCCAGTCCCGTTGGAACAACGCATCCGGCTTCCGCTCGCGCGGGGCGGCGAAGGCCGACAGCAGCAGGGCCGCGGAGTCGATGGCGGACCGGTCGAAGTTGATGCACAACAGCATTCGTCCCTCATCGACGCTCACGCTCACCGACGACAGCCGCCGGCCCTGACGGTCGACCTGCTCGTAGGGGCCGAGGACCTGTCCCTGGGGAAAACCGGCGAGCAGTTCCGGATCGAGCAGGGACGCCTCGCCGGGCTTTCGGCCCGAGAACGCGTTCCAGATGGCGACCAGGCGATCCCGTGCGACGTCGTGCAATGCGACCTCGACGTGGGGGTGGAACAGCGTCGTCAGGGCGGTGGCCGCCGCCGCCACGTCCGCGGGAATCGGGGGAAGACGGTCACGCCGAGCCGTTGCCATGCTTATGGACTATATGTCTAAGCTAGACAAATCATCAACCACCGCGGTAGCGTCGACGCGCGGCTCAAACCGGCCGACCAAGCCCGGAACCAGGGACGAGATCCACCATGAGCACATCCCGATACGCCCATGTCGAGGACGCGCTGATCCTGCGTGCGCGCAAGATGATCGACCGCGAGCTCAAAACCTTCGGCGAGCGGACTCCACGGTCGGCCCGCTGGCTGGCTGACGCCGAGCGGGTGATGCCGGGCGGTGTTCCGATGGCCTGGATGCGCTCGCTGTACCGCCATGCCCCGGTCGTGGCCGTCCGGGGATCGGGATCCCGGTTCGAGGATCTCGACGGCAACACCTATCTGGACTTCAACGCCTGCGATCTGGCGATGCCGGCCGGGTTTGCCCCGGAGCCGATCGTGCGTGCGATCCACGACCAGGCCTTGCTGGGCAACCACTTCCTGCTGCCGACCACCGACACCGTGGAGGTGTGCCGGCTTCTCACCGAGCGTTTCGGCCTGCCGCAGTGGCAGTTCACCCTCTCGGCGACCGGCGCCAACACCGACGCCCTGCGCATCGCCCGGGTGGCGACCGGACGCTCGACCGTGCTCGTCTTCGACGGCAAGTACCACGGCCACCTCGACCAGACGCTGTGGTCACGCGGCAACGGCGAGAACATGGCCCCCGACCTGACCGGCCTCGACCCCGCCACGGCGCAGACCACCGACGCCCTGCCCTACAACGACCCTGACGCCCTGCGGGCCCGGCTGTCCCGCGGCGACGTCGCCGCAGTCCTGGTCGAGTCCGCGCTGACCAACTGCGGGCTGGTGCTGCCGACCCCGGAGTTCGTCGCGTCGCTGAACACCGACGTGCGCGCAGCCGGCGCCGTTCTCGTCGTCGACGAGACCCACGTGCAGTTCGCCGTCCACGGCGGCGGCACGATCGCGTTCGGCCTCAAGCCCGACATGCTCA